>CBEWZU010000075.1:0-8329 GCA_965561205.1 uncultured Archaeoglobaceae archaeon | reverse complement strand
GGAGTATTTACTGGTGAAGAGGTTTCTTTTAAATTTATGGGAATGGAAGAAGTTTAGCTTTTTGATAATTTCGACCATGTCTAAAAATTCATTCAAAATTACTCCATACTTCTACTTCAAAGCTATTTTTATACAGTAGACTATATTTCTTGCAAGAATTCTCGTTTTACTATTTTTTCCTCTTGATTTTAGCCTCTCACAAATTCAACGCTTAAAGCTCCAAAATAACTTCACAAACACTCACATACATGTAAATTAATTCGTCGAAAAAGAAGATCTCTTATCTTCGAACTGAAACAGTCAGGCTACCTTTTCGTCGGTTTTACGATTGGTGTATAACCCTTCTCAATGAGCCCATTCAGAACCTTCTTCGCATCAAAAGCTGCCAGTCAAAGCAAACCTTTTCCCTCAAAAATCCCTGCAGCAAATTCCTCTCCAGAACTTGTTAGGTAAACTAGAATTAAGGTTTCTCCAACCCTAGCACATACGAAGAGGTTGCTGAGGTCTTTATACCAGTTAGAGCATTTCGTAGAATCGAGAAAAGTATACAGATAATTTATCTGGATCAAAAACTCAGCTATAGTCTTTACTCTTTTATCAGTTCTGAATGCTTTATTTAATTTAAGGTGGGTTTAATATTCTCTGCTTAAAGAACTTCTTTACCGGAAACTCTGAATAGCGAAGGCTACACTTAAATACTTCTTTCAGAACGGATAGCTTTGACATACATACCAGGGAATCCTCTGAACTTCCTTTTTCTCTACTTTTGAAAATCTTTCGTGTATTTTTAATGCTTTTATGATTATGTCGAGGAATTTGAACATCAGAATGACATCATAAATGGACGAATTCCCTCTTTTGAACATAATGGAATTTAATTCAGATATTATATTTTACGATGTCATCTCAGGAGATTATGTAGAGAAAGATAATAATTTAAAGTAGTTTATGGTATATTGTTTAACGAGGATTTTGAAGAAGGTATATTTAAGATGGTACAGAGGTAAGGGCTTTAGGGATGTTTTTCATTATCTTGGTTTAAGAATATAAGCAAGGTGTCTGATCAGCTCTATTCAATTCAAGATCCCTATACCTTAACTCTTAATTGTTTCGTGATGGAAATTGGAAATCCTTAAGCTAACTCGATGCGTTTATAATTCGTGCAAAATTTGATTCCCTGGAGAAGGATAAAAAAGTGGGAGTGTATTCGTTGTGGGCGGTGTTGCTCAACTTTAGATATTCCCGTCACCTTTGAGGAAGAGGGAAGGTTGAAAAAGTATGGTAGTGTCTTTAAACGTGGTAAAATAGGTTTGTACCTCAGGAAAAAGAGGGGAAAGTGTATTTTCTTTAAAAAAGGCAGCTGTAAAATATACGAGGAGAGGCCGGAAGCTTGTAGAAGATATCCATTTTACTTCAGGGATTTAGGAGAGGATGAAGCGCTTTTTGTCAAAGGCGAATTCAGGATCTATATATATGTCGATAAAGAGTGTAGAGGAATCGGAAAGGGCAAAAATGTGGAAGAAGTGGTTGAGAAAATCATAAGACCACTTCGCAAATAAGTGGAAGTGTGTGGTAATGATTTTGAATTCTGCCTAGCTATTGTAAAAAGTTGCAAAGTCAGAGAAAAACCAAAAGCTGAGAGCTCATCACAAAACTTCTCAGCTGCCTTTCCGCATCTTCCCAAGTCTTGCAACCAGCAATTACTATCCTTCTCAAGCTAAAAGCTAAAATTACTGCTCTTGGGTCGTCTAGCCTGTAAAAAAGACCGGGAAACTGTTCCGGTTCGTATTCTGTGTTTTCGAGAGATGCTATTGCCATTGCGTTCAAGTTGAGTTTCGAACCCAAGTCAGCGTAGGTAACCATGTTCTGACCTTTATCGATTCAAGTTTAACATCTATTCCAGTCTTTCTTATTGCATCTACCGCATGCTTTACAACCAATTCAGCATCCTCCACACACTTCGTTCCCGTACACACGAATTTTCCACTCCTAAAAATGAAAATCTGCCTTCGGACCGTCCACACTCAAAGCGAGACCGGGAAATATCCTTGGATTGTAGTGAGTATTTTTCACTTCTCTCGCAATCTTTCCGAGGTCAATGTTTTCTCCGATTTTACTTGTTGCCACAACATTTACTATTCCCACTTCGGGTCTCATTTTCTCAAACATATTCAAAAATGCATTAACTGACGTTGAGGTTTATTATCTTCTTACTTCTTTTAAAGTTGCATACGATTTTATAATCCTTGCGTTCTCAACAAAGTCTTTAAACTTGGGCTCTTCTCCAAGAGCATCGTGATTTCCTCTTGATTTTTGAAGATTTCGAGAATCCCATTACATAGAGTTAGAATTGCCTTTTTGTGATCATTTTTGTGTTTGTAAAGGTGTGCAGGAATGATGTCAAGTCGCTCGTAAGCTGAGAAGAAGTCATTTGTAAAACCTGCCCTTTCAAACATCTGTTTTAGCTGGAAAAGTGTTAGGTGCAGAAATATGATCTCCTCTTTATGCATCTCCTTTTCCCATCCTCAACACAGACGAAAAAGATTTCGAATATTCATCACGGCTTGAGTGTATTTATCAAATACACTAAATCTTTGATTGAATACTTGGCACTCCTCCTCTTTTCAATAGTTATTACTCTCGGAAGTTGAAGAAGTGCGGCAAATTTTTTGCAATTCTGAACCGTTTCAACGAATTTATGCTTCTCAATCCATTTGAACTCCTTTAGAATTCTTTTCTCATATTCTACTAATTTATTGTTGATCAGACACTCATAAAAGATTTTTGCAGATTCTAAAGCTGGAGCATTGCCTTCTCCGAAGCCGCTAACACAGCCAATAGCTTCTCTAACACCGACGACGTTTCCACTTACAAACGGCCTACACTTTGAAGGTAGTAGTATCCTCATTTTTAACTTGCAGCTATATATTTTATCTCCTCCATCGAATCCGTATTCCTGTTCGAGTCTCTCTATTAACTCAAGAGCTCTTTTCTCGTTTAAATCTCCAGCCTCTATGTGCCATCTGCTGTTGCCTAAGGAAAAAGCCCAAGCGTAGCCAGTTCTCCTTGCATATGCGTATATGTTCTCCTCAGCATCGTGCTCCTCAATCATTTGAATAGTTGGATAAAGCCTGTCATCCAATTTTGGAAGCAATTTTGGAAGCGATACTCTCTTGTATCCCGTAGCCTCAACATAAGGTTTTGATCTTTATTTCATTTGCCACAGCGTATTTGGGTTTGAGAAAGATGTATTCATCCAAGTCTATTCTGATCTCCCTGTACAGCTTTTTCGCCTGTTTATATGCAATCCTCACGCACACCTGCAGTCTGGCCCCGCCCTTACATCTTTAATGCCGACGTCAAAGTCTTTGCTAAGGAGCATGTAAAGGTAGCTTTTAGCCATCCCAGCACCGCATGTTTGAACATTCAAGGCTTTTCACCACCTAAACGCAGGTTCAGTTGGTATCCTTTCAACCTTTAAAGTGTTAAATTTCAAGCATACAACTTTAAGATTTTTCCCCTTCTCTTCTTCCAAGCTCTCTTAACCCACCATGCAAAAGCTTGATAGCCCAACTTAACAGGAATATTCTTAAATCCGGCAAGGTAGTTTTCTTCTAAATCATCCACCCAGTAAATGTCGTGATCCATGCATGCTATTAAAAGTTCCCAGTGCGTCTCCCTTAAACTTTCTTTAGCAAATCTCCTTTCTCTCCTTAAAGCACAAACCTCCATCGGAATGAAGATTAGAGGAACGATGAGAGAGCGGTAATCTCTAAGTCTTTCGACGAGTTCAATGGTTTTAATGATATCATCGTCAGTCTCATCGGGCAGACCGATCAAAAGCGTTACAGCCGGAATCCAAAGATTGTCGTGCATGATAGCGAATGCTTGTTCAGCTACTTCACACCACTCGTTCGGATGGAAAGGTAGACATTTGCCGTGCATGTATTTCTCCATAAGCCTTGAGCTTCCAGTCTCCAATCCAGTCTGAACACCGAACATTGGTATTTTCTCACCTACCTCAAGTATGTGGCTTATTTCTTCAACAAGTGAAGGCTTGGAAGAGACTGCTGCAAGAGAACAGTGGCTTATGCCGACGTGATCTGTAATCGTTTTTACAGCTTTAAAAAGTTTAACAACTTTTTCTTCGTTTGGGACAAACTTAGGATCTTTACAGCCGTAAAGCAGTACGTCTTCAGCATGTAAAATTACGCCTTTACTCCCCTCTCTTATATTTAGCTTTACCTCCTCAAGTATTTTATTGAGCGGTATGTCCCTTCTCCTCTTCAAAGTTTCACTGCAGAAACGACATCCTCTTCCACATCCTCTCGAAATCTCGATTAAACCGTTTACTGAAGGATTCTTTATCGTTGGTATCTTTTCAACATCTGGACTTTTGCGGTGAATAACTTTTGGCAATATCTCTCCTCTTAAAGCCTTTCTAAACAAATCTGGAGCGACTTCCTCTGCTTCCCCTATGACGATGCAATCAACAAAGTTCTTCCAGTATTCATCCCATTCAAGCTGCCAAGAACCGGGCCCTCCAACTATTATCTTTATTTTGTCTTTAAATGGTCTTAACTTCTCCATCAGATTTACGAACTCAAGCCTTGTAGAAGGAGTTCCACCAAGAAGTGATGAAAAGGTAACGCTAACTGGGCCAAATCCAAGAGGATCCATGACGGAAACTCCAACGACTTTTGCATTGCTCAAGTATTTTTCTATGTCATATGGGTGAACTGTAACGACGTTAAAGCCATTCTCAATTAAAGCCGCCTCAACCTTTCTCAGCCCATAAGGAGCAAATTTAACTACTCCGTTCTTGTTTTTAACCTTCGGATAGAAGAAAAGCTTCACAAACCAGCTGGGAACTACTCCCGGAGGTGTGCACGTTCCAAAGCCCAAAAACTCCTTACCGTGATGGGTGCTCATCTCAGTGGCTGGAGCTGTTAGAACAATCTCAGCACTACCCATAGAACTCACCTCCCTTTGCAGCGACATCATTTATAAGCTATTACGCCAAAATAAACCTGAACGTGCAAGGATCGATCGATATCCTTTCGACCTTGGCTTTAAAGTGTTCAGCAAATTTCTCCGCAAATGCCACACAACCTTTCTCGCAGTACCTCGGATAGAATCTCCTAATCGGGCACAATCCCGATGAAATTACGGTGTTTCCCTCTACCTTGATCTTAAAATCTCTTTCCCAAGAAAAAAGGTAGTCCAAGGACTTTTTCAAGCCTTCAATGTCGTTACCGAACTTTTCAACCATGCGGCGTGCGATAACATCACCCAAAAATCTTCCGATCGAACCCTCCATCCAATCACCTCCTGAGAAAATCAAATTTTCCCGATCTTATATTCTCCAAAATCTTGAATGCCTCGTCCTTCGAAATGTTCAACGCATCTGAGACTATTTTTGGAAGTTTCGCAAACTTTTTGTAGCCGAGTTCCTTAAGAGCCTTCGCCGCTTCGAATCTGACGTCCAAACTTTCATCCTTCAAAGCCTCAACGAGCGGCTTAATCGCCCTCTCATCTCCGATTCTACCGAGAGCGTAAGCGGCGGTTTTCCTGACCTCAGAATTCTCATCTTTCAGAGTTTTGATTAGTGGATCCACAGCTTCCTTAGCTTTCATTTCCCCGAGAGCTTCCGCCGCCTTTGTTCTGACCTTGTAATCTCTGTGATTTAAGGCTTTGATCAACCCCTCGACATCCCATCTCGCCTTCAGCCTTTCTACGTTCGGTTTAAACAGCCTGCTTATGATTTCGTCGATGGTCATTCTCTCATTAAATTAAAAAATAATAATCAAGTCTTTTCTTTCTTTCTCTCTTCGATTTGCTTCTCAAATTCCTCTATCTTTTTCATGTGTCTATGCGGAATGCTTGCTACGGCAAGCAGAAATTCCTTGTATGCTTTTAGCATGTGCTTTCCAAACTCTCCAGAAACAAAGTCATCTGGAGTTGGGATTTTGATTTTTACCTCTTTCATACTCTCACCATATTACGAAAGGATTATAAGATATATGCTATTTTCGGTTCATATATGGGAACAAAATGAGTTCATAGCTGAGGTGATCGCATGAGAATTCTGATGCTAAGCGAATTTTACGGGAAGACAGGAGGAATAAACACGCACATGACCGAACTCAGCAGGTTTTTAAGGCACGAAGTCATCCTGAGCAACAGTATCGAAAGCATGAACGCAAGACCCGATATCGTGCACATCCATCACGCTTTCACGCCCCTAACGTTCAGAGCGTTGAAGATTGCCAAGAAAAAAGGGATCCCAGCGATCGTTACGAATCATTCGATAGCACCGCTATACGACAGATACTTCTGGAAGTTGCTCAAACTCGGATTCAGATACCTGAATGACGCCAGCGCGATAATAGCCGTAAGCAATGTGGCGAAAAGATTCATCTCGAATTTCACGCTCAAAGACATCGTGGTAATCCCGAATGGAGTTGATGTGGAAAAATTCAGACCGATGAAAGATTATGGGCAGAGAAGAGCTCTGCTGTATATCGGCAGACTTTCGGCAAGGAAGGGTGTGCATCTCCTTACTCTCCTACTTTTCAAATGTCTGAAAGAGCTCGATGCCGAATTGATCATAGCGGGGAAGGACGAAATGTTTACGTTGCCGATATTGAAGCTTCAGAGAGCCTTGTGCAAAAACGTCAGAGTTCTTGGATTCGTTCCCGACGATAATCTTCCGAAACTATACAACTACGCCGACATAACCCTTATACCGTCCATAACGATGGAATCCTTTGGCATAACAGCGATCGAATCTCTCGCTTGCTCCACTCCAGTTATTGCGACGAAGGTGGGGGCATTACCAGAAATAATTAAAAGCGGCGGGATAACCACAAACTTGTGGGAGTTTCCGAAGGTTGTTGCGAACCTTCTTTCGAATCCGGATAAAATACAAAAACTCGGGAAAGAGGGAAGAAAACTTGTCGAAAAAGAATACTCTTGGGATGTCGTTGCAAAAAGAATAGAAAATATTTACTTCAAAGTTTTGGATGGTGAGTTTGATGAGAAACGTAATACTTGACATCGAGAGGATCATCGAGGATTTGAAGTTCAAGCCGTCAGATGCGAAAATCTACTCACTGCTTTTGGAGAAGGGAGAGATGAGGGTTAGCGAGATTGCAAAGGAGTTAGATTTATCTGCAAGGTTTGTTAGGGATAGGCTGAAGGATCTTTGTAGAAAAGGAATTGTAAAAAGAGAAATAGTCAAGAAAGGTTGGATCGGATACATTTACAAGGCTGAAAATCCGATAAACGTTTTGAAAGAATTAAAATCAAAAATTATAAAAGAGATCGAAAATTTGGAGAAGAGACTCGAATGAAATCTGCCGTTCTCGTAGCCTATAGAAAACCCGGTTTCATCAAGGAGAACGTGAAAAAGCTGAAGGAAAAGGGGTTCGAGGTAATTGTTGCGGTTGACGAACCAAACGACGAAATTCTGAGAATAGTGAGAGAACACGATTTGAAAGCAACGATAAGCGAGAAGAGGAGGGGGAAATGGAGGGCTTTGAACGATGCGATCAGTTTAGCTGAAGGAGATTACATAATTTTCATGGATTCCGATACGAGAATCGTAGAGTTGGGTGATTTCGAGGAGTTCGATGCCGTGGAGATCGTGAAGGAAGTTAACGCCTCCCTCCTAATCGAAAGACTCGCAAAAATAGAGTTCTTCAACATGTTTCTTACTGCAAAGATCGCATCGAAGCTTGGCTCTTGCCTAAGCTTGAACGGTGCGGCTTTCGGAATAAGGAGGGATGTCCTTCTAAAATTAGGTGGATTCAGAAGGCGCATAAACGAAGATACAGATTTGGGCATAAGGTTAGGTCTCAACGGGTATAGAGTCGGTGTGTGCGGGAGAGCGATAACAAAATCACCGTCGAGACTTAAAGACTGGCTTGCTCAGAGAGAGAGGTGGAGTTTGGGCGGGGCAGAAGTCGTTATAGAGAATCTCCCAAGTATTTTGAAAAAGCCAAGGCTGTGGATTCCCTACTTGTTTCAGTTTTATCCCTCAATTGTCGGATTCGCATTAGGTTTCGCCCTTCCTGACAGCGTTATCCTAAAGGTTTTGAACTTAATCCTCCCCTTCATGTTCTTCGTAAACTTCAAGTTAGTTTCACTGCTTCTCCTCTCAATTTTCGAGCTCCACGTTATGAGAAATGTAATCGCTATGTTGGTTTCCTTTATAGTTTGGGCTTTGACTGTGATCGTGCTTTCTAAGAAAACGAATTACGAAATCGAATTCAAGCTCTTCCACACCTGTTTGCAAAGTTTGGACAGAGACTACGAAGTACTTTTT
>CBEWZU010000074.1:0-8353 GCA_965561205.1 uncultured Archaeoglobaceae archaeon | reverse complement strand
CTTAAATTGTGCATCCATTACTATAATCTATCAACATTATAGTGACATTACCGAAAAAGTTTCCAGAGATAAAAAGAGATGACTTATGTACACTATGTGTATACAATTTACTGTGTGAAAACATAAATTTAATAAAATTAAAATTATAATATTGCCTACATTTAATAATAAATATTTTGAATTTTATTCTCATGATGTAATCGATATTCATATTTTCATTATAGAAACTATATACTTAAATTAAAACTCACTTAACATTCTAAAGTTCTATTCTATTTAATATACTTTATTTATACTTTATTTTTTCAAGAACGTGCGTTAAACGCTCTACAATCTCTGTAATTTCACGAATTTCATTTAAACTCTCACTTGACATAGCTCTCCTAACTAATTTTTCTATAAGCTTTTCTATAAGCTTTATCAAATCATTATCCAAAACACTTTCGGTTATTATTTCTTTTTTTCTTTTAGTTACTTTCTCTCGTTTTTCAGTTTCTGATATTTGAGCTTTTGGGATGACATTACTTTCTTCTATTATGTATTCTGTCTTACATGACGGGCAAAACACCCTCTCGTTGTCTTTGAAAAGAGGTAACAGACAATCGGGGCAGTGATATTTCAACATTTTTGCACCTTTTAATAAGAGTTCTGCTGATTCCGAAATTTTTTTATCTTCAACCATGTCAGTTGTTAAAGACTTGTGATATTTAATTTTGTTTGGGGGGTGATACATTTGACCGAAGCATTGAACGATGTTCTGGAAATCTTGGACAGAATTATACATGATGATACAGTTCCGAGAAATGTAAGAAGAACTGCAAACGAGATTAAAGAGAGTTTACTTGAAAAAGAAGGAGACTTAGCTTTGAAAGCGGCAAGCGCTATATCTACTCTTGAAGAGTTATCTTCAGACCCAAATCTCCCAATGCATGTGAGAACCGTAATATGGAATCTAATAAGCAATCTTGAAAGACTTTCTGTTAGTTAATTATTTGGCTATTTTCAATTTTTGTTTAGAGTTTTTTAATTAAAGTGTTATTTCCAAGTATTTTCTTAAGGGGAGAGATTTTATCAAATTTTGTTTCAATAAATTTTTTGATAGTGTTGTTTTAGAGTTCCACAAGAAATAAAGGGGGGAGGGTCTGTGATGAATCATGATAAATTTTTGGAGAAATGATAAATTACTAAAAGGAAATGATGTATCATGGAGCTTCCCGATTTTATCTTTCAAGCCGAAGAGAACTTGGTTGAAAAGGCTTGGGGTGGTAATTGGATAGCTAACTTAAAGAATCTAAAGATTAATAAAAGAATCGGAGAATCTTGGGAGTTTTCAGCCCATCCTTCAAGACCATCTTACGTCAGTATTAACGGAGGGAAAATAAACCTAATAGATTTGGTAAAGAAGGCTAAAGATGAGATTTTAGGTGAGTTAAAAACGGATACTATTCCAATTCTTGTCAAACTACTGGATATCCGAACGAGAATTAGTGTTCAAGTTCATCCATCAGATCATGTTGCAAAAATGCTTGGAGAGACGGATGTAGGTAAGGATGAAGCTTGGATGGTAATTGGTAAAGGTAAAGTGTATATAGGCTTTAAAGAAGACATCTCTGTAGAAGATTTGCAAGATAATAAAATAATTGAGAAGATAAATAAAATTGAAGCGGGACACTTGGACGCATTCTACATACCGGCGGGGATAATCCATTTTGCTGAGGAGGTAAAACTGTTTGAAGTTTCCACGAACTCTGATCTAACCTACAGAATCTACGATTTCAGTGGAAGGGAAACACACATTGAAAAAGCTTTGAAAGCATTAAAAATGAAAAAAACTTCATTAAAGGATATAAAAGGCGAAAAGGGAAAAATAATCACGGATAAATTTGAAGCCAAAACAGTTGAAGTTAAAGGTGAAGTGGAATTTGAAATCAACACGTTTAATATAATTTTAGCACTTGGGGCACCATTAACTCTGAAAAGTAAACGTGAAGTTGCGAATCTTAGGAAAGGATATTCGTGTTTGATTCCAGCGAAAACTGGGAGATATTCTGTGGAGGGAAATACAAAATTTATTCATGTTTGTGCCGGAGAGTTTTACCTGTAGCTATCGAGAAAGTTCGTAGGAGTTTTAAACTCATCAGAATCTGGTTGTGAAGATGTTTAGACAAACCCTGAAAGCCAGCGAACAGTCAATGATTGGACAGACCTCACAAAATATTTTTAGTAAGGTGTTCTGATCTATCGTAAAGCTACCGTTAAGGTGGTAGTGGTGCATGTTCAGGAACAATTACCCTTACCCTTCGGGGTGGGGAGGGGTCATATATAGCACAATGATTAAATACACTATCTCTATCTTCCAATCATGGCAAGGTTTCCTGAAGCGGAGGCGAGATTGTTCAATGTAAAGATATGTATGAGATGCAACGCCAGAAATCCGATGAAAGCAAGAACATGTAGAAAGTGTGGATACAAAGGACTAAGACCGAAATCAAAGGAGAGGAGAGGTAAGTAACGTTTTTAATGTTAGATAGTCTTAACACTATATTGAAAATTTTTCATCGTAAACCATTAAAAGGTTGGGTTATCGACGAGCCCGAATCACCAAAATGGTGGGGCGGACTATCGTCACCCGAAGAGATAGTGATATCTGCTATTCTTGTTCAATTAACTCGTTGGGAGAATGTTGAAAAGGCATTGGAAAATCTACGCAAACGCAATCTGTTAGATCTAAAAAAACTAAGTGATATCGATGAAATTGAGCTTCAGAAAATCATAAAGCCCGTAGGATTAAGGAGATTAAAAGCAAGACGTCTCATAGAACTTTCAAAAAAAGTTACGGAGATCGGAGGGTTGGATGAACTCCGTAAGATGGATGTTGAAGAGGTTAGATCTTTTTTGAAGTCAATCAACGGTATTGGAAGGGAAACCGCTGATGCCATAACTCTTTTCGCTTTAAACAAACCGACTATACCTATTTCCGAATACGTTAAGAGGGTTCTTGGTAGACTTTTCTCGCTTAAAGAGACCGATTACGAAACTCTTAGAAAATCCATCCTTGAGCATTTTCGCCATCAACTGTATTCTTTAAAGCTATTTTATGCCGGAGTTACTACGATTGGTAAATACTATTGTAAAAAGCAACCTAAATGTTATCAATGTCCTTTAAATTGTTTGTGTGAAACATTTAAATTAATTCAGCGGAAATATTAAATATTCTATATAGTTAAATAACTCTGTGAGATTTGTTCACATTGCAGACGTCCATCTCGGTTATAGACAATACGGATATGAGGAAAGAGCAAAGGATTTCGCACAAGCGTTTAAGAAAGCCATCGAATTTGCTGAAAGGGAAAAGCCTGACTTCATTCTTATTGCCGGAGATCTCTTTCATAAAAAGAGTGAAATGGATCCTATGACCCTCGCTCAAGCGACAATAGTTCTTGAGAGGTGTAGCGTTCCCGTTATCGCTGTTGAGGGTAATCACGATTCGACATATTATCGTGAAAAATTCACTTGGATTGATTACCTTGCCTCTCAGGATCTCTTGATAAACCTGAAACCGAGATTTCGTGAAAGTAAGATTCTGTTAGAGGAATGGAATGGAAGAACGGGTGCCAAATACGATTTCGGCGACGGAATTATTTACGGAATGAAGTATTACGGCTCTCTGACAGAAAAGATCTTGGATTTGTATCTTTCGAATGTGAGGAGAGATGGGTTCACAATTTTCATGTCTCATTTTGGGATAGAGGGTTACATGAACATCTACGGATGCATAAGCTCCGAAAGACTTTACAAATTTAAAGAGAGGTTGGATTACGTAGCCCTTGGACACATCCACAAGAAATACGTTGAAAAAGATTTCATATTCAATCCCGGAAGTCTCGAAAGTTGCGATGTTCGGGAATTCTTCTACGAAAAAGGGATATTCGTCGTGGATTACGACGGTGAGCTTAGATACCGGCACGAGAAAGGATTTTACACTCCGAGAACCTTTAGGATAATAGAACTCGATTTTACGAATTACAATGACTTCAGAGAGAAACTGAAAAAATTTGATACAAACGAAAAAGAAGTAATCCACCTAAAAATAAAAACAAAAGAGAACATCGATAGAGATAAGATAGAAAAGATCGCAAAGGAAGTTCTTGATCCCCTCGCCCTTAGACTTGAAGTAGATTACGAAAGGGGAATCGTTCAGGCGTTGGATCTGAATATTTCGGACAAACTTTCAATTGAAAAAAACGTTGTGAAATCCCTTCTAAAGGGTTTTGGATATGAAGATATAAGTGAAGAGATTATAAAGCTTAAGGAGTTATTCGTTTTGGGGAATACGAAAGCTGTTAACAGCCTGATAGAGGATATCTTATCGGAAAAAATAGAAGAGGCAAAAAAAGTCGTTAAAAAAGAGCAAGCTGAAGACGAGTGGAGATGGTGGGAGGTTTATGATCAAAGAAGTTCGCTTAGAAAACATAAAAAGTTATAAAAATCAGAAAATCAAATTCTCAAAGGGACTAAATGCAATAATCGGTGAAAATGGTGCGGGAAAATCCACAATTCTTGAAGCGATAGGATTTACGGTCTTTAATTATCTTCCCTACAATATCTCAGATTTCATAAGGAGGGGTGAGATCAGAGGAGAAGTTCGCGTTAAGATTGTTAGTCCCCTAGACGAGAGGGAATACTGGATAGTTAGGAAGATAGAAAAGGATAGAACCGTTGACTATTATGTTGAGGATTTGGAGTTTGGTAGGATTAGGGAAGGTGTGAAAAATGTCCAAGAATGGATAAAAGAACATTTTAGGCTTGATGTTGATCCTGATGTTATATTTCAGAATGCACTCGGAGTTTCTCAGGGGGGTATAGTCTCTCACTTTCTCTTGCCTCCCAGCAGTAGAGAGGGAATTTTCTCGCCGCTTATCGGAACTGAGAAATACAAAAGGGCTTATGAAAAAAGCAGAGAATACGAGAGAGATCTTGAGAACGAATTAGCTAAGATCGAGAGGGAAGTTGTAAAAATCGAGGAGAGATTAAAATCTAAGGGAGAAACACAAAAAGAGTTTGAACGGTTAAATGAGGAATTTAAAGATAAGAACTCTAAACTTAGAGTCTTAGGGGATCTTCTAAGCAAAAAAGAAAAAAGGCTTGAAGAGCTTGAAAAAGTAAAAAAAGAGATAAACGAAATTGAAAATGAAGTAAAAAATTTGCTTGAGAAAAGAAATATTTTTGAAAAATCTCTTGAAGAGTTGAAAAAGGAATTTAATGAGATCAAGGAAGCTGAGAAAAAAATCAGAATACTCGAAGAGAATTACAAAAAATACATTGAAACTACAAAGAAACTTGGAGAAATCAGAGATCAGCTCAAAAAGATTGAAGAAAAATTAAAAGAAATGGAAAATCTAAAACGCAGAGAATCCCAAATTAAGGGCTTAATCGAGAGTTTGCTTACAAAGATTGAGAATTTAAAAGAAGAGCTGATAAACTATGAGGGGATTGAAGAAAAGGCTGAGAAAGAGATAAAATTAAAGGAAAAACTGAAAAAGATCGAAATTGCAGAGAATGATCTGAAAAACTTAAATGAAAATCTGAGAAACCTCCGAGAAGACATTAAAACTATGGAGAATGAGCTGAGCAAAATAGACGAAAAAAAGAAGCTTCTTGAAGAAGTTGTATCGAGATTAAAGAAGCTTGAGGGAATTGAGGAAAAAAGGGAGAAAATTTCAGAAATTCTTGCAAAACTTGAAGATAAGATAAATAATGCAGAAAAAACCCTTAAAAAGGCGAAAAGGGGTTTATGTCCAATTTTGAATGAAAAGTGTGATCGGATACTCCATGAAAGCGATAAGATCTTGGAAGAAATCGAAGATGATAAGAAAAAATTAAGAGAACTCGAAGAGAAGAAAAAAATCATTGAAAAAGCTTTTAATAAGAAAATAGAACTCGAAAAAGCTGTTATAAAGCTAAAAACTGAAGTAAAGAGGGAAAACGAATTAATCACGGCTTTAGAGGAGAAAAAAACTAAGATCAAAGATATCGAGAACAAAATAAAGGAACTTGAGGAGATTGTGAAGGATAAAGATAAGTTTATGGAGACGTTAAAACAGGTCGAGGGCAGCGAATTGAAGCTTGAAAGAAAGAAAAGGATAGAGGAAGAGATATCTAAAAATCTATTGGAATTTGAAAAAAGAAAAGAGGAACTCAAGAAAATAGAGTCGATGTTATCAGATTATGAGAATGTTTACTCAGAATATGGAAAGCTAAAAACGGAGAGAGAGAACTACGAAACCATCATTGAAAATCTGAGATCTGACTACGACAGTTATCTGAGACTTTCTGAGAAGCTAAATAACAAAGAAAAAGTTGAAAAATCCCTCAAAGATTTAGAGAAAAATCTTTCAGAGATTGAGGAAAAAATAAAAAAACTTGAAACGAGAAGAGAGGATCTTGAGTCGGTGGATGAAAGAGAGATTGAAACTCTTAAAGAAGAAATCGAAAAACTGAAAAAAGATAAATTCTCTCTTGAGGGTGAGATAAAGCAGCTAAGTTCAAGATTGGAAGGCGTTGAGAAGGTTCTGAAAGAATTTGAAAAAACGGAGGAGATCTACGAAAATCTTATAAGAAGGAAAGAAAAACTTGAAAAAAAGCTAAAATTTGTTAAAGACTTGAGAGAAATTTTCAAAAAAGCGATTCCCGAAATAACGAGAGCCTACACGGAATTTGTTTCGGTTGAAGCGAATAAGATTTTCTGCGAGATCATGAACGATTACTCATGGCAGATCGAATGGAAGGAGGATTTTGGGATAAAAGCGAAATATAGAGGAAGGGACATTGATTTTAGGCAGTTAAGTGGCGGAGAGCAGACAGTTGCCGCCCTTTCAGTTAGATTGGCTTTGCTAAAGGCGTTGACATCATCTTCAATCGTTTTCTTTGATGAACCCACTCAGAATATGGATGAAGATAGGCGAAGAAATTTCGCCCAAAAAATTGCCAAAATTAAAGATTTCAAACAAATTTTCGTTATAAGTCACGATGATACTTTCGAAGAAATGGTTGAAAACGCCATAAGAATAAAAAAGGAGAACGGAGTGAGTTATGTATGAGTTTTGAAGGAAAACTTTTTGATAATATAGTTAAGTTTAAGGAAAAGATTGAAGAGCTGAGCAGGCAGGATATAGAGAAAATTGAGAAATTGCGTGAGAAATTAACAAAGAATTCAATCAAGAGGAAAAATCCTTTCGATATCTTAAAAGATTTAAAGGTCTCCGGTGTTGATGGAAGTCAAATCTCCCCTTTAAAGGATTTTGGGATACCCTTTGGCGGAGTTCAAGCCGCAGGGATCTGGATTCATCACGGTAGGGGAGATCACGATATAAAATACAAAAGCAATATCGTTTACGAATCTAACATCGAATTTGAAAGATTCAAGCTTGAAATGGAGTTAGTTCAGGATTGTTTAGAGATATCCGATATCGTTTTTTACGATGGAAGCCTAAGTGTTCTATACACAATGGAATTAAGCGAATCACTAAGCAGAGCTTACAGAAGGGAAATCGACAGAGTTTTATCTTTAAGCGAGGAATATAAAACACCTCTAATCGGATATGTTGACAGAAGCTACATAAAGGAGTTGGGATTCAGCATTTACGATTCCTACATTTTAGCAGACTATCTGAATCTGTATGAATTTACAAATCCGATGGAAACAAGAAAGTCGCCGCTTCTTGTATTCTACTTCAAATCAAATCCCACACTTCCCGCGAGAATCGAAATACCGAAATGGTGTGAAAATTTGTATGAAAAAATAGTTGAAATCGTCTACGCTGAATGCGTTATGGGATCAACATCTGGCTATCCATATATCCTTGAAAGAGCTCATAAATACGCCAAGATAGATGAAAAAGAAAAAAGAGCCTTTGTAAGGGCTGTCAAAAGCTTTAGGATTTCCTTCAAATATCTCAGTAAGATGACAGTTCTTTAGTCACGGATGTTAAGTTTTGTAGACCCGCGTAGATTTTACCTTTTTAGAATATTTTTCAACAAATTTTGATGGACTGAAAGAGCTGATTGGAGGGGGGGAGGACACCGATTGAGATCAGGCTTCTCGGGATAGCCACATATATTCAGACTTCTTCGACGAGGAGGACAGCAAAGATGTGCTCTATCGAAAAACGTAGCTTAGTTGAATCCGTTTTTAGCTCAATCACTGCTAAAAAGCCCGTTGTGAACTGGAACCTCTTCTGCAAGTTGTTCATGCTTTACCACAACCGTTTGAGGTGTTAAGTTGACGGGGCTAGTTTTGTAGACCTGTCCACATTGCATAGAACTATAAATACTTAAAATCCATGCATTATAA
>CBEWZU010000073.1:0-8391 GCA_965561205.1 uncultured Archaeoglobaceae archaeon | reverse complement strand
CAAATTCAAAACAAATAAACCATGAAACACATAATCAAAAAAGCAAACGAAATCAGACAAAAATATGGAATTGACGACCTTGAACTTCTAGCTTCAAAACTTGGAGCAGAAGTTGTCGAATTACCTTTGGGTAGAATAATCAAAGAGATGTACATCAAGGATGAAGGCATCATCGTCATAGATCCAAAATTACATCCATACAAGAAAAGACACTTAATTGCTCATGCTTTGGCCCATCACTTATTCCACAGAAAAAGCAGAGTAAACTACTTCATAGAAGATAGGAACAATTACCTAAACAATTGGCTGTTAAGAGAACACGAGAAAGAAGCAGAAGTCTTCGCAGCCTACTTGCTCATTGCAGAAGATAAGCTGAATGCAATATTGCAACAAGAATGGGTTAAAGAATCTCCAAATCCCATCCCAGCATTAGCAGAAGAATTTCAAGTATCAGAAAACTTCATGAGAAAAAGGCTTAAGTTCAAAGAAACCTTAGAAAATAGAGGATATGACAGCCAAAATTGAGATTCAAAACTTACCAGAGGAGTTGAGGAAGAAAGGCCTAGAGAAAAAACTAGCTGAGGTTTGCCAAAAAAATGATATAGTTTTCATGGCTGTTTTCGGCTCCTTTGTCAAAGGAAAACAAACCCCAAAGAGCGATATAGACATAGCAATTGAATTTGACAAAAACAGTCGAAAGACCCTTCTAGATCTCGTAAGAATAGAAGAGGAGCTAACAAAAATATTCGGAAGAAAAGTTGACCTCGGAATTTTCAGTAGCATAAACCGCTACATAATTGATGATGTAAAAAGGGAAATGAGAGTCATCTATGAAAAGAGATAAAGCCTATCTTAAGCATATCCTAGATGCAATATCAAATATAGAGAAGTTCATCGAAGGAGTTAACAAAGAAAATTTTCTGGGTAACATCGAAAAGCAATACGCAGTCTTAAGAGGACTCGAAATAATTGGAGAAGCAACCAAGAACCTAAGCGAAGAACTAAAGAAAAAGCATCCAAACATTCAATGGAAAGAAATTGCCGGAATGAGGGACAAACTAATCCATCAATACTTTGGCGTAAACCTAGACCTAGTTTGGGAAACAATAAAAACGAAACTGCCAGAACTTAAAACTCAAATCTCAGAAATATTAAAAGAAATTAAAGAAATTGAAGGTTAGACGTGCGAAGCTTTTCCGTGAAGAGAATATTTCCGCAAAAGGACTCAGTATTAAAAGTAGGGGCTCAAATGAGTATCGCAATATCCATATTATATTTCAATAAGCCACTGTATGAGCCCCGCTCTAACAAGTCTATCAAGAAATCGTAATTCAGAATATAGTTTCTGTATTTTTGAATAATCTGCATAAACGCCACAAAGCCCGATTTCTCCTAAAAGTGCCTTATGAGTGAATTTTGATCTCTTTGAATAAATATCGTTGAGAAATTTTCGTAAATCGTTTGGAAGCGGTTTTATAAGAGTGCGCTCAAAGAAAGCTCTAAATCTCTTGATAACATCTCTCTTTAATGGACACCGCTTTTTGGCATCTTCACAGTATCCGCTCGTGAATTCTTCTGCCATTATCGATTCTACTGCGGATACAAAAGCTATCAGTGTCACTGTTGGATAGGCATTCCAATTTTCAAGTCCAAATTGAAATGATAAGCATGCATTAATGTACTGTTTTTGTATTCTCTGGGGCAATGAGAATAATTTCTGAGTAAGTCTTGGCATGTCTAGAGGGAGTTTAACCTTTGTACCTGGCGGTACACCTTTCTCTGAGAGATCTGGTCTGCTGACTTTTTTGTACCTGCCTGCTCTTGCACTAAGATCTGCCTGAAACTTCGTTAGTTCTTTCTCTTCCAAGTGATCTTTAGCTGGAACAAAAGTGAACTTTCCAAATGAAGTTTGACCAAAACCAACATGGAATAGTCTCATGGGTATCCCTGTCATTACTACAAGCCATGCCACAAATTCCTTAGCTTTTTTAGCCATGATTGCTGCGTTTCTAAAGAAAGCTTGAGCATCGTCAGTTTTGGCCCCGTTAAATGGGAAAACTAAGAGTACTGTCTGAAAAGGTTTTTCTTCACTTATAATTACTTTTTTGCAAGGTATAATTTTATACTCTTGAATCTGATAATAACCATCGAGACCATCATATGCCCCAAAATCACATTGTATAGGTTGAATTGCAATATAATCCATAGTATTTCCATCATCAAAGTTAAGTATTAATTTTACTGACTCTAATGTAAACAGGAGTTTGGCGCTGAAGAGTTCTATTTAAACTAATTGCTTAGATATTTATTGACTTCTTGAAAAATAAGAGAGAAAGTCTTTATTTTTCCTCTTGACAATCGTATTTGTCCGATATAAACTGAAATAAAGGATATCGCAATTTTACGGTTAACATGAGATCAGTTAGAAGAGTTTTCGAGAAAATTAGGGCTAAAAATCCTTTGTGGTCTAGTTATCTCTGTTTTGCAGAGGCTGTTCGCGGAAAGCATTTTTCGAGAAGAACAATTCTTAAAAATTTTAACGCTTTAGTTGATAAGAAAGATTATGCGAGAAATGAGAAGAAGGAAATTATAGATTTGCTTGTTGAACTTTCAGAAAGTAGCGGAGGAATGCCTATTTTAGCGTAAATTTGCGATTTAAAGGCTGAAAATCAAGTTTGCATTGTCTAAATATTTTGAGGGTTGAAAAGGATATTAGAAGCTGAAAATCCATGAAAATCGGCACTAAAAAAGGAATAAGGAAAGGAGGAAAGCTCGTTGTTTATTTTGAATATCCGCAAGAAGGCGTTAACTTTAGAAGGCTTTCTATGGCTTTAAGTCTGCTTCTTTCCGAAAAAGACATTTCGGAATATTTAAAGAAAGATCAAGAAGATTTATCCCTTGTCACAATCGAAGAAAAGGTTTTAGCTAAAAGTTCTTGAAATCTCCATCTCTTCATGTTATAATTAACTCTATTAATTAACATGCAGATGGTTAAAAAAGCAGCAATTTACGCCAGAGTTTCAACCGAAAAGCAAGAAAGGGAGAAAACAATTGAATCGCAATTAGCTGAGCTGAGAGAAGTTTGTAGGAAGGACGGCGTTAAAATTGTTAAGGAATACGTTGATAATGGTTTTAGCGGTGCAACTTTGGATAGACCAGCTTTAGATCAGCTAAGGGATGATGTTGCCAAAGGCATTTTTGATATTGTCTATATTCATTCTCCAGATAGACTTGCGAGAAAATATGTTTATCAAGCCTTAGTCATTGAAGAACTCAAGAAAAATGGAGTTGAAATTAAGTTTTTAAATAAAACTTTAACTGATAGTCCGGAAGATCAGCTCCTTTTGGGAGTTCAAGGATTAATTGCAGAGTATGAAAAGGCAAAAATTATTGAGAGAACGAGGCGGGGGAGACTTCACAAAGCCAGAATGGGCAGGATTGTTGGTCATCCAGCGCCCTATGGATACCGCTATATTAAAGGTTCAAATAAGGAAGGATGCTACGTTATTGATAGAAATGAAGCTGAAATTGTAAAGTTAATTTTCGACTTGTATATTAAGCTTCAAAGCATAAGAGCTGTTGTTAGGGAACTAACAAGGAGACAAATCAAACCTCAAAAGAGTAGATTTTGGAGAAGAAGTACAATTCACAAAATTTTAAGTAATGAAACGTATGTTGGAGTAACCTACTATAATAAAAGCTATTCGGTTGAAAGCCAAAAGCCTAAAACTTATAGGAGAAGGCCCAAAACAAGCAGAAAGCTAAGGAAAAGAAGTGAATGGATACCCATTAAAGTTCCAGCCATCATAGATCGCGAAACATTTAAAATGGCACAAGAGATTCTCAAAAGAAATCATAAAGTAAGAAGAGCTAAAAGCGAATATCTTCTAAGCGGACTGGTTAAATGCGGAGATTGTAATTCAACATATTCTGGGGAGAAATGCCACAACTACAGATTTTATAGGTGCAATAATAGGCATAAGACATTTCCTCTACCAAGAAAATGTAAGGCAAGAATGATAAGTGCAAATAAGTTGGAAATGGCGGTTTGGAAAGCAATAAAGAAAGCAATAATGAACCCTAAAATAATCATTAAGCACATTTTCCAATTATCCCAAAACATTCAAGAAAACATGGAAAATTGGAAAAAAGAGCAGAAAGATTTACTAAAAACGAAAGAAACGCTCAAAATAAAAAGAGACAAATTAATAGAAATATACTCAGATGGAATAATAACAAAACAGCAACTACAAGCCAAAATGCAAGAATATGCACAAAAAGAAAAACAAATTGAAGAAAGATTAAAGAAAATAGAATCAAAAATAAAACAAATAGAACTTAAACCACTCCTCGCAAAACAAATAAAGGAACTATGCGAAACTGCCAAAAAACGACTAGAAACATTCAGCTTCGAAGACAAAAAGAAATTCCTACACCATCTAATAGATGAAATAATACTCTACTCCCACCAAAGAAAAGCAATAATAAAAGCACATATTCCCCTAAACGCTGGAAAAATTACCGGGATAAAATCCATAAGTTCTTGGAATCATGGACAATATCCCAACAAATGGCTTAAATTTGAACTTAAAGTGAAAGTATAAAAACTTCAATTAAGTCAATTAAATCTATGGATCCTTATCTAATTGCTATGGTAATAACGGCTTTTTCAACTCTAGTTACTATGGTAGTTACGGTATGGCATAGGTTAACGTATAAAGTGGATATAGAATTGGAAGAAATAGGGCTATTTGATATAAAAAAGGAAGGTGACAGTTGTATTATCACTTTATGTATTAACATTAAGAACCGTGGAAGAAAAGATGCAATAGGATGCACAGCTAGCTTTTACTTTGAAGGAGAAGATTTTTCTACCGATATATGGCCTTTGGCTTTTTACAAGGGATTAATGATGAAAAATGGAGTAAAATATGGGAGATTTGACTCAGCGCAAATGTACTTTAATCTATCTTCTGGAGAAACTAAAACCGTAGCTAACCGAGTGAGAATTCCTTTAGACGGTAAAAAATTAATAGTTTCAATTCATGGTGGAGGCCCAAGTAAGTACTGGGAATTTGAGTTGCCAAATGACTTTTATTTTTATGAATCATTAATGCTAAAATAACAGTAAGTCCACAGCATGAGTTGATTCTCAATAAAATTATTCTATTGTATTTTGAGAGGCTTCTTTACTTTCGCCGCTTTTACAATGATTAAACATAGTTAAAACCCAAATTTTATTTTGTTAGTGCACCCTTAAGAGACCTTTAATGTTCTGTCACTATAAGACTGGATAAAAATTTAAAAAATGCAAGTTGTTTCAATTATGGAAAAACTTTAAACTGCTTAGTTCCCTTAATAACTTCGGTGCTATACACCCTATGATAAAAGGAGGTGCAAAGGAAGAACTGAATCCATCTTAGGGATAAAGTGAATCAAAAATGAATATTTCACGAGGGAGAGAATTGGTAGAAAAAAAGTCGAAAACTTTAACAACTTTTTCGTTATTGAAGTCTACATCGAAACCAACAAGATTAATGATACTTAGGACACTTAAGATCGCCAGAGAACCGATGACATTCAGCAAAATCAAGGAAACTCTTAAAAAAAACGGGGAGAAATGTCACGATGGGCAACTTTGGAAGGATCTTAGGAACCTTGTAGAAAGCAGATTAGTGGAGCCTGTTACACTTAATGAAAACGTACAAAACCAAATGATACGCCCACGTGTATTTTATCGAATCAGGCCAGAAGGCGAGTTGATGTTACGGGTATACAGCGAAGTTGAGAAAAAAATCAGAGAAATAAGAGCTAACGAAGACTCCCCGCCATCTCCCTCTTTTTTAAAAGATGTATTTAGTATTGTTCGGTCGGGAAATTTCAAAATCCCACACCACAATTAGATATTTTTTCGAATTCTTGTAACAACTGTTCTATTTGCTTTATTGTGAACTTTGGAAGGATCTTAGAAAATTCACAAAACGAACCTTTTTCTTTTGTGACGGAAGAGATTTCGCAAGTGTAATCATTAACATAGGTGAAATCATTTTAATTTTGCTAGTAAAAAAGGGCTACTTCCGAGCCCATTTTTTAAGATATCCTCTATTTTAGAAAGGAGCTGTTTTCCCATTGCTGTTAACCAGAAAAGAGATACAGTAGTTCTTCCAGTTTCCGGATTCACTTTCATTTGACGCATATACCTTATGACTCCATAATTTGTTAATAGTTTAAGATCTGTCCAAAGATTGCCATTACTATAACCTCTTATACCCTTAAGTTCCAAAAGTTTTTTTATCTCGGAATGCGACATCGGTTTATTTGCATCGTATAACGCTTTAACTAGTTCAAAGCGTTTCCGTTTCGTGATCAAATTTAGTATTTTCAATCTTTTTTCTCTATTTCTCATCCTGTTGCGCCCCCTATTTGAAAGAGCTTTCCTTCCCATGATAGCATAAAACTTAAGAATAGGGAAGCTTTTCTATTTTTGGAAGTACTTCATCTTCATAGGAGGCCGTGCCTAAGTGACTCATGTCCTATCCAAGCCCCCCGAAGCAAAAAAACACAAACTAATGGAAATTCTGGCTTGCGAACCGCCAATTTCGATTTTCGGAAGGCTTGCAATCATTCACTACGAGCTCGGGGACCTAACGAAGGACCTGACCTATGCGCACCGCTTCCCCGACGAAAAGGAGGCACACCTTGCGAACGCCAAACTTTCCTTGGCTGATCTTTTGACGCAGTTATCGCTCCTTTGTGTTGAATTAGGCTTCGACGAAGGTGAAATCAGAGAACTAGGTTTAGAGCACATCATGGAGCGATTTGAAGAATTCAAAAAGCGCCGCTGGGTACCCGTGGAATGAGCTATGCTAATCAATGAAGTAGGCAATCTAAAATTTCGAAACTGTATTATTGCTCTTTCAGGTTCTCCGTTATCTAAAAACAACGAATACGCTATAAAGGCTTCGATTAAAGCTGGTATAGGCGCCATAACAACTAAAACTATCAGCTCCGAAGGAGGACACGGATTTGGCAGAAATAGCATGAAGGAGCTTTCAGAATATGGGTTACCCGATTCTTTCTTAGTGACAGGCGAGTGGTGCACAGAGGTCGTTAATTTAACAGTAGGCACCAAGATAGTGAGCTTAATGAATAGATGCAGAGGAAAAATGAAAAGCTTAAAGATAATAGTTAGCGTTCTTGAACGGACTACTGATCCTGATAAATGGGCATCAACCGCAGTGTACATCGAGAATACTACAAAGTGCGACGCAATAGAGTTAAATCTTGGAAAGTGGTTGCCAAAGCACTATAGGAAACTCGAAATGAATTTAGAAGGAAATGTTGATGAAAAGTTTTATGGCGCTCAAAAACTTCAGGAAGAATGCTACAAAAAACATATCGAGATTGCCCGGGAAGTCACACAACGGGTCTCCTTGCCTGTTTTGGTTAAGTTAGGACATGGCGCCCGGTATAATGATTATATAGCTGAAGCTTTAACTAAAGAGGGAATACCCATTGTATCGCTAAACGCCCCTAAGGCCACGACCCTTTCTAGCCTGTTCTCGCCATTTAAGCCGGTTCATGATGGGCTAAGGGGTTTCAAACAGGGGGTGATCACTGGTGCAGTGCTTTTCGAGCCACACTTGACTTTCAACGTTGCATTACTGAAAAAAACTGCTTACCGAGCACAAATAGTTCATAGTGGTGGGATAATTACCTATGAACAAGCGATTCAAGCTTTAATCAAAGGGGTGCAACTAGTTGGTATCTGTAGCGTTCTTTTTTTAAAAGGTGTTAATATCATAAAAGATTTGGACTACGCAATTAGTAAATTCTCAAGAGATCTTGGTGTTTGTCATGTAAAGGATCTTCAAGACAGCTTTAAAGGTCAAAGAATCTTGGACGAATTCGAGGAATTTCGTCCAGCCTCGATAAAACTAGACCCGGACTTGTGTACTGGTTGTTTGAAATGTCTTGAGGTGTGTCCTGGCAACTACATAACGAAAGATGGAAAGACTGTACGTTTCAAAAAATACTGCCAAGGATGCGGAGCTTGCATCCGTGTTTGCCCTAAAGGTGCGATAAGAGTAACTTACGAATGAGAAAAAGAAATAAAACTTCTTTTTTATTGGTGGCTCTCTGACTTTATTAGCTATTTCTTCCGTCCTGATGATATATGAAAAGAAAATCACAATGTATGAAGAGAAGTTTGGATTTCTTTCCTCACTTAAAAGCATGATCTGGGCTAAGAGAATTGTTTTGATATGCTTAGCTATATTCTGGTTGAGCTTACCTTTGCATCCCTAGACCTTATAATTCCATTGTCCGGTTCAACTGTTGGATTTTCACCTGCAACCATAGGTTTCATCCTATCTTCCTACTTCATAACCT
>CBEWZU010000072.1:0-8425 GCA_965561205.1 uncultured Archaeoglobaceae archaeon | reverse complement strand
AAAGATTTCAAAGTTTTAGGTTATCCTAATTGCCAACTTTCGGAGCTACTGGATAGGGCGGGGGATGAATTAGGGGAGGTGGGTGGGGGCTGGTAGGAGGTAGTTAGTTTATTATACTCCGAAGTTAATGTAAGTTCGAAGTGAGGCCGTGGGTATATCCTGCGGTCAGGGGCTGCTGTGACCCAGCCCGAAGGGGAGTGCCTCACGGCACACTCCCCAACCTCCCCCCCCCAATGGCTTCCGGTGGAAGCCCCTCGCGTAAGCGAGGGGAGGGTCACAAGCTCTTCCCTCTCCTTAAAGTATTCACACATCTCCAAAACAACATTCTGGAGTTTCCTACTCTTAACTAACCCCATTAAAACACCTCCAGAAGAGAGCGAGTTCGCCAAATCTTCAAAAAATGATATTAAGCGGTAGACTTAACTTTAACTTCAATCTGTGAGAATCCATGTCTGTCGTCCTCTGTGTAATTAAACGTCCTTTTCTACCTTTTTCCACTTTTCCGGTTCTTTAATTCTTTTGTATAGTTCTCTTTTGCTATCCATATTTCTCATCTCCTTATGATTTCTTTCATTTTTAAATATTCCTAAAGTGGCATACGGAATTTCTGCTAATGTTTTGGAGATAATTGAAGTTTGCGATAGCAAATTTAGGCGGGCATTAGTAAGCTAAATATCCTCTTGTTGACGAGTGAGTCTAAACCTCTCTTACGTAGCTTTGAAAAGTGAGGTTTTGCAAGGCGACATTTATTTTTATAAATCCCCTTAAGATTTATCGTGAACTTAAGGGAGTTCCTTATGCAAAAGAATGTAACTGCTTCAAAACTCAGAAGGGGATTTGAGATTATCGGAGACATCGTCATCATCGATCTCCCGGACGAATTAATAAGCTTAAAAGAGGATATCGTTAACTGGATACTGACAAAGCACAAGCACGTAAAAACGATAATGAGAAAAACGGGTGAGGTCAGTGGAGAGTTCAGGATTGCAAAATATGAAATAATCTACGGAAAGGAGACCGAAACTATCGCAAAAGAGTTCGGATGCCGATTCAAGGTTGATCCGACCAAAGTTTACTACACTTCCAAGCTTTCAGGGGAACGGGAGAGAATAGCGAGGCTCGTTAAACCAAATGAGAGGGTTTTGGTAATGTTTGCAGGAGTCGGACCCTACGCAATTATCATAGCGAAGCTTGCAAAACCGAAGGAAGTTGTAGGGGTTGAGATAAACCCAGAAGCCGTTAGATATTTCAGAGAAAACATAAGACTGAATAAAGTCGAGGGAATAGTGAAAGCGATAGGGGGAGACGTCAGGGATGTCGTCCCGAAACTTGAAGGCAAGTTTGACAGAATTGTCATGCCCGCCCCCTACAATGCGGAGGACTTCATAGACATCGCCGTTGAGAAAATAAAAAAAGGGGGATTTATCCACTTCTACACATTTGCCGGAGAAGAGGAGGTTGAGGAAAGGGCTGAAAAAATAAAAAAGAGATTTTCAGAGCTCGGCACCGAGATCGAGATAGTCAACTGGAGAGAGTGCGGGAATTTCGCCCCGCGAGTTAACAGATACGTCTTCGACATCCATATCATTTCTTAGCAGATTCGAAATA
The DNA here is from genome assembly GCA_965561205.1 of uncultured Archaeoglobaceae archaeon. Classification (GTDB taxonomy): domain Archaea; phylum Halobacteriota; class Archaeoglobi; order Archaeoglobales; family Archaeoglobaceae; genus Geoglobus. The sequence continues at coordinate 6,817 of CBEWZU010000072.1, read as the reverse complement.
CTCTAAGATCTCCACTGGTATTGGAACGACAATTGTAGTATTTTGAGAGGTGGATATCTCGTTTAGCGTTTGCAGTATCCTCAGCATCATTGCTCCCCTACTCTCCGCAAGGATCTTGGAAGCTTCCTTTAATTTAACGGCGGCTTGATATTCACCGTCTGCTCTGATGATTTTTGCTCTTCTCTCCCTCTCCGCTTCGGCTTGCATAGCCATAACTCTTTGCATTTCTTCGGGCAATTCAACATCCTTCACTTCGACAGCGGAAACCTTTATTCCCCAAGGATTTGTGGCTTCGTCTATTATCTGCTGGAGCTTGACGTTGATTTTCTCCCTCTCGGAAAGGAGTTCATCCAGTTCAGCCTGACCTATAACGCTCCTCAAGGTCGTCTGAGCGATCTGTGCCGTAGCAAATTTGTAATCATACACTTCGGTCACAGCCTTCTCGGGCTCAATCACCCTGTAGTAAACAACGGCGTTAACTCTCACCGTGACGTTATCCTTTGTAACAACTTCCTGAGAGGGGACATCGTAGGTCACCGTTCTCAGATCAACGACCTGCATACTTTCGAGCAGAGGTATCACGAAAAACAATCCCGGACCTCGGGCTCCGACAAGCCTACCAAGCCTGAAGATAACGCCTCTTTCGTATTCCTTTACGATTTTCAGTCCCGAAAGAATAAATAACAGGACTACTACAATCAGTCCAATTAATATTTCGGATACCATATATAAGCTTGAGCTAATATATTAAAATCTTTTCGTTATCTTAGTTCCCACATCCTCCCCATTGAGAAAGCGGCGGATTGCGTCTTTCTCAGCTCCATCGAATATGCAGACGTCGCAAATATCGGCAATTCTGTAAGCTTCTATGACCTTTCCTTTCATACCACCCGTTACGTCCTCTTTATCTAATGCCGCTCCGATTTTCTCGATGATCTTATCGAAGTTTTGGGGATTGATTTCTCTTACGATTTCGTCGTTAATTATGACGGCGGTGTCGCAGGCGAAACCAACTCTTTCAGCTTTTAGCTTCTCGGCAAGCACCCTCACGATCTCATCACCGCTCATCACTCTAAACCCCTTGCGATAAACGATATCTCCGTGCAGAACGGGAGTGAAACCCATTGATATTAGATTTCTCAGGGAATCGTAATCGGGATTCAAAAAGAACTCAAAGGGGTGGATCGGTATGGGTGACAATCCTGCGTTTTCAAGCTTCGAACATACGATGTTATTTAATCTAAGACAGGCAAGATGGGTTTTCGATATTCCCTCTACGGTTAATCCGTATCTCTTAACGTGGGGGTGTCCAAAGCTCCCCACACCGTGAACAACTATAACTTTCCCAGAAATCTGTTTAGCTATTTTCTCGATCATTTCTTCTCTTACAACTTCGAAAGCTTTTTTGTCAGTTATCAGAGAGCCCCCTATTTTAATTATCTTCAATTCTGACACCCTCCCCTCCGATGGATATTTTGTCTCCGTATCCCGTCGTCAGGATGTAGCCGCCTCCTCCTGCTCCCGTTATCTTTGCGGCAAATCCCTTCTCTTCAATTTCAGCAACAATCCTATCGATATTCGGAGTGCTAACGCCCAAGGCTCTCAGAAGACTCTGATTTATCCTGAAAAGTTTCTTGATCTCTGATAGATCGTTCCTTTCCAAGCTTTTTGCACCCTCGACGGCGATATAATCCATAGCATCGAGTATCGGATCGATTACGTTCGGATGTTTTTTCTTTAATTCTGCAACTCTCCTGACCATTTCGGATGTTACGGACTTCTCACCACTGTCAACGAGACCGAATTCTAAGTTTGTCCTAAATCTTCTCTTTTCCGGGATGATCCAGTTTCCGCCGTAAGTTGAAACGAAGGAATCTACACCGCTCGCAATCCCCTGAACGTCTATCTCCACAGATTTCGCCAGAGAGAAGACATCCTCTTCGCTCAATCCCGCTTCAAATTCAGCATTTAAGGCGGACAGGGTTGCAACGGTGACTGCGGCTGAACTTCCGAGACCGGAGTCCGGAGGTATCTCACTTTTTACGATTACTTTAGCTCCGGGAATTTTTTTGATTTCGGAAAACCTCTTGATAGCGTAAGAGATGTAGGAGTGCTTTCCGGTGAAATCAAGTTTTGTTTTTCCAAATTGCGAAATTATTAGGAAATCTCTACTTTTTTCAACATTTACATAGCATCTCCATCCAATAGAGGATACAACAGCGTGCTTTCCATAAACAACCGAATGCTCTCCGAAGATTATTACCTTTCCCGGTGCTGATGCGATCATTTCTCTATGTTTTAAAAATAATGTTAAAATCTTTTTCTATTGTCAAGACAAAAGATTTAATCCTTGGATTTCAATGCGTGAGCATGACAAGAATATACCACATCTCGTATCACGAAGCTCTTAAGTCGGCGGTTTTATTCTTCGATGGTTGCAATTTCAACTGCAAAGGTTGTCTGAGAAAATCGATAAAGTTCGACTGCCATTTAGATCATGAGATCAAAGAAAATCCAAGATTTCTTGAAATTGACGAAGTTTTGGAGATTCTTTCTAAAGTTGAGCTTGAAACAGTTATTTTTGAAGGAGAAGAGCCGACATTAGACCGTAGCCTTAAGGATATTTGCAAAGAAATCGATACGAAAAAGATACTGATAACAAACGGATACCTGATGCCGCCAAAATGCTTCGATCTTGTTGAAGTTAGCATAAAAGCTGTTACGGACGAAATTCATAAATTTTACACGGGAAAATCCAATGAAATCGTTCTAAAGAACTTTGTAAAGCTATATGAGAGAGGAGACCAATTGATGGTCGAGACCGTGCTAATTCCCGATTTGGTCGACATCGATGAAATAGATAGAATCGCATCCTTCGTGGCATCTGTTGATCCAAACATTCCGATGAGAATCGATGCCTATTGGCCGATTTTCGATAAAAGCTGGAGGGCTCCTAAAGATGAAGAGATGGCGAAGGCTGTTAAAATTGCGAAAAAATATCTGAAGTTTGTTAACTCACTTACGGGAACGTGCGAAATTATCGGTAGTGTTCGAAGTCTTTATCCTTAATGTGTGATATTCGTTCAGCATTCTTTTAAAATCCTCTTCTCTAACTATCACATCTTTATCGTAGATTTTTATTGGATATCTGAAAAAGATTTCAGGCAGTTCATCATCCATAACTCCTTCTCTCTCGTTAAATTTTCTTGTTAGATTGTGGATTTTCTCTCCAATCTCTTTCAGTTTCTGAACGGGGTAATCCCTTCCGGTAACAATTTTAAGAAGCTTCGAGACGTCCTCCCAATTCATTCCAATGATGGGAAGACAGAGAAATCTACAGTAAACCAAAGAATCAACAACACAGTAGAAATCTTCTCTTTCTTTAACAAGCTCCGCCTGACCTTTTGTGGAGAATCTGTCGAGAGCACCCGCCAAATTCGGTCGATACGCACATGATCTCATGTGACAGGCCCCCCGCTGAGAAGTTGCGTAAGCTAAAGCCATCCCGTAGAGACCGCGAGGATCGTAGCCGGGAGGCTCCAATCCCCTAACATGGACGGGCTCTACGGTCACTTTCAGAATTTCGGCAGCCCGTTTAACTCCCTCTGCGAGAATATCTCCTATACCTTCTCTAAAAGCGATCTTCTTTACGAGTTCGATTATTTTCTCACCATCTCCGAACTTGATCTTTTCATCGATCTCTCCTCTCTCGCTACAGGCCATAACAAATGCTACGGCGTTTCCCGTTGAGATCGTGTCCAGTCCGTATCTGTCGCATAAGTCGTTAGCGATAATTATGGACTCCGGATCTGGATTGTAGCACAGAGATCCGAATGCAAATAGCGTTTCATATTCTGGGCCTTCTACTTCCACATCTTTCAATTTTCTTAGTTTTCCGCATGCCACTGAACATCCGTAACAGGATGTGCTCCTTTTCACGAACTTCTGCAAACTTTCGGCACTTATTTCCTCGAAATATTCGAAGCTACCTTTTTCCCAATACTTTGTGGGCAGGACACCAGCCTCATTTGTCAAAGATGCTATCGACGGAGTTCCAAACTTTTTCATGCTCTCAAGTTTACTGACAATATTTTCGTTCATCCATTTCCTGAACTCCCTTAGCCCATCGGGATCTGCTACTTCGATCTCTCCGCTTCCTTTCACCACTACCGCCTTAAGATTTTTTGAACCCATAACGGCTCCGGCACCGCATCTTCCGAATTGTCTTCCCCTTCTGTGCGAGATACAAGCAAACCTGACGAGGTTTTCTCCGGCTTGACCGATCGAGAGAACTTCGCCGCCGTGATCTTTCCTCAAAATATCTTCGGTTTCGTAACAATCTTTACCCCAGAGGTGAGAAGCATCTTTTATTTCCACCATCCCATCCTCTACAAGTAGATAAACTGGCTTTTCAGCTTTACCCGTAATGAAAAGAAAATCTATCCCAGCCCTTTTGAATTCGGGTGCTAAAAAGCCACCGCACTGAGATTCACCGTATCCGAATGTCAGGGGGGATTTAAAAACGCAGGTGAGTCTTGAGGCACCCGGTAGGTTTACACCGTTCAGAGGCCCGATTCCGAAGATAATTACGTTCTCGGGGGATAGGGGATCTATCCGGGAGGGTAAGGTCTCGTAAAGCAATTTGGTTGCAATGCCTTTACCTCCGATATAGGCTTTTCCCCACTCTTCAGGGATATTTGAAGCCTTTACCTTCTTATGAGTCAAATCTACTTGAAGAAGACGTATTTTTAGCATATGTTGTACTTTCATTAGTTGTATTTAAAATTTTTCAAATCAAGTTTTAGATAAGTTTTAGATATATTCTATCCGCTGATCATTATCCAAGTAGCTATATTTTAATGATGAATTTACGCCCAGACAAATTATCGATATTAGCAATACTAATCTGATGCAAAAGACATTTATAATCTTTAGAGCATCTGAAGCCCTACACTGTCGGGAAGTGGTTCGATTAAATTATTAAATAGATTTTGGACTCATGTTGTTAGTATTTCCTCAATGATCTTCTTTTCTTGGTTTAAAGTCCAAGTATTCCATTAGAATTCTTTCTATGAATCTGAATCTAATTTCTTCGTTCTTACTGGTTAAGAGATCGCCCTTAATAGCCCTATACTTAAAGCTCAGTGGCGCAGAGTTCAGAACTTTAACATCAACGGGGTAATCTTACGTTTTTTAAATCTCTGCAGAGAGCTTTAGTTCATACTCCAAAAAATCTTCTACCTTACTTTCGTCAACGTAAACAGCGATATCAACATCCCTAAAGTAGATCTCATTAAAGCTGTCATGAAGGGTATGCAAAGATGACCTCATCTTTTTCGGTCAAAATTTCCTTAATCTTTTTCTTTATCTCCTCCTTATTTACTAACGTACTTCTTCACCTCCTCAATGAACTTCTCTAGATCTGAGATTCAAGAATCTTACCAGAGATATAGTTGAGGTTATTGGGATCAACCAAGCCCTGATAGACAAGTTCAGCGAGAACAGCAGGATAATGCTTGCAAAACGGATATCTCCCCTTCTTAACGCAATTGGGATCTACTGATGAAAGCGTTAAATTCTTCTACAACAATCAAAATCATGCACAAGGTTAGATCCGCAATTCTTAAACTACTCTACGATTTGGAGCGGAAAAATCCGAGAGCTTGGACGAACGAAAAATCAATTGCAGACGAATTAGACCTCACACTTGAAGAAACCATTTTCCACTTAGAATATTTGGAGCAGAAGGGATTTATCAAATATCAGAAGACCTTAAACAGTCATGGGAGGGGGCTTGTTAGAATTACGGCTTTAGGAATAGATGCGATTGAAGCTCCTGAGCAGTTCGTTAGAGATGCTCCATTTCTCCAGCAATTAATTATTTACGGAGATATCGTCAATTCCACGATTTTGCAAGCGGAACCCATCAAAATTCGTAGTGGATTGAATAGGATCATCGAGCAAGTCGATGATGCGGAGATCAAAAAGCTGATTGAAGAGTTAATCGCAGAATCCTATCAAGAAAAGCCAGATGTCGACAAAATCAAATCAATTGATAGAATTGAGATTTCTGAACCTGACAACAATCGTAATGTCAAGATCAAGCTGTATCTCACTCTCGATTCTGAGAAAATAGATGTTGAGGTGGTTGTATGACCGAATATTGGGTTACAGATCAAGGTTTTATTCCTAAACCGTTTAGCGTTATCTTGGAGGAACTGAAATGTTATCGTTGAAGACGGGGATGATAACGAGATCGAAAGCACGATAGAACAAACACGTCCATGTGAATTCAAGTGACGTGGCAGAGGCCCACATACAAGACAATCGATGTGACCGTAACGGTTCAGGCTGAGGGCGGATACGATGCTCCAATCGTCCAGATAAATGTTACAAATGCAATTAACAGCTTCTTTGACTCTCTTGCGATAGGAGAGAGCGTCACATTTTCAGATCTCACAAGAGCAATTCTGAATGCTGAAGGAGTTGATGACATGTCAAGCCTGTCAGCAACAGATGGAACAACGACAATTGATGCATTTGGAGAGGCGATTGTGATTGCTGAAACCGAGAAGGCGAAGGCTGGAACTCTGAATGTTACGGTGAGCTGATATGTCAGCGGATAGGCTCATTAAATATCTCTCAACAGCATTCAGGAAAGATTCGGAATCGAACAACTATAAATTGCTTAAAGTTCTGCTTAACGAATTCGACGAAATAGAGAATCAGCTTGAATTAATTAAACTGACGAGAGGACTTGATACAGCATACGGAAAATCGCTCGACTACATCGCTTCTATATTCAATATTCGCAGAC
>CBEWZU010000071.1:0-8666 GCA_965561205.1 uncultured Archaeoglobaceae archaeon | reverse complement strand
CTGAATACTAAGGAGAACCGAGCATCCGTGACAATCTCTTGAATCGTCTATACAATAAAGCTTCTTGAGGTGGTATCCCAAAGCACTTCTAATCAAATTGCCCTTCCAGTCTGGGAGCTTTGCGGGTTTTGAGAATTCAAGCTCGAACATATAGACTCTGGCGATCTTCATTTTTTATTAGCAGTAGTTAAAAAATTTTAAATCTTACTCCAACATCAAATTCGCCAGCTCTGTCGTTTTTACCTTAAGGGTTTTCTCTTCTCGATATTCGATATCTATCAATCCCAACTCTTCTAAACTTGAAATTTTAGACTCGGACGGCTTCGGTTCCCTTCCTCTCAAAATCTCGTGGCAGACCCGAACCGCCTTTTCAACGAATATTCTGCTTTCGTCCGTAATATCGATTTCGGCTATTCTATCCGACTCGGTCAGGAATAAGTAGCTCCTTTTAACGGGCTTGCCGATCGAATCTTCGAGCAGAATCCCGTATAGAACTGCCGAATATTTCCACCAAGGCTTTAAGCTGTGGCTGTATTTGACTTCCAAAGGTGCCAGATGTTCCCCATCCCTGACGACGAAGTCAACCTTGCCTTTGACACCTAACCTCTCGCTTTCCACTTCGAACTCTCTCGCAAATACGTCGAACCTCCGAGTAATCACGGAATCGACGTCCTGCTGAATTTCCTTTCCCAAATTTGCCCGGTAACCTTTAACCCTATCATGTCCCAATACGACGGAGAAGTAGAAAACCATCGGACAGAAGAAGTATTCTTCGACATCTCTAACCCAGAGTTTCATCAAAGTATTTTTCAGCAAACTTTAAGTTTGTTTTGCGTAACATTGTCTTACATGTATAAAGCTAAGTTCAAACTTGAGGCAATAACTCCCATTTTCATGCGAGGAGCCGATCAAAGCAAGGCAGAGATTCGTGCTCCTTCCATCAAAGGTTTGATGAGGTGGTGGTTCAGAGCTTTGGCTGGGAATTACTTCGGTGATGATATTGTTAGTTTGAAGAAGATTGAGGATTACGTTTTTGGGAGTACTGGGGAAAGGAGTAGAGTCATACTGAATGTTGAAGCTAGAATCGGTAATCTAAAATACGATAGAGAACCAACACCAATGGTCTGGCGTAAAGATCGGAAAACTAAGATGATTATTGGACGATTACAACGGAGTGCCATAAAAGGTAAGTTTAATGTTTGCATAAAGTCATATAATAACGATTTACTTGAATTGGCGTTTTATTCGTTATATATCCTTTTTACTTTAGGTTCTATCGGTTTTAGACATACCAGAGGTGCCGGGTCAGTTAAAATTAATGCGATAAATTTTGAGAATTTTAAGCCCAATGTTGATGTTCCTTATGATTTCAAAGATAAACACGACTTCTGTCGAAAGATTGGCAAGACAATTAATGAAATAATTTAAAATAACAAATAAGATTGTATATAATCTGGGTAATAAGCTTAATTTTAAGCCAAGTCCAGTTTTTAATAATTGCTGTAGGTATTCAGCTTTGATTCCAAATTGCTCCAGTATCTATGTTTGGTGCAAAAATAACATTAAAAAAGATGTTTACTACAAAAGTGATAATCCAAATGAACCAGAATCATTACTCGATCATTTTGAAAATGAGTTTAAATCGTATTCAAAAATTAAATATGGATTTAAAAATTATATTTTTGGATTGCCAAGGTTTAAAATTAAAGATAGACGAATGTCACCCATGCATGTTGGTGCTGTAAAGACTAACAAAGAAACTTTCCTAAAAATTCCTATTTTCAAAACTAACCCATATCATCCAAATGTAAAAGTAAATTGGAATGATTTAGATAACTTTTTACAAGAGATAGGAGCCGAAAAAATTTGGCCAGAGGTGATTAAACAATGAATAACGATTTTTGGAAAAACAAAATCAGAGCGTTTTTACATGATCCACCAGACAAGGCAATTCGAATACAAGATCATGAAAAGAGAAGGAACGAAATACTAGGCACTGAGTTAAAATTTAGGAAAGATAGAGGTATAGGTAGAACTATCGCACTCTCGGATGAAACTTCAGCATCTTTACAAAGAATAGACCTCGAAAAAGTTAATAATAAGAGATTATCATCAATCTTTTACAAAAAACACAGCGAAAATTACATTTTAGTTGGAGAACCAATTTTAAGACATCCAATTACGGGGGATATTAAAAATTACGAAACGACAAAATCTATTTTACCAGATTTACCAGAAAATAGTGAGTCCGAGTACGATGAAAAATTTAATGAAATTCTCGAACTTCTCATGGAAGCTGAAAAATATGCTTTTAATAATATTATAAAATTAAATAATAATCATGAAAAGATATATTTCACTCTATGGAGATATTATCCAAAACTTTTAAAGAAAAAAGTTGCTAAAAAATTCAAAGAACGTTGCGAATTCGAAGAATTATGCAGGCAACTCGCCGAGGAATTCGTAAACTTGACCGCATATACCTTAAGCCCAGATCATACACTTTTTGATCATGCTGATGCAACTTCAGCCATTTATGGTGCCATATATGAAGAAAGAAAACCAGCCTTGCTGATGTTCAAAATAAGTCCTGTTCGGGATTTCATAAAGAACGCGAGAAAGGAAAGAGATTTATGGGCCAGTAGCCATCTATTAAGCTTTCTGACTTTCCAAGCCATAAAGGTTATTATTGATAAATTCGGCCCTGATGCGATAATCTTTCCACATCTCAGAGGTCAGCCATTTTTCGATAAGGAATACGAAGATAAGTTTAAAGATGTTCCTGATGAAGTTAGGATAAAAAATATAGAAAACAAGTTAAAGATAGCAAACATACCAAATAGGTTTTTAGCCATAGTCGGATTTAAAGAGCAAGAAGAAATCAATGATTTAAAGAATGAGATCGAAAGCACGATTAAGGATACGATTTGTAAAATATTCAATTACGCTTGGAGTGAAACAATTACTAGCGATATTTTAGAACAAGTTAGAAATGAATTAAAGGAAAAAGCTAAAGGTAAAGACAAAGAAAAATACGAAAAAGCTTTGAGTGAACTCGATAGGCTTTCGGGGAATTACTATCAACGCTTAGCTGAAGAGTACTTCCAAATTACATTAGAAGTTTTGGAAGTCCCGTTTGATTCAAATGAACTCGGAACAGATAAGGCAAAAAGCTACGAAATCTTAGAGAACTTTGTTAAAGGTTTAAAGCTTCCAAAAGATGTTGAAAGGAAATACCTCGATTGGCTAAACATGCTAAAGTCCTTTGGAACACATCCCGCAAGGATTTTCGATCTATATTCTCTTATGTTTGAGATATTGGAGGAGATAGTTGGAATTGAATCGAGAAAGTTTGAAAAAGTAGAAGGAGAAAGTGCCTACAAGTGCTCACTCTGTGGTGAGCTTGAAGCTATTGGTGGAAGGGATTACATTTTAATGAGAGTTCTATGGTCTAAAATAAGAGAGAAAGATCCAATTTTATTTAAGAAAAACGAGCATCTGTGTCCAATTTGCTTGGTAAAGAGGTTATATCATAAATGGTTGAATGAATTCAAAGATGATAAAAAGAAGAAGTGGAATATCAAGGCGGGATTTGAGTCGGTTTCAGAAGTCGCCTTGAAAAAAAGAAGTGGATTTATAAAAGACGATGGCAATAAAACAATAGAGTTAACGCATTTGGATATTTTAAGAGACGGGGATATCTTAAAGCTGGAAGAGGCAAAGAAGAATGACGAAAAACTTAATGTTGAAAAAGTTCGTAAATTGCGTAATAAATATAACTATCTTGATAAAATCTTTAAAGAATTTTTGGCAATACTAATAATAAACGTTTATAAAAATAAATTGTTACCTAAAGAACTATCGGAAAGACCGATAACCAATAGCGTTGAATTCTTCTATAAAGAAAAATTGACATTTGATAATCTCTTGGAAGAATATGGCTTTCCAAGATTCGACGAAATTAAGAAAGAGATTGAGGATATTAACACACTTAAAGAAATAGAACAGAAAAAAGCCTATATTGAATCGATTATCTCTAAAATAAAGACACTTTTAGATGAATTGCCATTTGAACCAGAGAAATATTACTCTATTCTAATAATGGACGGCGACAACATGGGTAAAATGCTCGTAGGCGACGAAATGAAACCTGTCAAAGATTACCTCCATCCAGAAGTTTTGAAATACTTACCACCAGAAGCAAAAGAAAAGGTCGAAAAAACCAAAAGACTGATCACACCCGCAACGCATTCGGCAATAAGCAGAGCTTTAATGCACTTCTCGGTTAACAAGGTTTCAGATATCGTCGAAAATTACAGAGGAGAACTCATTTACGCTGGAGGAGACGACATTTTAGCTCTGTTACCGATAGATTCTACCTTGGCTTGTGCTTACGAGATTCAGAATTTATTTGGCAAAGACTGGGATGGCTGGGAGCTTCTGCCAGCTAAAAAGATGAGTGCAGGCATATTGATCGTTCACTACAAACACCCGTTATACGATGCTCTTGACAAAGCAAGATCGCTTGAAAAGAAGGCTAAGGAGCTTGGTAGAAATGCTGTAGCCGTAGGATATTTAGCGAGAAGCGGGACTTACAACGAGGTTGTATTCAACTGGAACATTGTTCCTAAGCTTGGAAAATTCGTCGAACTCATTAAAAACTCTGAAAAGGATGAAAAGCCGAGCTTATCCAAGAGGATCATCTACCACGTCACTCAAGAAGTTGATGCTCTGCCAAACGATGAAAAAGCTCTGAAAGAGTATCTGAAATACGAGCTTTCGAGACATTACAAAGGAGATGAAAAAGCTGATGATTTAGCAGACGAGATAATAAGCTTAGCTAAGAACGTTAGAGTTATGATATCAGATGAAGATTTCACAGATTTTATGATCGGAGACAAAATCAAAAGATCATTGCTCAATAGGATCAACTCGGAGATTTTAGGTTTAGTCAGCAAAGATGATCTTACGTGTGGAAAATTATATGATAGGCTTAAGACACTTCTCCAGAATTACTTGAAGGGAAACAACTGTGATTTCTACGAAAAACTTTACGGTTTGATCTTGAAGAAGCAGATAAAGAGTTTGTTTAACCTTTTGAAGATTTTAGTCGATTGCGATGCTGAGCTTGGAGGTGGAAGTTATGAGGATTCTGATCGAACCTAACGACGTTTTACTCTTCCGAGAGTCCAAGCCCTTCATGGCTGGAGAAGGTCATTTAGCGAGAAGTGTTTTTCCTTTACCTCAAGTCATAGCTGGAGCTATAAGGAGTAAGATTTTGATTGATTCCAATTTTTCCAACGACACTAAAAAACTCGTAGGTTTCGGAAAGGATGAACCGGAATTTACGATTTTAGGACATTTTCTATTTAAGGATGAAGAATTTTTTGCAACTCCACTCGATATAGCTACGGCTAAAGGTGTTGAAGGTTATTTCCTTGTGAAACCTCTGAAAGTTTGGAATGGTAGATTTATCTTTAGTGGTAAGCACATCCACTTTAAGAGTGTTGGCGGTTATCTGAGCTATAAACATCTTATTAATTACCTCAAATGTGATCTAAACGAGAACGAACTTGAAGATGTCATAAGAGATGATCTCTTCACAAGGGAGAGTAGAATTGGGATAAAGTTAGGAGATGCGAAGATAACCGAAGAAGGATACTTTTACAAGGCTGAATTTTTGAGGTTTAACAGAGGCGTTGCGCTATCTGTTTGGTTAGGTGATGGATGCGAGAATGTTAGAGCGTTCTTAGGTGAAAATGGGTTGATAAAGTTGGGTGGTGAGGGTAGGTTTGCCAGATTTAAATTTGAGAGCAGAAATCCTTTAAGCAAACTTGAAGAAGTTTGGGACGAAATAAAAGAAGAGATTAACAGAAATAAGATGTTTAAACTCTACGTTGCAACACCGCTCTTAGCTAAAAATGATAGGGGTGGTTTTAGTTGGGATATTAGCTATTGCATTACCAACTCCGAAAACGAAGACAAGAAGCTTGACATAAAAATTAAAAAAGTCTATCCGCTCATTGGTAAACCTTTAACTTTCAGTGGTTGGGATTATGCAGAAAATAAGCCAAAGCCTAATAGATACGCTGTTCCGCAGGGTAGTGTCTATTTCGTTGAGTTTGAAGGTAAAATCGAACATGATAAACCCTATTTAAAGCTTGGAGAATTGAAAAAGTTGGGTTACGGGTTGTGTTTTATGGGGTGTGGGTATGAGAGTCCTTTTTTCTACAACTGGCGCTGGAATCGGAAAAACCGAAGAAGAGCAAAGAAAAACGCTTGAGGGTATGGTAAATAGCTTCGTCGAAAAGATTGTTGAAGATTTAAATCCCGATAAAGTCGTATTATTCGCTACTGAAGACGCTAAAGAGATGGTAGATCTCATAAAGTCCAAGACTAATAAAGATGTCGAAATTATACAAATAAAAGATCCCGATGATTTTAATGAATGCTTTGAGATTATGTTGAAAACTATGATGAAATATAGAGGTAATAAGCTATTCGTAAACTATACCTACGGAACAAAAACCATGAGCAGTGCTATGGCTTCATGCTCAGTGTTGATGGATGCCCCGATGATTTGTGTAAGCGGTGAGAGGAAAGGAGGAATCGTTTTAAAAGGAACGGAAAAAGTCTTACGATTGGAACCGTATAAATTCAAGGATATGCTAATACTTGATAGGGTGTTTAATTTCTTCAACGCTTACGACTTTGACGCATCTCTTTCGGAAGTAGAAAACTTAAAGTCTTTTGGTAAAAAAGAAGAATTAAGAGATTTCATAAGAGCTTACCAGCTGTGGGATCGATTTCAACACGAAAAGGCCTACGAGCTTTTGGAAAGAGTTCAAAAATTTATGACCTTTGTAGATAAAAAGCAAGTCTGGTTAAATCTTGAATTTCTTGGAAGTCTAAAAAGATCAATAAGTAGAGGAGACGAAGTAGATGTTTATAAGAAGAAGCTAATTGATTTAATGGAAAACGCACGGAGAAAGATAGATTCTGGACTTTACGATGATGCAGTAGCAAGGTTGTATAGGGCAACAGAGCTCATATCTCAAATAATGTTGAAAGAAATAGGATACGATGATCCAATATGTATAGATGAGAACAGCACTAGTGAAAGAGATTTAAAAGTTATTGAGATGTTTAAGTACTTCGCCGGAAAAAAAGATGGAAAATACAAGATAAAGATTGGTCTAAAAAGCAAAATTGAGCTTTTAGCGGAATTTGGAATTGAATTCGCGATAAAAATGAGAGATGATAAAAAGCTTTGGAATTTAATAAAGATTAGAAACGAGTCAATTCTTGCACACGGCTTAAAACCAGTTTTAAAGGAGGAAGCAATAAAATTCTTCGAGATACTACAAGAATACGTTAAAGTCGTTTATGGAAAGAACTACTACAAAGATTCAAAAAAGGTTGTATTTCCAAAAATGGGATGGAAATACGGTGATCAAAAATGAAGAACTTATCAGAACTAAAAGAAATATTGGCAGAGAGCAAAGAATTACTAAAGAAGAAGTTTAAAGTTAAAGAAATCGGAATATTCGGTTCATATGTGAGAGGAGAACAGAAGGAAACAAGTGACGTAGATATACTGGTAGAATTCGAAGAAACACCTACATTGTTGGAATTCGTAGAGCTCGAAAACCACCTCACGGAACTTTTGGGTGTTAAGGTTGATTTAGTCATGAAACGGGCTTTAAAGCCAACAATAAAAGAGTCTATTTTGAAAGAGGTCGTTTACGTATGAGAGCGGATAAAGATTACATTATGGATGTTTTGGACGCCATCGAGAAGATAGAAGAATTCGTTGAGGGTATGGATTATGATGATTTCCTAAAAGATGTAAAAACGCAGTATGCAGTCGTAAGGGCTTTAGAGATTATAGGTGAAGCCGTGAAAAATATTTCGAACGAGTTAAAGGAAAAATATCCGGAAATACTGTGGAAATCCATTGCGGGAATGAGGGATAAACTAATTCACGCTTATTTCGGTGTCGATTGGGAAGTTGTCTGGTTGACTGTTAAGAAGGACATTCTGAAGATAAAGCCTGTTTTTGAGAAGTTATTGAACGAACTTAAAGGTGGTAGATATGTTTGAAAAAGCCCTGATTTTGGGATTGTATAGCGTAACGTCCGTGCATGCTGGTAGCGGTGCTGAATTGAGCGTTATAGATTTACCGATACAAAGAGAAAGGCACACAGGCTTTCCAGTGATCTGGGGACAGAGCTTGAAGGGTGTTTTGAGAAGCACCTATAAGAGCATAGAGCTAAATGAGAAGGTAAATAACAAAACTCTGAGAGAGAAACTCGAAGAGGATTTAAAGGAATTTGAAAAAAAGATCAAAGAGACAAAAAATGAAGAGCAAAGAAAAGAGTTGGAGCGTAAGAAGTCTGAGATTGAAAGCAAGTTAAAGTCTCCACCGAAAACAACTGCAATATTTGGCCCCGAAACGGACAAAGCGAGTGAGCATGCTGGAGCGATAAGCGTTGGTGACGCCAAGATTTTGCTATTCCCTGTTAGGAGTTTAAAGGGTGTGTTCGCTTACGTTACGTGTCCATTGATTTTGGAGAGGTTTGTAGAGGATGCAAAATTTATGTTAAAAATTAGGGTAATGTCACTATAATGTTGATAGATTATAGTAATGGATGCACAATTTAAGT
>CBEWZU010000070.1:0-9013 GCA_965561205.1 uncultured Archaeoglobaceae archaeon | reverse complement strand
ATCTTTGCTGTCCTCCTCGTCGAAGAAGTCTGAATATATGTAGCTATCCCGAGAAACCTGGGCTCATTTTGTGTTACCGGTAATCTTTCTGCTGTATCTTATGTTTTATAGAGATGTTCTGATAAAAACGGACTGGCTACTTTTATTAACGTTTGTTGTAATTTTCATCGATTTCCACATTTTAGGGGATTTAGCTGGTATCTTGAAGTGTGATGTGATCCTTCTTTCGGTGATGATCTCCCAATTGATCAGCAACGTTCCCGCCAGCGTGTTTGTTTCAAAATTCAGTCACAACTGGCTCGCAATAGCCTACGGAGTAAATGTCGGTGGAAATGGTTTGGTCGTCAGTTCTCTTGCCAATCTTATCGCATTAAGAATGACTAATAAAAGGAAAGCGTGGATAAATTTCCACAAATATTCTCTGCCATATCTTTTGATAAGTTGTGGAATGGTCTTCTTTAAGTGAATAATCCAACAAAATAAATTTATAGTTTAACTCGCATAATACCGAACATGGCGAAATACTACGAACTGAAAGAGCTCGAAACGAGTGCCCCCAAATTATTTGGAATACCAACGGGGACAAAGCTCGATGAAATGTTTTACAAGATAGAGAAAGAGGGAGATAAATACGTAAAAAAGCCCCTCGATGGGATTCCCTATTTAGCCGTTATGAACATCACAGGAGTTCCCGACACGGGTAAGAGTGTTTTTGCTGAACAATTCGCCGTAACTCAGGCAGCTCACGGTTATCGAGTTCTGTTTGTCACAGTTGAGAGTCCGGCTAACTTCCTCTACACAGCATTAAGGCAGAAGGCGGAGGCTATGAACTACGATTTCTCAAAAGTTGAGGAGAACATTGTTGTGATCGATGCGGCTGAAAGCGAGGAGCTTAGAGAGAACACAAAGGCTCTGCTCGATACTATGGCTTATGCGATAAAGGAGAGAAAGTGCACCAACGTAATAATCGACAGCATCACGGGATTATACGAGCACAAAGAGGTAATGGCGAGGCAAGTCGTCAGGCAAATATTCAACTTCCTAAAGAAGTTCAAGCAGACGGGGATTTTGGTCTCCCAGAAGAGGTCGGCACAGGCGAGCGAGAGTGCCGAAGCCGCAGGTGGATTAGCGGTCGCTCACATCGTGGATGGGACAATCGTCCTCGATAAAAAGCTCATAGAAAGCAGGTGGGACGTAAATCTATACGGACTGCCTTTAGGAAGCGTTTTAAGAACTATCAGGATTGATGGATGCCGTATGACAGCCCACGATAGTAGAACGTGGGTTTTTGAAATAACCGAAACGGGTTTGATAGACATTATCGCTCCATTAAGTGAATATATCAAAACAAAGGCAAAGGGGTGAGAGTATGGAGATTATCGCGAGACCAAAGGGTGGAAATATCGATAAAATGGCCGAAAAGGTCTTTTGGGAAGCCATAAGAATGCTGGGTGGATTAAAGAAGCTTGTTGAGTTCAGAAATCTCACTTGGCTTCCGAGCCTTGCTGAAGCCGCATACGTCGTCGTTTTGAAGAACGAAGCTCTCAAAACTTACAGAGAGATAGCAGAGTTCTTAGGAATCACGGAGCAGACCGTCAAGAACATAGCAACCGCCGATGAGGAAGAGATAAAGAAATATTTGGAAGGAGAACTTGAAGAAAGACCTAAAGAACACATAGCCGGTGGGATAGCGAAATTAGCCTACAAAAATCTGAAAGAGCAGGGTAAACTCGATGAGGAAGAGGTTGAAATCAAACAGGACGAGATAGAGGCTCTTGAAATAGCATGGGCTGTTCTGACTCTGGCAAGGATAAAGGGTGTTGACTTCCCCGCAGATAAAGAAACCCTTAAGGAGAGACTTAAGGGGATTGTTGTTAAGGAAAAGGGTAAGGAATTCAAAATCGAAGAGCTTTTGGAGAAAATAGAGTATCCCGTAAAGAGTCCAGCCGAATTGCTGCATAAGATAAAGCTGGCGGCAGCGTAATTTTATTTTTTTAATTTAGAAAAATTTTAATGCTCCCAGCTTTAATTGAAATAGATGGTAAAAATTGCAATTTCGGGTAAAGGAGGGGTCGGAAAAACAACGTTAGCGGCGGTATTAGCCCATCTCTTCGCCAAGGATGGATACAACGTGACAGCAATAGATGCTGATTCCGCCATAAATCTCCCCATAGCTCTTGGGGTCGAATATGTTAAGCCGCTGTCGGAGTTAAAGGAGATAATCGAAGAGAGGGTTGTGGGGCCCTTAGGAACCTACAAGCTGAATCCAAAGGTTGATGACGTTTTTGAAGCTTACTCTGTAAAAAACGAGGATGGTGTTCGTGTCGTCGTCCTTGGAACGATAGAAAAGGGGGGAGAAGGCTGCTTCTGTCCAGAAAACGCTTTTTTAAGGGCTATCCTCAGGCACGCCATATTCAAGAAAAAGGACGTCCTAATCATGGATATGGAAGCGGGGATAGAGCATCTCGGAAGGGGAACGGCAAGGGGAGTTGACCTCCTCATAGCTGTTGTTGAGCCGGGAATGAGGAGCTTTGAAACCTTAAACAGGATTGAAAAGCTCGCTAAGGATATCGGAATCGACAGGGTCGCCGTGGTTGTGAACAAATTCATCGAAAACGAAAGGACAAGGGAGCTTCTGAAAAAAATAGACAAACCTACCTTAGGTGTTATACCATACAGCCAAGACTTTATAAAGGCGGATTTAGAAAACATCCCTCCCTACAAAGTGGTTGATCTGAAACCGTTTGTTGAGATAAAAGAAAACATAATGAAACTTATAGGAAAATGAAGGTAGCCGTAATATTAAGGAAAAAATACGGTAGAAGGGCATTGGAGCAAATCTCCAAGAAATTTGAAACGGTATCCTTCAGACTTCCCGATGAGCTCCCTGAAGTGATAGACGAACCCGAAAAAATAGAGCTCCCCGAATACATCTTCGATGCCGACATAATCCTGAGCTACGCCCTCCATCCAGACGTGAATTACGAGATAATCAGGAGATCTAAGGGAAGGGTCAAATACGTGATACTGCCGGGTGGGGCAAAAAGCGGGTCGCCATACCAGCTCAAAAAGATAGGGGAGGAAATGGGGGTCAAAGTCCTATGGGAGGATATCTGTTGTGCAACTCCATTAATCGAAGACGAAGAACTGGGCGAGTTCTTTAAGAGTTTCGGAATGCCGGAATTCGAGATAAAGGTGAAAGACGGTGTGATCGAGGAAGTCAAGGTAAAGAGGTCTGCCATATGCGGCTCAAGCTATTTTGTCGCCGAGAAGATAAAGGGTTTGAGCGTAGAGGAGGCCCCAAGGAAGGCGGGCTATTTCACCCAAATATATCCGTGCTTCGCCTCCCGTGGATTGGAAGGGGGCATCCACAGGGCCGCAAATATACACAAAAATCAAGTTGAGAAGGCGATAAAGAAAGCTATAAAAGAACATCAAGAAATGTGAAGAAGAGCAGTGTGGAGCTGAGAGCGGCGTTGATGTTATAAAAGGCTATTTGAATTCTTTTTTCGTCTCTTCCGTGATGGACTATATGATGCTGAGCTAAAATCAGTAGGAAGATCATGGCAAGACCCACCTTCAAGAACAACTTCGGTCTGTAAAGATGCATGAAAGAATAAAGAAGAATTCCGTAAAATATCATGTGGTTCGTGAATGCCATAAATTTAGCCGCCCGCAATCCGTATCGAGCTGGGAAGCTGTAGATGTTGTATTTTCTGTCAAAATCGTAATCTTGAAGGGCGTAGATCATATCGAAGCCGGCAACCCAGAAAATAACGGCAATTCCGATTAAGAATGGGAGCATGGCATCTCCAAAAATATCAAAGCTGTTTCTTACCACAATCCATCCTGCCATGGGTGCAAAACCAAGATTCAAACCCAAAACGTAATGAGACAGTGTCGTAAACCTTTTCAGGTAAGGATATACGTATGCAGTGATTGCGGGAATCGGAGAGAGCTTAAAAGCCAAATCGTTGGTAAGGTATGCCGAGATGAAATAAACCGTTAGGGCAATTCCGGCTATTGCGTAGGCTTCTTTAAGGGTTATTAACCCCTTCGGTAAGTGACGATTCGCAGTCCTCGGATTCAATGCATCAATCTCCCTGTCGATTATCCTGTTAAAGGTCATTGCAGCCGTCCTCAATCCCGTGAAAGCTGTGGCTATCAGGATGAATGATCTCAGATCGATTAATCCATCTTTTGCCAAAAAGGCTCCAAGATACGCAAAGGGGAGAGCGAAAAGAGTATGTTCGATTTTTATGAAATCCATGATTATCCTAAGTTTTTTAATCATCGAACTCCGTAGAATATTCGATATAAAAAGGTGATCGAAATGTTTGAAAATGCTGTGGATGCTGCTATTGCGGCAGTCTCCTCACTACTGCTTGAAGTCTCGTCAAATCCCAAGCCGGGGAATGTTGATAGGGATCACAATTTCCCCGATCTTAGATATGAGCACTTTATAATGTCCTCCGTGTCTTCCTACCCGATATTTCTTGAGATCGGGATGAGAAAAAAAAGATTCGGGGAGGGTGTTTTTGAACTGATAAAAAACTCGATGAGATGGCACAAAGCTGAGAATGTTCATTTCGGGGCTTTTCTCCTGCTCACACCCTTAGTTCATTCGTGGGGTGACGTGGAGGGAGCAAAAAGATTTATCGAAGAGGCTGACTATAGGGATTCTCTTCTGATAAAAAGGGCGTTTGATCTGTCCAGAGCGAGGGTAATGGAGACAAAGGAGCTCAACTTAAAAGATAGGGTGGAAGACGAGATAATCCAGAAAAAGATTGGCGTCCATGAATGGATGGAAATGGCACCCAAAGAAAATTTCATAGCCGCAGAACTCGTAAACGGATATGAACTAAGCATCAGGGGAAGCAGGCTCATCTTTGATTATTTCAAAAGATTTAGAGATCCGAATAAGGCGATCGTCCTGACGTTTGTCACATTCCTATCCGAGTTGTTGGATCCCCTTATAATAGCCAAAAAAGGAATTCATTGGGCGAAGGAAGTTAGAAACCTTGCGAGAAGTAGCTTAGAATTTTTTAAGGAAACTGAGAACTTTGCGGTGTTCTACGAACTTGATGCAAAGGTGTTGGAAATGGGCGTGAATCCGGGTAGTGTTGCGGATTTGGTTATTTCTTCGATTTATCTCTCTTTATCGGAGGGGTGGATATGGTGAAAGAGTTTGGCTTGCGGGAGGGAATTAACGAAGTAATCGGGATAACGATAGCCGACTGGGTGAACACGGCACCCCTCGGAGTGATTGTCAATGACGGCATAAGAGTAAGGCTGTTCGAAAATCATACGAGGGAATTCGTGAAAAAAACCGGGATTCTTTACGTTAACGTCATTCACGATCCTGTAGTTTTCGTTATTGCGGCGTTTGAAGACCTCACAGAGGATTTTTTCGAAAGTTTGAACCCACCCGTTATCAAGAATGCCCTAAGCTGGATAAAGTTTAAAGCCGATTTAAAAGGGAATTACGCTTACCTCAGCTTCATCGACGGTGGCGTTCTGAGAAGGGATTGCAGAGCCATAAACAGGGGATTTAACGCGGTCATCGAGGCGACAGTCCACGCCACGAGATACGTGCTAAGCGGAAGGGAGGATTTATTGAATAAAATCAAGTATTATGGAGGGATAATCGATAGGTGCGGGGGGAAAAGGGAAAGAGAAGCTTACAAGCTTTTAATGGGTTATCTAAAATCATTCAAAGCTGAAAGGTGAGATGTAATCTCCGAAGGTCTCTTTAGCCTCCCTCAATCTCGATCTTTCTTCTTCGAGCACTCTGAAAAACACCTCGGGGACAACGGTGTTCTGATAAAGTCATGGACATATCGATTTTTGATTTTTTGTAGTTTTTGAAGTTGCTCGTCTTCAAGCCATCTCTTGGGATTCATTGATCGTGGGAGGGTCGGATATTTTTAAGACTTATTGATACATTGCTCAAAACCTCAGAGAAATTCGGAAGTTTTCTGAAATTTTTTGAGACCAAGAGGTAAAAATAACTCCATTTTTTCTGGAAGAGGCTCGTGATAAAGCTTGATTTTAAGAATTAAATTAATATACTTCAAACTCTATTCGGTCCAGACGTATATTTCTTCCTTAGCTGGGTCATAGTACTCTATTCTTTTTGGCTTAAAATTCAGCAGCACGTATTCTGGATCTTTCAAGTGTTGGATTCCATAATGATAGTCTTTGATTCAGGATCATCTACTATGCTTACAAGCGCATCTATAATTACGTAAGGGCTTCCCTTCTTCAACATCCTTCAATCCTTCACCGCTTCAGATTGTCAAAGAAACATTAGGATTCTTCAAAATATGGGAAACCTTAATTGAAGATCTCATTGTTGCTGCTCTAAGGCTTAGATCTTCGAATCTTACTGTCACAATATATCTAACTCTTGGTTTCTCAACCGCAGTTGCAAGAGCAGCAACTCTTGGCCCAGAAATGACCTCAAGTATTTTATATTTCATATGTCGACTCTTCCATAGTTTTGAAAATCTATATTCATGATTTTTTGGTATTACTTTAGGACATGCCCGCTTATGCAGACACACCTCAACTTATTATAACAAAGTATAGACATACAGAGCAAACCAGTTTCTGAGGTTAAAGCTAAGAGTCTGATTAGAAAATGCAAATTCAACCTTGCTTCTCTCTTTCCGAAAGGTTCCGAAAGGTTTGATGCTCAGATTCTTAATTCCGAGTTTTTCCTTAATGGGATTTCCGAGAGTTATCCTGTCGGTAAAATTTGCTATGATTTCGATGGATTTGTAATAATCCTTTAGACTTATCGTTGGAGTATTGGTCTTAGAAAAACACCGCCATTTATTTCCTCGCAGAATTCGAGTCTCGAAGATGGTGGCAGTCTTTTCGGTTCGAATTTCTTTGCTATGTCGTCTATAGCCACGCACATCGAGATGAGTGCGTCAACCTTTTTTAGAATCTTTTTCATCTTGTAATTTACTTTTGTAGATATCTGAACCGGATTTCTGAGTTTCAGAATCTCTTCAAGAAATTCTTTTGTGTAATCTGGAAAGTCAAGAGGTTCACAAACTGAGCCAATCGCCACGAAGCTTCTTCCAATCTCAAACCTCGGATTGAAAATTAACGCATAGAGAAGGGCTTTCGGAGATAGATCAACGAGTTTTGGTTTCGATGTTACATAGCAGTATAGACATCCCCCTCTGCAACCCTTCGCTACATGAATGGTAAAACCGCATGGTCTGGGCTTTCTTTTGGCGTGATCATTTCTCTTCGCTTTCTCAACTTCTTCTCATATCTCCTCTTCGAGCTTTCTTGGGATTTCTTCCTTTCTCATTATAATAAATGTTAAACTTACTGAAGTAAAAGTTGATCGATGAAAGTTGTTGTTGCCAATGGTTGGAAAACTTAGAGCGTTGTAGAAGTAAACTTAGAAGTAGATGGAGATGACGAGTTGGTGAGCCATTCTGTGACTTTTTTAAGAATTCTATCCATCTTCGTGGCAATCTCAATCGGATTTTAGTCCATTCTTCTTTTCTTCCAGCCTCTATCTCATTCCTAACCGATACTCCCTATAAATCTAAAAATTAGAAGAAAGCTGTTAATCTTGCTTGTAAATCTTTACGAAATAGTCTTTATCGAAAAAGACGGAGAGATCGTTATTAGGAAAGCCTGAAAGCCCCAAAAATAGGGAATAAAAATCACCCTATGCTGAAATTGATTGCAACGAGAAGTTGAATAAAGTTACAAAATGTTACAAAAAGTTACAAATCGAAACTTTTATTAAGGTGTCAACATAACACAACACAGTGGGTAAGGTCGGGTAGCGATTCGCTACCCCCTCCGTCCGAAACGATGAGGCCCGTGTAAGCGGGGTGGGATGGAGTAGGACGGGGCCGCTACTTCAAAACCATTTTTTTAATTCTAATCTTAATTTCGGTTCAATGATCTCATAAAATTTGTGATTTCCACGTTCGTAATATTGAAAAATCGCACCTGCTACGAAATCTGCAACTTGTAAGCCCGGGTATTGTCGAGAGTCTCCATGAATTATTTTGATTTTTGGTTCAACAGGATGTCTGTAATTTTTCAACAATCTGGACTTAAGATACTTATCAAACTCTCTTCTTTTTTCTTCGCGCATTATAAATTTATCAACAATGATTTCAAATTCATTCTCGTTATCATAGTCATTACTTAAAGATTCGGCTATAAATCCCGCTAGATAATTGTGTAGCTTATCTTTTTTATCTCGTAAATGATCATAAACCATCTTCTTTTTCTTTTTAAGAACGACTGCAGAAAAAAGTAAATCTTCCTCAACTGCTCTTTTTAGCAATCTTTCTCGTATAATGTCATCAGATCTTGCAAATTTGAACTCAGGTATATTCTTTTTCCGTTTACCCAATGTTTTTCTCACTTTCTTAATAATTTTAGAGGGAATTAATGTGTTCCTCGTTTCGACACTTGCAATGATATAATAACTAGTGGATTTCACAGTGAATCCCAAGTCCCACTTTCATCTACGAAAACATAAAGCATTAAGTTGAAAACCAAAACAAAAATTAAAAAATTTGTGTAGTTTATTCCATCTTAAATCCAGTTCCCCAGATTTTCCATGTCAGTTTTGGCTCCTCTGCAGAAGGTTTGAATTCTGCTCAATATCCAGAACTCCGCCCAGTAACGGTCATAAATCTTCTTCAGCTCTTCCTCATCCTGAAAGTTATAATGGCTCTAAGGTCAATGTCCCCTCGTAAAGAGTGACCCATTAGAATCTTCTTAACAGCATTCGGAATCCCTAATTGGTCTGATTTCTGACTGAAGAATTTTCACAGGTGCTTGATCCCCAAACACACGCTTAATTTTTCAATAGTTTGTAGAGTTCTCCAGCCCTAGTGTCTATCAGAATCACCAGCGAGTTTTAAAGTTCTAATGACGTTGTTAATATCTTCGTCCATCCAAGAAACAGTAACAGAAAAAGAGCCGCCGCCGGGATTCGAACCCGGGACCTGGTGATTAC
>CBEWZU010000069.1:0-9164 GCA_965561205.1 uncultured Archaeoglobaceae archaeon | reverse complement strand
CGGTTAAAGGCTGAAAGCATCTAAGCCTGAAACCGCCCCCGAAAAGAGCCGCCCTTAAGGGCGCCGGTAGAAGACCGGTTTGATAGGACCGGGGTGTAAGCGGCGAGCCTTCGGGCGAGCCGTTCAGCCCGCGGTCACTAAAGCCCGTGCCGGGTAGCCTCACCGGTTCCAGGTATTCACTGGGAACGAGCCTATACACGGTATTCTTTTTAACAGTTTTTATCTAATTGATCTATGAATGTTTTCACTCTCGATATCGGTAAAGGAACACAGGATTTCCTGCTTTACGTTGATGGAGAAAATATCCGAAACTGCCCAAAATCCGTATTTCCATCTCCGACAAGAATCGTAGCAGAGAAAATAAGAAAACTTGCTGAATCAAATGAGGACATTCTGCTCACAGGTTACACAATGGGTGGGGGTCCAAGCAGCAAAGCAATAATCGATGCAGCTAAAAAAGTGAGAGTATATTCCTATCAAAAACCGGCTTTAACAATAAACGATAACTTGGAGATTGTCGAAAAATACGGAATAAAGATTGTCAAAGAAGATTTTATTAAGGAAAATAATAATAAAAAAATCAAAAAAGTTGAATTAAAGGATGTAGACCTAAAATTTTACGAAAACATCTTATCCGATTTGCATTTTGAGTTACCCGATACCCTCATTATCGCAGTCCAGGACCACGGATTTTCACCCAAGGAAAGTAACAGAAAATTCAGATTCAAACTTTTTGAAAAGACCTTGAAAAAGAGCCCATACCTTGAAAACTTTCTGTTTAAGGATGTCCCACCCCATTACAATAGAATGACATCTGTAGTGGAAAGCATTCGCGATTTTGGAGAATCTATCAACCGAGAGTTTGACGTATATCTCATAGATACTGTATTTGCAGCGGTAGCGGGAGCCATGCTTGACGCTAAAGAATTTCCCGCTTTAGTAATTAACTTCGGAAACGGACACACAATAGCTGCAATCGTTGATAGGGATCGTAGGATTTACTCCCTTATGGAACACCATACTTCAATTATCAGAAAAATAGATTTCGATAGGCTAATACAGAGATTTATTAAAGGGGAAATTACGAACGAAGAAATCTTCAATCAAGGAGGTCACGGAGCGTATATCGGAGAAGTCGTCGATGTTAGAGACGTTGTGGCTACGGGACCCAACATCCTCTCAGGTTTCAGAGAAGCGAATCCTGTCGGAGACGTAATGATAGTGGGAAATTTGG
This sequence comes from uncultured Archaeoglobaceae archaeon, assembly GCA_965561205.1. Taxonomy (GTDB): domain Archaea; phylum Halobacteriota; class Archaeoglobi; order Archaeoglobales; family Archaeoglobaceae; genus Geoglobus. The sequence continues at coordinate 7,930 of CBEWZU010000069.1, read as the reverse complement.
GAATGTTAGAACTCCTAAAGTGTTATGAAAGCTTGGGAGGAATTTGAAAAATTCATCAAGGACATCGCCGAATACCACGGATTCTACACCGAGCATAGAGTCATCTTTAAGGATGATTACGGAAGATCGGAGATTGATATCCTCGCCAAGCGGTTTGACATTATCTTGGCGATAGATGCGAAGAGATACTCCCGGGGCTGGTATAGAGCTTCCGCTATAAAAAGGGAAGCCAAAAAGCATTCGAAGAGATGCAGAAGATTCGAAAAAACAATCGGAAAAAAGGTAATTCCCGTAATCGTCACTCTAATTGACGACGAGATATTCAAATACGAGGGGTGCCTTGTTGTCCCAGTCGATAAGTTTAACGATTTTTTAAATAATATTCACTTCTACCTTGAGGAACTTGCTTAGAAACAGTTTTATAGCTTTTTTACAATATATTTTGCATGGTTATCGGAGTAACAATGGTCAACGTAACACCGGGAAAGGAGAAGCAAGTCTACAATGCGATAAAAGAAATGAAAAACGTTCGGGATGTTTATCACGTTTTTGGGGAGTTCGATTTTGTCGTAATAATCGAAGCTCAGAGCCTTTCAGACCTGAACAGAACTGTGGACAGCATTAGGGAGATCGAAGGTGTCACGAAGACCCAAACGGTTGTTGGTGCCGAGATCTGATGAGAGAGATCAGCATCGCAGAATTCTTCGAAAAGAACAAGCACATTCTCGGATACTCCAATCCATCAAAAGCCCTTATAACGTGCGTTAAGGAGGCCGTAGATAATTCTCTGGATGCTTGCGAAGAAGCGGGAATCCTGCCGGATATACTTGTCAAGATCACGAAAATCGATGGGAATTACAGAATTATCGTTGAAGATAACGGACCCGGTATAGAGAGAGAGCAGATACCAAAGGTTTTCGGAAAACTTCTCTATGGCTCCCGATTCCATGCGATAAAACAAAGCAGAGGACAGCAAGGGATCGGAATTTCATCGGCGGTTCTTTACGCTCAGATAACAACCGGAAAGCCCACGATAGTGATATCAAAAACCGAAGGTAGTAAAGCATATAGATTCAAGCTTTATATAAACACTAAGAAGAACGAACCCGAAATTATCGAGGAAAAAGCAATCGAATGGTTTTCACCCCATGGAACCCGGATCGAACTTGAGATTAAGGGGAATTATGTAAGAGAAAGAAAACAGAGCGTTTACGAATACCTTAAGGAAACTTCTATCGTAAATCCCCACGCCCGGATAACCCTCATAACTCCAGATGGTGAAATCCACGAATTCGAAAGGATAACCGATAAAGCTCCCGAACCGCCGAAGGAGATAAAACCCCATCCTCACGGAATAGAGGTGGGAACTCTTCTCTCACTGCTAAAGCACACAAAAGCCAAGAACTTAAAGAGTTTTTTGAAATCGGAGTTCGTCCGAGTCGGGGAGAGGATAAGCGAAGAGATAATCAAAATAGCCGGGCTGAATCCCCATGATGACCCAAAAAGCATGAGTCGAAAAGAGGCGGAAAGGCTGATAGAGGCTTTTAGGAAAGTTGATCTTCTTCCACCTCCCGTCGATTGTCTTTCACCTATCGGCGAGAAAATTATCATGAAAAGTCTTATGGAGAGATTTTCTCCCGAATTTGTCTACGCAACAACGAGAAAACCTAAAGTCCATTCAGGGCATCCGTTTCTGATTGAAGTGGGAATTGCCTACGGCGGGAACATAAAGGGGGAGAGGGCAACGCTCCTAAGATATGCGAACAAAATACCACTGCTCTACCAGCAGAGTGGCTGTGCATTAACTCAGGTAGCCGAGAGCATTAATTGGAGGAATTACGGATTAAATCAAACAAAGAACGAGTTGCCGACAGCACCCTGCGTGATCCTGATCCATCTCGCATCGACCAATGTCCCCTATATATCGGAATCCAAAGAAGCTGTCGCCCCGATCCCTGAGATAATCGAAGAGATTAGATTGGCTCTACAGGATTGCGGTAGAAAACTGAAAGAATATCTCGAAAGAAAAAAATCCATCCAAAAGAGGAAAAGAAAAGAAAATGAACTTATGAAGATAATCCCACTTTTGGCGGATAAGATCAGTGAGATAGTGGAGAAAGAGAAGATCGATCCGGATAGGATCATCGCAAGGATTATTGGAAGTGTCTACGTCCGCAGGGAGATTAACGAAAACCGCTCTAAGATTATTGTAGCGAACTACACCAAAAGTAGGAAAAGATTCAGGATATACGAGATAATAGAAAGAACCACGAAAAAGTGGGATTTGGATTTGTCTCCGGATGAGGTCGTAGAGATAGAATACGAACTGAAAGGGAAGCTCGTAAATAAAAAACCCCTAATCGAGGGGATAGAAGATGTAATTGGAGGTGAAATTATTGGAACCCCTTCAAGCTATAATGAGGATAGCTGAGGATCTTTACGAACAGCTCAAAGAAGGGAAAATCCCTGAAATCAGGATAGCCACAAGAACGAAAAAGAATATCGAATTCAATGAAGAGAGTTTGGTCTGGTCATACGGTGACAGAACATCCGTAAGATCTGCGAAGACTCTGAAGGGGGCTTACATGCTTCTCAGAATGGCTTACGTCATGGGATTTATAAAGGAGCAACTGAAATTGAACAAATCCTCAACACTGAGAGAACTCTACTACATCTCGGAAAACTGGGGTCTCGCCAAGTTTGATGAACAGGCTGACAGCGATAGGCTGATAGAAGATCTCGAAATTCTGACATCTCTCCAGAGGGAACACTTCAATATAAGACCCGAGGAGGATGGGGCGACGATCATCGGTCCGATAAAGATAAGGGAGGAAACCCGTCGGGGTGTCAGGGAAATCCACTGCCAAGATGATGTCGGAGAAGGAGGCTATCAAATCCCCGTTAACGTTGACAAATTGGAGTTCGTTGAGTGGGATGCAAAATTCGTTATAGCGATTGAAACTGGTGGTATGAAGGATAGATTATTGGAGAACGGCTTCGACGAGAAGTTTGATGCGATACTCGTCCATCTTAAGGGTCAACCTGCAAGAAGCACAAGAAGATTGCTGAAGAGACTTAATACGGAACTCAATCTCCCCGTCGTCGTTTTCACGGACGGAGATCCTTGGAGCTACCGGATTTACGCGAGTGTCGCTTACGGAAGTATTAAATCGGCTCACCTCTCAGAATATTTGGCAACCCCATCAGCTAAGTTTGTGGGAATTCGCCCCTCAGACATCGTTAGATACGATCTGCCTTCGGATAAGCTGAACGAGCAGGATATAAAGGCTCTTCATTCGCTTCTCTCAGATCCGAGATTTGACTCAGAATTCTGGCGGAAAGAAATAAAACTTCAACTCGATCTCGGTAAGAAGTCAGAACAACAGGCTTTGGCAAAATATGGTTTGGATTTCGTTACGGATGTTTATCTTCCCGAAAGGCTGACAGAGCTCGGGGTGATTTAGGGAGCGTAAGCAAGCAAGAATTTGTTTCCTATGTGAACTCTCTTTAGATGTTTTTTTGCGGCTTTGTAGCACCTTTCAACTTGCTTCCTCGGAGTCACCGTCATGTCCGAGAGCTTGTAATCCGGATGGAATATCAGAAGGCTATATGGGATCTCATCGCTGAGAGACGCGATAAACTTTGCTATGTTTTCAACCTCCTCCTCGTCAACGTAGTAAGGAACGAGCAGAGTTGTCGCCGAAAGAACTTCGGGGAACTTTTCGTATATCTTCACGAAATTCTTCAAAGTCTGTTCGTTATCCCTTCCTGTTAAGATCATGTGAAGCGGTTTGCTAAAAGCCTTAAGATCGAACTTCACTGTCCCCCCGCTTTTGTGACTTAACTCCGCCGCTTTCAGTGCAAGATCTGTCCTGCCTGCACCGTTCCACTCCCAGCAAATCATTATCTTCCTTCTTTTTAAAACTTCCCGACTGAAATTTATTGCAAACTCGATCTGCGGTTCTGGGGATCCCCCGAAGTGACAGATGCACTTCACCCGTTCCTTCATCGCCTTTTCCACCATCTCCTCTACCGTGACCGTGAATCCCCTCTCAACATTTTTGTGAGTCCAGTTCTGGCAAAAGAGACAGTCAAAATTGCATCCATAATAAAAAACCGCTAAATTCGTTCCGTAAAGCTTGGATCCTTCGCAGAACCAAGCGTTACAACAATTCGTCGGTAAAGGGTCTTCGTAAGCGTGAAGAACTGCCCTTTTTGGAGAAGATAGCGAGACAATCCTCCCGTCTCTGAAAAATCTCAATCTGCAGAGGGAAACATCATCAAATCCGCAGTTGTTCGAGCACAAATTGCATTTAAACTTGCCCTTTCCGTTGATTTTTTCGAATCCCTCATGGATTTGGGGGACGAAATCGAGGGCTTTATCCGTTTTGGCACATTTCGGGCATATCGGGATGGCACGGGAGGGAAGACTACCGCCACATAGAGCACATCGCATAAAGTTTTTTTAATCAAAATCATACTTAAGCTTGGTGATCGTCGTCAGAGATAACTGTGTGGGATGTTCATTCTGTAAACTATCTTGCAAGTTCGATGCGGTAGAGGTAATCGGAAAAGCTGAGATAAACGAGGAAAAATGCGTCTTTTGTATGAGATGCGTTAGATACTGCCCCGTTGATGCTCTGGTGGTTAAATGATCGCTGTAATAGGCTCTGGATTGGGTGGACTTCTCTCAGCAGCTGCTTTATCTGAGAAAGGATATCACGTCCACGTTTACGAAAAACTACCCTTCATTGGTGGAAGATTTACAAGCATAAGATATAGGGGATTTGAAGTCAGCACGGGCGCCCTTCACATGATACCTCACGGAAAGAGAGGTCCCTTAGGCAAGATGCTGAGGAAACTCGGTTGTTGTGTTGAGATTGTCGATTCGAAACCGGAATCCGAGATACTCTACGAGGGTGAGAGATACAGAGTTACTAAAAAAGCTTTTCCGATAAGGGAGATCCTCTTTTTCTATAAAGAGCTACTTCTCTCGAAGTTTGGAAGAGACAAAACAATGGAAGAGGTTGGAAGAGGGTTAGATGAAGCGACATATCTCTTTTTAAAATCATTTTTGGGATGGAGTTTGAGCATTTTTCCCGACCAGATAAGAGTAAGCAAGTTCTATCCGATATACAAAGCTACCCTTAAGTATAAGGGACCCGGTGTTCCGGTTGGCGGATGTAAAGCTGTGATAAGAGAGCTATCCGAGATAATAAGGGCGAACGGCGGCGAGATAATCATGGAAAGAGTTAACGCACTGAAACCGGGGGATAAGGTCGGCGTCTTTGGGGAAACCAAGAGGATCTACGATTACGTGATATCAGATATCGGTCACAAACTAACGGCAGAGCTAATCGGGGAAAGATACGAGAAAATTCCAGAAAGCAGAGGAGTTAAATTCACGATAGCCTTAAACGAGCCTTTTATTGGTCACGGCGGTGTCCTGTTCACGTTGGGGATGAATATAGCCGGAATGAACGAAGTCACGAATGTGGATGAAAATCTCGGAAAGAAGCCGATGCTTCAAATTCATCAACCTTTAAGAGACGGAACGAAAGATGAAATAATTCAAGGATTAAAAGAAATAAGGGTACTTCTTAAAGGATATCAATACGAAATAATCGCAATTCAGAGCTACAAAGATGACTGGCCGGTGAACAGAGTTATGGCTGGAATGGATAGGGGAAACAAAACAAAATACAAAAACATCTTTGTTGTTGGAGATGGAGCAAAGGGGGACGATATCGAGGTCGACGGGGTCGCACTCGGCGTTCGAAGGGTGTTAGAGTTCTTCGATTAAATCTCTTACAGTTTTCCTAACGGCTTCCTCACTGTTGTATTTTGGTTTCCATCCCATTTTCTTAAGTTTCTCAATCGATAATAGCATGACGGGGACATCTCCCTTCCAGCCTCTTCTTCCTCCGGTAAATTTAAATCTCGGATTCAAACCGAGTTCCTCCGAGACTATCTCGGCGATTCTCCTGACTTTTATCTGATCTTCGCTTCCAATGTTGAATATGTTCACATCGCCCTTCGCCCTCAGCCCGAAGAACATCGCATCGACGCAGTCATCAATGTAAATGTAAGATTTGTTCTGTTCGCCATCTCCGAGAATCTCAAGTTCGTTAGGATTCCCTCTCAATTTCATTATAAAATCGTAGATTACCCCATGTCTGCATCTTCGTCCAATTACGTTTGCGAATCTGTAAATCCAGCTTTTCATTTCGAAGGTGTGGCAATATGAAGCTATTAACGCCTCGCATGCAACCTTAGATGCTCCGTAGATTGAGATGGGTATTGTCGGGTAATCCTCGGGGGTGGGTATGGGGGCTTCACCGTAAACGGTTGATGTTGACGTGAACACGATTCTGCTAACACCTTCAAAACGCATGGCTTCGAGGAGATTAAACGTAGCCTTGATATTATTATCGTAAATTTCTTCAGGTTTTTCGCTACCGATCCTAACGTCAGGATTTGCGGCTATATGCCAGACTTCCTCCACATCTTTAAGGGCTTTTTTAATTTCGTCAAACCTTTTAAGGTCACCATATATAAATTCTGCATTTTCATTTATAAAATTTTTATTTCCTGATGATAAATTATCAAAAACTCTGACTTCTTCCCCTTTTTCGATTAGTTTGTCAACGATATGACTTCCTATGAAGCCAGCTCCTCCCGTAACGAGTATCATACCAAAAAATCGAGAAAGGTATATATACTATTTTTGATAAATCTTAGTTTCGCTAATAGGAGGTGATCGAATGCTACCGGCTCAGATGGTTAAATCAATGATAGGCAAGATGGTTAGAGTGGAAATGAAAGGTGAAGAGAACAGCCTTGTTGGAAAACTTGAGAGCGTTGATGACTATATGAATCTACACCTATCAAATGCGATTGAGTATAGGGGCGAGGAAAAGGTTCGAAATCTTGGAGATATTGTTCTGAGAGGGAACAACATAATTTTGATACAACCGCTGTAACATGGAGATTCGAGACCAGATTTTAAAGCTACTTGAAGAGAAGGGATCTGTTTTACAAAAGGATTTATGGAAAGAATTGAACATCGATAGTAGCAAATGCTCTCGAATTCTCAGGAAACTCGAAAAGGAGGGATTAATCAAAAGGATTGAGATAGTTGTAGACGGAGTAAAGACGTTCAAAATAGTTCCGGCGGGAGCAGAGGAGGAAGAGGAAAAAGAGGATCTAACGCTAATCGAAATAATGCAAAAATTTGAGGACATCACGGGATTACCACCGTGCTTCGGCTGTCGAGAGATCGACTGTGATCCGAATGAATGTATAAAAATAGAGGTTTGGTTTTTGAGGAAAACAACCCTTGGGTAACTGATTGTTCTTCCGTTTGTGGTGTGAAATTATAAAGAAAAAGCCCAAAGCATAGCTGTAAAGTATTCAGTCAAGATCAAGATGAGAAATATTTAATTAACCATCTACTCTAATATATATTAGGGGGAGCGACGGAGGGCGGCTTTCCGAGAGGAGGAAAGTCCCCCCACCGCAAAAGGCGGGGTGCCGCAAGGCACCGTGCCGAGAGGCACGGCAACGGAACAGAAACGATACCCGCTTGGGGAAATGCGAGGATGCCGAAAGGCTGAGGTCACCCAAGCGGGATGAAACGGCCGTCCCCGCCGGTGCAAGCCGAAAGGCGCTTAGATGAATGCCGTCGTGAACAGAAGGGGGCTTACTCCCGTCACTCCCCCAATTTCAGAACAATTTAAAATTTACGTGTGTGGATCATCTTTAGAGCGTTGTAAATTGTTAAACTGCTTTCTAAATACTTTATACCAGCTTGCTCTACTAACTCTGTTAAATTGATTTCCTTTCTCTTGAGAATTTTTGCTCTGTTGAAAAAGTTTATGATGAGGGATGACAAGAATGTAGAGTGGCAACGAAGAAGGAGGTAGTAGCG
>CBEWZU010000068.1:0-9569 GCA_965561205.1 uncultured Archaeoglobaceae archaeon | reverse complement strand
TTTGGATGCTTGCCATTTATCCCAGCTGAAACTGGTGAAGTAAGCCCAATCAGCAAACTTTACAATTGTATTTGAAGCTGAAAGCTTGAAGGCTACTTGCGGGCTCCACTTGAATGTTGGAGTTGAGGCGGACTTGACGTTTAGGCTGAAAAAGAGAGTTAAGAGTAGGAAAACGGTTAGGTAGATTAGGAGTTGGCGTATCTTAATTTCGAGTATTTCACCCTTATCGATGATTTTTACAGAGCCTTTTTCGCTTTTTATCTCTAAGCTTATTTCTTCATCGATTTGGGCTGAAGAATATCCAATCGCCGCAATTATCCTCCCAAAGTTCGGATCGTTTCCAAAAATCGCTGTTTTAACAAGAAGAGATGATGCCACCGATCTTGCAACCTTCAAAGCGTCATTGTCATTTTTGGCACCTATAACATTAACCCACATTACCTTTGTTGCACCCTCTCCATCCTTGGCTATCATTTCTGCAAGTTCCAAAAACACTTCTAAAAGTTTTTCCCTGAAAATTTCTTTCTCTACTTCTTTTTCCTCTGTAGCCACAAGAAAAACCGTATCGTTTGTAGATGTGTCTCCATCAACTATGAGCCTGTTAAATGAGAGATCAACAGCTTCTTTAAAGATTTCTTTTATCCCCACCACCTTCGCATTGGTAAATATAAAAGCGAGCATTGTAGCCATATTGGGGGCGATCATTCCAGCTCCCTTTGCGACCCCCACAATCCTGACACCGTTAAACTCTTTTATCGAAATTTTTGGGAATCTGTCCGTCGTCATTATGGATTCTGCAAACGCTTTAAGGGAATCCATATCATCACCCAAATTCTTTAGAACTTCTTCGGCTAAGGTTATTATCTCCTCCATGTTCAGTTGGCGTCCTATAACGCCTGTGGAGGCGACGGCAATCTTATCAATCTCGCATCCTAACTTTTTTGCGAGAAATTCAGCCATTTTTCTTGCGTTTTCGATACCCTTTGAACCCGTGTAAGCATTAGCGTTCCCCGAATTCACTATGATGCCGCAGACTTCCTCTCCTAAATTCTGCTGGTTGAATAGAACGGGAGCGGCTTTAATCTTATTTCTTGTGTATACTGCAAATATACGTCCTCTGATAACAGCTATTCCTACACCTGTTTTTCCCTTCTTTATTCCGTAGCATTTCAAACCTCTAATCACCCTGCATTTCCCCCTTAACGAGTTTTTCAACGAGATTCTCACTTACTATTTTGTGGGCGGTTATTCCGCTTTGCTCGACATCCAAACCCATTGCAATGGCTAAGAGCTGGATATAGTGAATTACGGGGATGTTGAATTGTTTCAACTCCAACTGACCTATATCAAACTGATTCAGGCAGAGAGGACATATAACCACGATTGCATCCACATTCGCTTCGGCTATTCCCATCATTTTCTTGTTGAGAACATTTAACGAAACATCCTTTGCACCCGCCCTGACACCGCCACCACCACCGCAACACATGAATTTATATCGATGGTTAACGCTTTCGGCACCTAATATTTCAACAAGCTCATCAACCATCTTAGGTTTTTCTGAAGAGGTGAATTTTTTACTTTTGCTCGGTCTAAAGAAATGACATCCGTAATGGACGGCAACCCTTATTGGAATCTTTTTTGTAATACTTTTTTTTATCTCTTTTAAACCGAACTCAGAGTAGAGATACTCTGCGACATGCCTAACATCACCTATTCCGTATTTTTCAGATACTTCGAACAGTGTTGTAAAACAGCCATTGCATGCTGTGATTATCGTATCTTTGTTGGCTAATCTTATATTTCTGAGGGCTATTTCCTCCCATAATTCGGCACTTACGGATTTGGTTATTGAAGGGGCGGGACAGCAGGAGGACTTTTTTAGAGGTTCTATATCCACTCCCAAGTTTTCAAAAACAAAGAACAAAGATCTTTCTATGCCGGGATATCTGTTGTGAATCATGCATCCCGGAAAGAATTTCATTTTATCAGCCCTCCGATGTGTTTTTCGACGATCGATCTGACCTCATTCCTTGCTTCTTCGATAAACTGGGAGTGATACAGTTCAAGATTAAGTTTTCTTCTTAAATCAATGGGTTTCTCCTTAGCCGGAACGAATGCCGAAAATTCGTAGAGGAATTTGAAAATTTCTTTCAATTTATCTGGGAGACCTCTTTCCATAATTACGTTTCTTCTTGCTTTTAGCAGGATGTCAACGAGGGGAATTCCTCGGGGACACCTTTCCTGACAGGCGTAGCACGTCACGCAAAACCAGATTGTGTCGTTATCTTCTATTGGTCTTCCCTTTGCTATGAATTCCATTAAGATTTTTCGTGTGTTTAGTGCTGTTACCCTTCCCGAGAAACAGCTTCCAATGCAAGTTCCACATTGAATGCATTTATTTAATAAGGTGCAATCATCATTCATCATCCTGAGTTGTAATATAGATTATTAAAATCTATCGAGTTTTTTCAGTATTTCACCCTCTTTGCCATGATATATTTTATTTTCCGTTTCTTTAAAATTGGATAAATTACGGTCTTGTTAACAGCTGTGGCAAGCCGCACATCCCCCGCAAGTTCAAAGGCTGTGATTTTATTTTTGATCTTTACAAGATATTTAGAGTGGCCCAATTCACTTACACTTTTGATTTCGTCGTATACTCTGAATTCGCTGCCGAATTTGAAACCAGTTTTAACCATGAAATTTCGGAGTCTGAGATCTTTGTAGATCAGATATTTTTTTTCGAAATCTCTTATCGTGTTTTTGCCATAATTAAAGATTTTTTCAAAATTTACATCAGTTATCATTACTCCTTTTTCCAGTAGGAATAGCGCTTCAAATAGTGAGAGAATTACCCTATTTCCTTTTTCAGTTCCGTAGAAATATTTTCTAAACAGTTCTCTGTTGTCAGTAACGAAAAAACCATTGGCGAACTTTGCTTCGAATTTTTTTATATCTTCAGTGTGATTTCCTTTTTCGTCGAATTTCTCGATAAGGAAATACGAAATGTCTCCTTCACCATCAATAATTGCCAATTTTCTGTTATTAAAGTGTTCAAGGTTACTGATTTTTATCAACTCGCTCTCATGTAGCGGGATATAGCCGTTAAAGCTCTCGAATTCTATTTTAACGCCCCTGTCCCTTAGATCTTCGTAGATAAAAAATTTTATGGGATCTATTAGGGAAAACAAATCATCGAATTTTATCAATCCGGAGTCGGAGTGGATTTCAAGACTACCTTTCAGTGCCAGATAAGCCGCCTCTTCGAGAGATAATACGAGATTATTTCCTATTTTTTTACCAAATTTTCTTGAATAGAGTCTTTGCGAAAAAGGTAATATTACCTTGCCGTTTTTGAACACACCTTTCATTAGTTGGTAATACCGAAGACAGCTTTAAAAAAGTGTTGAGGATAAAGTTTAAATTCAATGACCTCCTCCTATCTTAGGAGCCGCCGTAGCTTAGCTGGTAGAGCGTCGGCCTGTTAAGCCGATGGTCGCAGGTTCGAATCCTGCCGGCGGCGTCTGCATCTCCGGTTTTACGTCTTATCATGACTTTCAGAGTGGTGTGTAAAGCTATAAGCAGCTATAAGCTTTTCTCTTACCAGTTGGTATATGTCAGGGTTTTGTTGGAAGGGTTGTGATTGACAACAAGCAAATCAAAGAAAATGGTTAAATGAGATGGATAACCCACATTGCTATAGCTCCACTTTTCATCAAGCTCCTTGAGATTTCTTTACTCATCGATTTAACCTCATTCGAGTTCTGGGTGATTTTATCTGTGTATGCTGTAATGCCGGATTTCGATACTTTAATCGGAATAAAGCACCGCACATACACCCACACGCTTTATGCAGCCGTATTGGCTTCTCTACCGTTGATCTTCGACTTAAGACTCTTTATAACAGCCTTAACAGCATACTTAAGCCACCTCTTTGCAGACATGCTTACCGTATCGGGACTTATGCTTCTTTATCCATTCAAAGAGACGACATACCATCTCTTGTCAGCAGCTTGGAGGATAAAAACTGGATCTAATACAGAGCTGTTGCTTTTTGCTATGGGATTCGGGATAATTGTTGCTTATCGCTTGGGAGTTTCTTATGCCCCCGTTTATGCCTTCTTTATCCTGATTTACTTCTTAAGGAGTAGTCTGTTCAGGGAAATTAGAAAGTAATAGCGATTCTTTAACCTTAGATATTTATTTAGGATACACATTAAAGCAGAATTCTAGTTTCCGTTCTCTCTATGAGATTCCGAGGTTGAGAGAGACGAAGAGAGATGTCAACGTTTACTTAGATTTCCGTTCTCTTTATGGAGATTCGATGGATTGACACATACTTAGCCCCTCATGGCATTAAGACATTGCCGTTCTCTTTATGAGATTCACAATAAATAAAACATTTGACGCATTAAGAAAAGAGAAAAATTGCCGTTCTCTTTATGAGATTCTCTAATTCGGTGCAAATGCGGTTATACGTGGTTCTACAGATTGCCGTTCTCTTTATGAGATTCTAACATGCTACGCAAGTATCTACTAAGCGTTGACTTCAGATTGCCGTTCTCTTTATGAGATTCCGATGCATTAGACAGGTGTGGTTGCTGTGGGGAGTGGTTTACATTGCCGTTCTCTTTATGAGATTCGTTAGAAATCTACTTTGATGACTTGAACGAAAAGGGAAAATTGCCGTTCTCTCTATGAGATTCGGAACAATAACTGTAAAGGGGGCAGGTGTGTCAGTAACGTATAGATTGCCGTTCTCTCTATGAGATTCCAAGCAAAGAAGTTCTACGAAGAGTTTTGGGGTTTAGATAAATTGCCGTTCTCTCTATGAGATTCTGTCAAAATACCGACATGGATGAAACATTGGATCGAGCGCAATTGCCGTTCTCTCTATGAGATTCAGGTGGTGATCAGAAATGAGTGGGTTCGATGAGTATATATTGCCGTTCTCTCTATGAGATTCAAAAGCACCTGACCATTTCGTTGATCAAGTGATTCTTGAATTGCCGTTCTCTCTATGAGATTCGTCGGAAGGCTATTGGCTCAGGGACGTCAGCAGTAAAGCAGAATTGCCGTTCTCTCTATGAGATTCTGGAGAAGTATGAGAGATTCCAGCATGCGTGGTATAAATTGCCGTTCTCTCTATGAGATTCAGAGAGCTGAGCGATTCACAGAGAGAGCAGCTACGCAATATTGCCGTTCTCTCTATGAGATTCTGGCGGAGGAGCTTTTGGCGAATATCGGAGAGACAAAAATTATAAATTGCCGTTCTCTCTATGAGATTCTTAGAGGTTTAGAACCAAATGATAGAGTGATTGAAAGAGGATACAAATTGCCGTTCTCTCTATGAGATTCGGAAAAACGGGAAAGTTGAAAAAATTGTGGAGAGATTAAATTGCCGTTCTCTCTATGAGATTCTTCGCTAACCTACAAGTCGAAGAAACTAACAGCAATAGCAATATTGCCGTTCTCTCTATGAGATTCTTATCTCACAGTAGGCTAATCGCTCTACAAATGCGTCATTGCCGTTCTCTCTATGAGATTCTATTACATCGACTACTACGTGATACTTGTGCCGTCGCGTCTATTGCCGTTCTCTCTATGAGATTCTTCCAGTTTCCCAGCAAGTTAGCTCAAACGTTCCTCTACATTGCCGTTCTCTCTATGAGATTCTGAGCTTGATGAGAAGATATTAAAGGATGTGGTAGGGTATTATTGCCGTTCTCTCTATGAGATTCCAAAAGAGAAAGACATCAGGGACTGGCTCTGGGCTGATTGCCGTTCTCTCTATGAGATTCTGGGCTGAGGCGATTATGACAGAAAAAGGCTTTAAACCTATTGCCGTTCTCTCTATGAGATTCAGTGCAAAAATAAGAAGAAAGCTAAACGAATACTTCAACAACAAATTGCCGTTCTCTCTATGAGATTCTGTGAAAAACTCAGAAGTCGTTTGGAAAGAGAAAAGAGATGTATTGCCGTTCTCTCTATGAGATTCTCAGTGACAATCAGAAACAAGAAGACAAAAGCAACAACAAATTGCCGTTCTCTCTATGAGATTCTTCGAGGCGGAAAGGAGCTAAGGTGGACTGGAATCCGTTCATATTGCCGTTCTCTCTATGAGATTCAAATATGACGCATACAAAGAGTATCTATTAAAAGTTACATTGCGGTACTCTCTATGAGATTCCAATGCAGAAAATCAGAGAAGTAAAAATAGGCAGGTTTGAATGGCTCTTTAGAGAAAATTGCCGTTCTCTCTATGAGATTCTAGACCCCATGAGAGCTGTGGCAATCGGAGCGGGGATAGATTGCCGTTCTCTCTATGAGATTCGTAGATGAAACGTGGGGGAGCTGTAGGCACTGGCAGACAGTTTACATTGCCGTTCTCTCTATGAGATTCAATTTCACGCTCGCTCCGGAGGTGAGAAAATGAGTAGTGTAGATTGCCGTTCTCTCTATGAGATTCGGCGGGGAGTCATGGGATCTTCGATCTCATAGCGATTAATTGCCGTTCTCTCTATGAGATTCTTCTTCCAGAATATATCTTCGAATGTTAAATCTCTTCCGAATCTCAATTGCCGTTCTCTCTATGAGATTCCGAACTTTAAATTTCTCCTTCAATACCTTTACTTCTTTCTAAAACCTTCTTCTATAAAACCTTATTGGTTTCCATGCTACTGAACAAGTAGTATTTAAAGAGCAACCAATCACAAATCTCTAATCAAACGTGATTAATCTAACTAAAAAACCATTAATAACGACGTTCCGTCATAATCAACGTTGGGAAACATTCTAAACACTAAAAACCCACATAAAGATTTTATCTAAGACAAAAATCAAATAAAATTGACATTCACTAAAACAATTTTTAACTACTAATCAAAAAATAAAAACGCCAAATATTAAATTCTCCTACAAAACTTGAAAAATCCACAGTTTTTACACCATATATCGCCAATCTGATACGAAACCAACTCGCTATCCACAATCTTTCGAATCTCGTTTATTATTGGTGTTTTAGTGTTTTATTAAGTGTTTTAGTATACTAACATAATTTGTGATACTCTCTTCACCTTAACGTTCAGATATCCAGATAATTTTTGGATAACTTCCTCCTGAAAGCACTATGCGATAGATGTGTCACAACTAACTCATTTCTTTCGGAAAGGGGACTCCTTGCGACTAAAAGTTGAAATCAAGACAACAAGAGAATGTCCATAGCCCATTAGCTCCGGTTCCGTGATTTGCACCCTTAAATGAGTTAAAAGGTCTTAGAAATCTTCTCAACAATCGCGTCCTCCTCAGTTAGCCCGCCCCACCTTATCCTATAACCTATATACGGAAGAATGTCACTGCCTACGCCGTATTTCTTCAAGATGGGAGACACATCGGACAGCTTTTCGGGGTTTGCCTGCTCTAATTCGGCACGCAATCGCTCGAAAATAGATCTTTTCATTGCATAGCTCCCTGCTAAAACGTAATCCTTTGGTATGTGGGTTGCAATCTCTTTTACAGAAACACCATACACGTTTGAAAGCTCATTCAGGTTGACCACATCCTCCCTGAATTTGATCTCCTTGACATCCTCTCTCAGATAATCATTTATCCTCCTCACGATCTCTCCGTACGGTATCCTTTTCGAAAACACAATTGCATCATTTAATTTCCCTTCCCCGAATTCCTCCCTTGCGATTAAAATCAAGGGGATTTTAGCCTCTCTTATTTTCTTAATCTTCTTTTCTATGTATTTGGGTGTCCAGAAGCCGGCAATTTCTACGTAAACCTTCTTTTCCCCTTTTCTAATGAGAAAGTCCGGAATGAACACGTATCTACCGGCTTTAACAATGTCCGGCTCCCTTACTATTTCGACATCTGGCTTTATCGCCTTTAGCTTCCTAACGAACTCCTCTTCGAGTGAGGAATCATATTCGACCTTCTCATCCCACTCTGGAAACAGGTGTTTGTAGCTGTCGTCTATCTCCAAGATGTAGATCTTGTTCGAATCATCGAGAATCTCGGCCCTTATCCACCACCTGTCTGCTCTTATAATGGAGGGAATTATCTTAGCCATCGATGTTCCGTACTTCCTTGTCATCTTCAAAATGGACGCAGGGCCAGTCACATCTGTAAGAATTTGACCGTCCTCCTCGTAAAGCTCGTACATCAGTCCGAGCCATTTTATGCGGCGGAAGATTTCCTTATGGTTGGATGAAGTCCAGAAAGTCATGCGGAGGCAATTGAACAGGGTAGTCTGAAGCAGAGAGAGGTTGTAAAGTTTAATAAGAGTGTTAGCGTCTATCTGCCTGACGTTAGCAAGGATGAGCTCCTCGTCTCTATCTGCAAACATGGCCCTCGCGATCTCTTCAGGCGTTGTGTTAAAGTATCTGGCAGCACTCTCTATGACGCGCTGTCTTTCTTTCTTTGTCGTCACGTATCCCCTCTCGAATAGAAACATCCTCACCTTCACGGGATCGAGGGGTGATGATTCATCGAACATGCAGACTTTATCGACGCAGAAGTTCTCCATAACTTTCACAAATCCTCTTACCTTTCTGTAGTTCTCTGCGTTTTCCAGAGATTTCAGTGCTGAAAGGACAGAACCGTACTTTCTACCCTTCCCAGCTTTGAAGATTTTTATTATCTTCTCCGCTAAGGCGTGATCCCGTTTATCTGCGAACTTTGGGAATATTTTTCCCCTTGATTTCCTGACTTCAAGGAGCTCTTTTGGAAGCATGCTTTCGCCTCCTTCTTGCTGTATAGACTTCCTTGGTATCTCTGGATATAAGTTCGTAAAGAATTGCCTTATCTTTTCCCTTTGCCGGTCTTAGGATTCTTCCAAGCCGCTGGATGAACTCCCTCGCACTTCCGCTCCCGCTCACGATTATTCCAACGTTTGCGTCGGGCACATCTATCCCCTCATCGAGTACTTGACTGCTGACGATTGCTTTGAACTTTCCCCTTTTGAAGCCGTCGAGGATCATCCGTCTTTCATCCTTTGAGGTGCGGTGCGTGATGGCTGGAATTAGGAAGATCTTCGAGATTGTGTAGACCAAATCATTGTAGCGTGTGAAGATTATTATCTTGTCTCCTCTGTGCCTTTCAAGGAGTTCCCTGAGTTTAACAAGCTTGTTTTTCGAGTTGAAGGCAATTTTTCTGGCCTCATCCCATGCCCTTAACGCTTCGTAAGCCTTTGCATCGTATCCTGTCGCCATGATGACTTTGTTAAAATCATCCAAACTTCTCAGCACTATTCCCTTTCTTTTTAGGTATTCCCTGAATATGCCGGCTTTGGATTCGTAGGCTTTCCTTTCCTCCTCTGTCAGAGGGATGTAAATTCTCTTTACAGTGTATTCTGCGAGATGTTTTCCTGCGAGATCCTCAGGCCTAAGCTCGAAAATCTTACCTCCAACAAGTTCAGGTAGCAAAGAGTGACGTCCATCATCTCTCTCGTATGTTGCTGTTAAACCGAGGCGATAAGGGGCGGCACTCATCTCTGCAATCTGGCTATAAGATTCTGAAGGCAGATGATGGACTTCGTCGAAAATGAGGAGCATGAACTTATT
>CBEWZU010000067.1:0-9653 GCA_965561205.1 uncultured Archaeoglobaceae archaeon | reverse complement strand
CACTTAAATTGTGCATCCATTACTATAATCTATCAACATTATAGTGACATTACCGTTAAGTTTTATATATTATAATATATTCTTTGTATAGTATTTCAAGTGTGACAATTCTATTTTTTTATTTGCTTATTGTAAGCGGAGTGCTTATATTTTTTACTGTAAGTTCTAATGTTGGGGGTTAAGATGGATGCTGTGGAAGTTCTTAGATTAATATTTGGAACTGTATTTGTTCTATTCTTACAGGAATTTGCTTGGTCATATGTGTTTTTCGGCAAGGATGAAATAGATTGGATAGAAAGGATTGCACTCATTTGGTCTCAGTATAGCGCTGATACCACTAACTGTGTTTTAGCTAAATTATTTATTCAAAATTAAAATAAATTTAATTAATGTTACTATTGTTATATTGATTTTAACACTCGTGCCAGTATTTATCATCAAACTTGACTTAAAACAACGTGTTAGGGGACTAAAATAACAGAAATATAGAGATAACAAAAGTACGCTGAACTCAGTAAAGCTCTTAATGAAACCTTGAAATACGTAATCTTCACGGAGGAATACTCCAAAGACTGGAAACTTGGCGGCGAAGAACCCTTGAAAGCTTACGGCGTCGTTAACGCTTACGTCGTATCTAACGAATCGGTACCAATTGAAATAGTCTATGAGAGATTCTACAAGATCTGTTTACCTTCCTACATTATCTCACTTATTACATTCACAGGTTGCATTGGATATCTATTCTACAAGGAAGAATAAATTGGCTTTAAATGATTGAAAGAAAGATCAAGAAATTCTCAAGAAGATTTATAAACGTTAGAACTCCAAATTAAGTTATGCCCAAAACAATAACGATTGAGCTTCCGGAAGAAATACATGCTCTAATCGAATCGGATCCATTTTTAAAATTGGTAGTGGAAAGAATTATCAGAGAGGATGTCGTGAGCTATGTTCTATCTATTTTAACCATGGATAAACTTACGGAAGATTCCAGGCTAACAGAGGAAGATATAATGAGGCTGGACAAGGAAATCAAAAGAGGAATTAGGAGACGAGTTGAAGATGAAATTAATCGTTGATACCAATAAGATTATTGCATGCCTGCTTAGAGATGGAAAGGTTAGAAGAATACTGTTTCTGCCATTCTTGGAGCTTTACACCGTTCAATACGTTTTTGAAGAGATTAAAGAACATAAAGATAAACTTTTGACTAAAGTTTCGAAATCGGCTTTCGACCTAATCTTATTCAAAGCTAAGTTAAAATTGAAATCTATTAGGTATTCAAATGGCTAAGAAAATAGCAAATGAATTCGACCCCGACGATTTCCCATTCATCGCCTTAGCTTTAAAGCTTAATGGATTGAATTTGGATTGAAATCGGGCAAATATTTAGCTTTAGACACCAAAGCTGTTGAAGACCTAATCAAAGGTAGAAGCTTGAAAGATGTAGTAGAAGATCTAAAGAGAAGACTTAAATCCTAAGAGAAATAAAGTATTATCATGAAGCAGATAATTATTGAGGTTCCTGACTGGGTTGATTATAACGAAGTTAGGAGAAAAATAGAGGAAATTATTTCTACAGTGTATAAAGAGGGAGTACCAGTAAATAAGCTTAGAAAAATCTTGGGAATTAGTGATGAAGAGTTATTTGAAGAATTAGAAATCTACGATGTTGAAGAACTTAGAAATAAGGAGAAGGAGAGGTTAGAGTGGTAGTATTGGATACCAGTGTAATAATCGATAGAATTAGGAAAAGAGAAGAAATATTAGAAAATATAACAGTTGTAACTTTTGTTGAATATCCTAAAATAGTCCTTTACAAAAAATTTAATGGAAACGTAATTTTCCCAACGGAAGAAGACTACATTTTGGCTCACAGAATTCAACTTAAACTAGTAAAAGTTGGAAAAACTAAACCATTTGCTGATGTTTTGCTCGCTTCAATCTGCATAAACAGAGATGAGGAACTAATAACTAGAGACAGAGATTTCTTAGATATAGCTGAAGTCTCTGATTTGAAAGTTAAACTTGTTCAGAAAAATCTAGATAAGAAACTTTAACTCGATGTATATCGATTTTGGAACATTCTCGTCGATTAAAAATCTTCATAACTTTACAATTCTAACGCTTTCGAGCAGATGAGACGCGTATTTTATAGCTTCCCTTATCTGCTCTTCTGTTAATTCGTATTCCTCCTTTATGTCTTCAATAGTCCAACCCTTTGCCAGTAGCTCTAAAATCAACTTTACTGGAATTCTCGTTCCCCTTATTACAGGCTTTCCACCGCAGATTTCTGGATTAGTTTCTATCCACCTGAACTCCATTATTCTACCTTCTCTGTAACGCATTATATAAATTTTCGTGCCATTCGGAGCTAGATAAATATTTCAAGACTGGTTTGAACTTGGATTAAAGATTTCAGCTCTAACGTTCGTAGGATGCATCTGTTACATCTTCTACGACTGGAAAAGAGAGAAAAGAGATAAATTGGCTTCAAAGATTGAAAGAAAAAGTTAAAGAAACTCTATATAAGCTAAAGCAAAAAGCTTGATTTAAATAATTCGTCAGTAGTGGTGTGTCACACTCCTTGCGAGCTGAAAGCCTCGCTTTACACAGTTTCAAAGGTTGGCAATTAAAGGGGTCATTGATTTATAAAGCTTTATAAAGGGTTTATAAACACTTGATTATCAAAACTTGAACTTTCGGAACTACTGTTTAGGGCGGGGAGAAGGTCAGAACTGAGATAATTTTGTAGACTCTGGTAAACTATTTTAAATTTGAGATCCAAAATACGTTCATGCCAAAGGTTATCGAAGTTATATACGAAAACGGGGTTTTTAAACCCCTTGAGGATGTTGATTTAAAGGATAAAGCGAAGCTGAAGATTGCGATTATAAAGGATAGGAAAGATGTTGTTAAGCTGTATAGGGGAATTCTTGGAAAAGCGAAAGTTGAAGAACTAAAGGAGTTCGAAGAGGAGGCATTAATGTGATAATGGTAGATACAAACGTTTTTTACAATTTTCTGTTTGAAACTGAGTTGACAGAAAAAGCAACTAAAATTTTTGAACTTGAAGAACCGCTGTTCACGTCTTTTACAGTGATAAACGAAACACTTTACGTAATTTCAAGAAAAATTGCTGAAAGGAAGTTTAATATCAGATCCTATAGGAGATTTAGAGAGTTTGTATCCGGTAACGGGTATGAATATTTCTTGGAAGAGTTAACAAAGTTTTTTAACCTACTGGATGATTTAGACTTTTGAGGGATTATCAGAATGTCTCTGAAATCTGGAAGTTAATGAAAAATTATAACTTACTACCAAATGATGCTTTGATAGCTGCAACGTACAAGCATTATGGAATTAGGAAGATTGCCACATTTGATGAAGATTTTAAAAGAGTTGACTTTCTTGAAGTTGTTGAGATCGAATAATTGCTTGGGTGTGAAAAACCCTTCATATTTAGCTTTGCTGAAGCTTACGATCCATTATGGGAAGCAAGGATATACAAAGGACTGTAAACTAGTAGAAAAGGTTAGATTATACTCCATCATAAACGGATTCTGGATAAACGAAACTGGAAATCTCGAAATCGTTATCAGATACACACCTCAAGATTGGTTTGAACTTGGATTAATGATTTCTGCTACAACCTTCATAGGTTGCATTGGTTACATCTTCTATGATTGGAGGAGAGAGAGAAGGGAGATAGATGGGCTAAAGAGATTAAGAAAGATTAAGAACATTCTCAAGAAAATTTATAAACGATAAAACTCCAAATTAAGTTATGCCCAAAGTTGTAATCGAAGTTCCCGATGAATTACCGGAAAAAGACGTTAGAATAGCTGTAGCCGTTCAGCTTTATAGAGAGGGAAAATTAACGTTAAAGCAAGCTTCAGATTTAGCTGACTTATGTTTGGAAGACTTCATGAAAGTTCTAAGCGATAAAAAAGTGAGCATAATTAACTGGGACGAAGAGGAATTGCAGAAGGAGCTAAAGAATGCAGATAGTTTCTAATACCTCGCCTCTAATAATTCTAAAGAAATCTGAGGCTATTTTTATCCTTGATAATTTATTTGACAGTGTGTTAATACCAAAAAGTGTTCAGAAGGAGTTGTTCAAAAAAGAAAAGGAGTTTTTCTCGTCACTTAAAACTTTGAAGGTTACTGAACCCAAAGACTTCAACTTAGTTAAGGCTCTAAGACTTATCGTTGACGAAGGAGAAGCTGAGGCAATTGCTTTGGCTATGGAGTTGAACTTACCGCTACTCATCGACAATCGCAAAGGAAGAAAAGTAGCAGAGAAGCTCGGTTTAAAATTTATAGGTTAGCTGGGATTGCTGAAAATAGCGAAAGAAAGAGAAATCATTTCTGAAGTAAAATCTTTCATTCAAAAATTTCTCGATAAAGGATATTACCTCGATGAGAAATTGGTTAGACGATTTTTGGGGAGTGTAGGTGAAAAATAACTACTGAAGTCCCAAACACTGCAGCAAAGTCATTCACGCTCTAGTTTGCTGAAATTTACGATCCATTATGGGAAGCGAGGATATACAAAAACGGAAAATTAGTAGAGAAAGTCAGATCGATACCGCTCTATTCTGTCATAAACGGGTTCTGGATAAACGAAACAGGAGAGCTTGAAATCGTAATAATACCTGAACGTTACGACTTAAGAACTTTCGAGATCTTCCTTTCCTATCAGAATATTAAGCAATTCCCTTGGGGAATATACAGGAACTGGAGATAATCTCTTCAACTTCTCATCTCCTGAAAATATTGCACAATCGAAAGCCAATGCTAAAGCTAAGTATGGGGTATCTTTCTCATGACCTTTAAGAAAATTTTCTGCTCTCGGAATGAACTCTAGAAATTCAGAGCTTGGTATTATCTCTATTTCTCTTTTTAAGAAACTTATCAATTCATCTAACTCTTTTTCGGAAAGCCTTGAATACTTCAATATTTTTTCTTTTTTACTATCAATTTCTATCCAAAGGTATTCCGGTGCTATAAATTCAAACTTCTTTGACAGAGAATTTAGTAAAAACACTGAAAACGCTATACCTTTCTTAACCAAAGCTGAAAACACAACATTTGCGTCGACAACTAATTTCATAGCTTAAACTCCTGTTCATACAATTTTTTATATCTCTTGTACAAAGCTTCATTAACTTCTTCCGCAAGCTCTTTTGCTTTTTCCTCAGTCAATTCCGATTTTTCCAATATTTTCTTGATCTTCACAAGTTCTGAAATCTTTTCTATTAAGAATCTGTTTACAACTGAGGAAACATCTATTTTTTCTAAGTTTTCGATTTCTTTAGCTATATCCTCTGGGATTTTAACTACTATCTCTCTCATAATGTAATCATAAGTTAAAGATTCTTAAAAAGTTTTGGAGCATAATAAGAAGAAATCTCAGCTTAAGAGCATGCGATACTTTATTCAAAGAAGTAAACGCAACAAAACCGTTTATGCTTTCATTTGCCGAAGCTTACGACCCGTTATGGAAAGCGAGAGTTTGCAAAGACGGTAAATTAGTAGAGAGAATTAGATCAGTACCATTATACTCGGTTATAAACGGATTCTGGATAAACGAGACTGGAGAGCTTGAAATAGTGATTAGATACAAGCCGCAGGACTGGTTCGAGTTGGGATTGAAGATATCGGCTACGACCTTTGTAGGATGTATAGCTTACGTATTCTACGACTGGAGGAGAGAGAAAGGCGATAAATGGGCTAAAGAGATTGAAAGAAAAGTCGGAGAAATTTTGAGACGAAAATGATTTAGGTATACCGAATTAACTGATGTTAACGGAGATGAGGTGGACAGTATGGATATCGAGGATATTTTAAAGATTCTGAAGGAACATAAAGATGAACTCAGGAAGAACTTTAGTGTAAAAAGAATAGGCGTTTTTGGATCCTATGCAAGGAGGGAGGAGACTGCAAAAAGCGACGTAGATATTTACGTCGAATTTTACATTGAGGAACTTACACTCGAAAAGTATCTGAAATTGATTGAATACCTCGAAGCACTGTTGGGTAAAAAAGTTGATCTGATTACTAAAGATGGAGTGGAGACCATCAGAATTCCGTACATAAAGGAGAGCATTAAGAGAGGCTTAATCTATGCGTAGAGGGGACAAGGAGTTCTTGCTTGATATCCTCGAAGCGTGCAGAAGAATTCAGAATTACATGAAAAATTTGAGTTACGATGATTTTCTCAGAAATGAGGAAAAACAGGATGCTGTAATTCGCAACATTGAGATCATCGGTGAGGCTGTCAAAAATATCTCGGCAAAACTCAAAGAAAAATATAGAGATACTGACTGAAAAAAGATTGCGGGAATGCGGGATAAACTAATACATTCGTATTTCGGTGTGAGACTGGAAGTCGTATGGGTGGTTGCAACAAAAGAAGTACCAAAACTAATGAATTAGATAGCGATGATTCTCAAAAACGAATTCAAAATTTAATAGGAGGTTGTTAAATCAATTCCGCTTTACTCTGTCATAAACGGGTTCTGGGTAAACGAAACAGAAAATCTTGAAATCGTAATAAAAAAGATTTTGGAGACATGCAAAAATTCTTACCGTTAAATACTGTAAACCAAAATTTTTAACAGTAATGGCTTTACTGTAAAGTTTATATAGTTTACAGTACTTAACAGTAAGTGTGAACATTGGCTTTGTCCTGAAACTGATAAAAGAAGGAGAGTCGGAAAGGATTGAATTTAAAAGAGACGTTACGAAAGACATTTACAGGGAAGTATGCGCTCTTGCAAATGCGGACGGCGGATACATACTGATAGGGGTTGACGATGAAGGCAACATAGTTGGATGCGATGCGAAAAAAGTCCTTGATGCCATAGCGAATTCGCTTCAATCCATCATACCTCCTCCAAAAATCAAAACACACAAATTCTCGATTGAAAATAAGGACATCATCGTTATAGAAGTTGAAAAATCAAGAGCTCTTTGCTCCGTAGGGGGTGTTGCATACATACGAATTGGCACCGGGATAAGACCTCTCTCAATTCAGGAAATCATCGCATTATCGGCTGAACTCGGAGCCGTAAACTGGGATGAAATGCCAAACATGAGCGTTGAGCATATCAACATGGATTATGTAAGGTGGTTCTTTGAAACCATGGAAAAAGCGAGAGGAAAGAAAATACCGGAAGAAATGTGGATGAAATATCTAAAAAGCGTTAAAGCAGTGAAAGGCGATAGGTTAACGAACGCCGGAGTTCTCTTCTTTACCGATGCTTCAGAATTCATCCATTGCAAGTGCAGGGTGGTGTTCATCGATGAAGAACCAAAAAGCAGCAAGGAATACCACGGCCCTATATGGGAGATGATAGACGATGTTTTTGCGGATATCGCTAGGGAAGTTAGAAGAATGGAGGTTGTTGTTGGAACAAAACGAATAAAGATTGAAGAATATCCTTTGAGAGCTTTAAGGGAAGCGATAATAAATGCGTTCGCCCACCGAAATTATGCAATACCATCTGACATAAAAATATTCATACATCCTGATAGGATAGTTGTAAGAAATCCCGGTAGCCTTATGCCCGGTGTTGATTTGAGCGATCCAGAGCACATCCCGAGAAATCCAACGTTATGCCAGCTGTTATATGATACAGGATTCATAGAAAAATATGGGTATGGTATAATGATGATCCGTGAAGAGTGCAAGAAACACCCGTTGGTAAATGTGGAGTTCAAAGCTACTGCAAATAAGTTTGAAGTGATCTTTAAAAAAGATGTGCAAAGTGTGCTGGATGAGATCGACAAGAACATCTTAAAAATTCTGAGCACACCAAAGAGGAGTGGTGAAATAGCGAAAGAGTTGGGAATTTCGAAACCGACTGTGTTGTCTCATCTGAAAAAGCTTGAAGGTCTGAGATTAATCAGGAAAGAAGGGAAATCTCCTCATATAAGGTATAGAACAGTTTAACAGAGAAATTCCGCCAAACAAAGATTTCTTTGCAGTTTTGATCGATTTTCCAGCTCTTTTTTGAAACAAGGATGCCGCATCTACTCCTCAGAGAGACAGGTTTTTTCTTTACGAGCTCTGTTCTAAACATTATAAACATTTTGAGGTTCCGGGGTTCTTTTTCTATCTAATTGTTTAAAGGTTGTATAGCTTACTTTTCTTCGACTGGAGAAGAGAGAAGGGAAATAAATGGGCTAAAGAGATTGAAAAAAGATTAAATGGAAATTTCACGACAAAAATTAGACGAAAGTGATTTAAATTTCTACGAGTAATGAGATTTAATGCACGAAAAACTCATGGAGCTTTCGAGGAAACTCAAAAAGGAATTCAGAGATAAAGTAGAGGAAGTGATCGTTTTCGGTTCCTATGCCAGAGGCGATTTTAAAGAGGATAGTGACATAGACATTCTAATAGTTGTAAACGACGAGAAAATAGAAAATGATGTCAGAAAAGTGGCATATTCTTTCATTCCAGAAATTGGAAGGCTGATCTCGGTGAAGGTTATTGACAAAAAAACCTTTGAGAATATGAAAAGAATGAAATTTTCACTGATTGTCTCTATTGAGAAGGAGGGCATAAAGATTGGATGAAATCGAACTGAGAATCAGGAAAGCCGAGAAACTTATTCAGGATGCCAAAAAGGAATTTGAGATGGAATTGTATGAGAGATGTTGTAGCACGTCATATTATGCGATGTTTCACGCTGCAAAGGCTATGCTTCTCAGTCTTGGAATGGATTCCAAAACGCACAGGGGAACGATATATTTAGTGTGGGAAAACAGAGAAAAGTTGAATTTAGACGAGAATGATTGCTCAAAGCTTAGTAGAGCATTTGATTTGAGAGAGGAGAGCGACTATGGGATTTCCAAAGAAGTTTCGAAAGATCTGGCTGAGGATATACTGAAGGATGCTGAAGATTTTATCCATAAAGCAAAAAATGCTATAGCAGAGTCAAGAAAGAAAATGAAATAATCGCTCGACTCTTCGTGCTAACCTTGGAGGTGAGCTACCCCGCTTTGAACAGTAGATCCGAAAGTTGGCAATTAGGTTTACCTAAATGGGGATTACCCCCAAAACCTATCACGATTTTTATCTGATTGCCAAATATTTCACTTTCGGAACTACTGTGAAGCGACATTTTGTAAGAATATCGAAAATTTCGTGAATTCTGGATAGTCGTTGTGACAAAATATACACCTCAAGATTGGTTTGAACTGGGATTAAAGATCTTAGCTTTTATAGTTACATCTTCTACGATTGGAGAAGAGAGAAAGGCGATAAATGGGCTAAAGGAATTAAAAGAAAGATTAAGAAGGTTTATAAACTGTAGGAGCTAACTGAATTACTGAATTTATGCCAAAACAAATTGTAATAGAGGTTCCAGATTGGATTAACGAGAGAGAAATCAGAGATATTATAGAGAGATACGTAGAATTGAAATTACCTGATAGTGTAACCAAAGAAGAATATATAGATCTTTTGAAGATAGATGTGGATGAGATTGTAGAGTTTCCTTTAGACGAGGAGCTTAAAACTTTGAAGAAGTTAAGAGAAAAGGCGAGAGATAGATGCCAGTTTTAGATACGAATGTCTTAATAGATAAACCACGATGGAATAATTCAGTATGGAGTTTGCAAGCTGAACGGAGCTTTTT
>CBEWZU010000066.1:0-9673 GCA_965561205.1 uncultured Archaeoglobaceae archaeon | reverse complement strand
ATGACTCCAGCATTGACAGCACACAAACGATCGTAATCGGTCATCACGTTGAAATTGAGAATCTTGAGCCTGCAATAGCGAAAAGGGTTGTTTTAATCAGAGAAGAACTTTCAGAGCATACAAGGATACCGAGAATTATTGCGAGAACATTCGATAGAGCTAGTCTTAAGGGGAAGAGTATTATCTGTTGGAGAATTTGTTGCTGTTAGGGGATTATCGGCATATCTTCCACTCTATGAGGTTCTAGAGACTGATCCCATGGGTTTCGATATCGTGTCAGAAAATACAGAGATAAGGTTGTATAGGAGGTCAAGATAAGTTTTTGTCTTTCCATTTCTGCTTTAGTTTATCAATTACTTCGTCGCTAAATCTAACGCCCTTATTTCTCAACTTCTTAACCTCTTCAGCTCCGGGTTTTCCCTTATCTTTAACAACAACCTCATTCCAAACAGCTTTCGGAATTATAATCTCACCAAAGAGCTTTTTTAGAATATGCAATCTCCCTATCTTAGCTAACGCAATTAAAGGGCTTGAGTTCGAAACTACGATCATAACATCTCTTCCAAAGTCTTTATGTCCTTCTTCAAATCTTCTACGTCATGCTGTATTGGAATATTCTTGGATGCTAAGATTTCCATCATTTCCCACTTGCTAACTCCAACAATCTCAGCAGCTTTTCCTAAGCTGACCTTTCCTTCCCTATAAAGTTCGATAGCTAAGTAGAGTCTAACTAGCTTCGGAATGTCCTCATCTCTCACTTTCAAGATTCTAACTAAATCTCTTGGAACTTTGACGCATATCTCTCCCATTAATATTCACTATAAAAGCATACATTATATATACTTAATCCTCTCGATTTGATGCAGATCCATCGTAGAATCTTATGCTTTCTTCACCTTAGCTTTGTCAACTTAACTACCTCAAGTGGTTGTAGTAAGACACGAACAGCTTGCAGAACAGGTTCCGATTTTCAACCAGCTTTTTAGCAGTAATTGAACAGAAAAAGATTCTGATCTGCTGTTTGAAAGAGTTGAAGACGGATTCAACTAAACTGCGCTTCCCGAAAGCATCACCATGTTGTTCAGGAAATATCATAGGAAATATCATCAGAATATAAAAGTTTATAAATCCTACACACTTAATGAAAATTTTTAAATTGAAGAGTGAATTAAAAAAATTTAGATGCAGATATTGGAGGTCTTAGAATGGTAATATCTCAACATAATCCTACAAACGATATCCTAAGAATTTTAGTGAATATGAAACAAAGATAGAACCCTCAAGATGGGGAAGAAGACTTGTTGGTGCTATAAAATCCGAACCCTATACACCCCGAGTTGGTATATATTCAAAGCTTAGGGCTTCGAGTATCTTTTTTAACTTCTTCTCAAGATCTCTCTCCCTTCTAAAAAGAGAAGCTGAGAAAATCTGGATGTATAGCTTTGCGAATTCGCTCGTGTCGATGATGACACTGAACGGAAAGTTTACTGCCTTAAGAAAACATCCTCCTCTAGGTCTAGAGATTTCGTAAATTCTTATGCACTTACTCAGTTTCCTCAGCATCATACCTGCTCCACCTCGCAAGCACCGCAATAGCCCCGGAAATCACAATCATCACTGCAAGGCACGCAAACTACAGCCTTGTCATTTCCAGAGTGTATGCCACGACAAAGAGCACGGCAAAGGTTAGTAGCGCAAATACAAGGATTCTAACGTGCTCAGCGAACTGTATGCAGATTCCTCTTGTAGGCGTAGCACAGAACCGCAATCACTATCAGAACTGCCAGGAGGTGTGAGATCACGCTGAGCGCTATGAGCATCGCACAGACAACCCTGTTCCGGCCTCTCGATTATTATTTCTCCGGCGAAAGAAAACATCAGAAAAATAAAGTGGAAAAATCTCATGGCTTTCCGCATGTCCAGCAGCCCCTCTTTTTCTCAGAAACATGAACTCGGCAGTGCAAGAGTTCAGGTCGATGAAGAAGTGATTTGCCTTCAGCCTTCGATGCACGTGCTGAACAAACACTCCTGCCGCGACGTTTGCGATTATCCTTCCGCTGTAGGTTATGCCAGCTGCTATGCACCCTGCCTCGGGTGCTCCCCTGCCGAGATCGAGGTAGCAGTCGACGCACGCCCCATCGGGAAATAGCTCCCTGTCGACTACGAGCACATGCCTTATCATTTCTTTGGATCTCTGAAGATCACAATATATGCACCTAAAGACGAGGAGGTATTGGTCTCATACACATGTCATTACTACAGAATTGAAAAAAAGAATGTAATAAGTAAGTGATGTTCATGTTAGGTAGATATCGGATTTTAACGTGTCAAGAAAGAGAAGCTCTGAGGAACTTTCTCGAAGAAACTATCGTCAGGTTACACTCACGTTTCAATATTGGTAGGATCCTGGGATCAATCGAGGAGCGAGTTGAGGGTTTGAGATACGTCATCGATGAAATTCTGAGCAGATGGAGGTGGAGAGTATGAGAATAAAGGTAAAAAAGGATACGAACAAGTCAAGGTTGATAGGATATATAATAATTGCACTTTCCAAGGAGGAAGAACTTGAATTATCAGCCTTAGGAGGTGCTATTCCCACTTTGTGCTCTGCTGTTGAATTTCTTCACAAGACTTTAGGGATTAATTACAAACTCGATCTGTTCAGGTGTAATGGATGCGTAGGTTTGAAGGCGAGACTTAGGGAAGTAGGGGAGGTGGAGAGTATGAAGAGAGTTGCTAAAGTCAAAGATGCGTTAGAGTTAGTTTTTCCAAAATTGAAAGGATTACCGAGACTTATAAAATCAAATCCCACAAAAATATCAGAGCTACCTGAAGAATTGAGACCAGTGGCTGAGGCGTTCCGTAAAGGTATGGCTGAACGACTAGGAATTCCTGAGGAAGCCATTGATGAAGACATGGCTGTGAAGTGGGCTAAGCACTGGGCTAAGGCTTTCATCAAACCTCAATATTGGGAAAAACTAGGTTTAGTTGACTGGAAAGAGCTACCACCTGTCGAGGCGACATCACCATGATTGATAGTTAAAACTTAGGAGTTACGTGACCACCTCCCCGTCATAAGGGGTGGGGCTTCCCCATTCCAAATTCTCACGATTTTTTTCTTTTTTCAATTTTTTTGAAAAATTTTTACTTTTTTATTTTAATTAATCAAAAATTTAAAAAAAATAAAATTTTCATTCATTTTTTGAATTTTAAAAACTTCATGAAAAAATCTACAAAAATTAAACCGTTAAAAATGAAAATGCTCAAAACCCAACGGTTAAACGAAATCCCATGGATATAAAGAAATTGGGACAAGCAAAAATATACCGTCTCAGGGCTAAAAAGAACAAAACCTATCCAGCGATTAAGCTTCCAAGTGAGTTGGAGAGCTTGATTGGAAGAAAAGCCGAAATCTTCGAGCTAAGGATTAATGGGACGACATACATTTTGTTAAGTTTCGGGAATGATTTCGAGGTTTTAAAACTTCTGTCATACGGTAGATTGGAAAAGAGACTGCAAGAGCTCGAATCTCGTCTTAATAGCCTCTATATTGCTTTAAACAATGTAAAAACTGTAAATTATGAAGAAAATCATCAAAGCATGGACCGGTGGGGATTTGAACCCCAGGCCTCCGCCATGCCAAGGCGGCGCTCTTCCAGTCTGAGCTACCGGCCCCTATAATGATTGGGCACCTTAGATTTATGAAGTTTGTGGTTTAAGAAGTTTTTAAATAATGCTCCCCCTTCAAAGTGTGCATGGGTAAAACAATTGCAGAAAAGATATTCTCCGAAAAAAGCGGAAAAGAAGCCTATGCGGGGGACATTGTTGTCGCAAATATAGATCACATCGCTCTACAGGATGGAACTGCACCCCTATCGATACGTCAGATAAAATCTTTAGGATTTCCAAAGGATAAGATAAAGGCTGCAAAAAACACCCACTTCTTTATAGATCACGCAGCTCCATCTCCAAGAAGGGAACTCAGCAACGATCAAAAACTCATTAAAGAATTCGCAAAAGAGCTTGGTGCCGATTTCAACAAACCCGGTGATGGGATAATTCACCAGATAATGATTGAAAAGATTGTTAATCCGGGTGATCTCGTGGTAGGTGCCGACAGCCACACATGCACTTACGGAGCCTTGGGAGCCTTTTCAACAGGAATGGGATCTACAGACATAGCAATAGCGGTAGTTTTGGGAAAGAATTGGTTCAGAGTTCCAGAAACATTCCGAATTGATTTGAATGGAAAACTCAGCAAGGGTGTTTTTGCAAAGGATGTCATCCTATCTGTGATCGGAGAACTCGGGGTTGACGGGGCAACATACAAGGCTCTTGAATTCCACGGCGATTGTGTCGATAGAATGAGCATTGACGAAAGACTGACAATAGCGAATATGGTAATAGAGTGTGGTGCAAAAGCCGGATTGTTCAAAAGCGATGAGATGACGAAGAGATATCTGTCTGAGAGAGAAAGAGCAGAAAAATTCAGAGAAATCAAACCCGACGAGGATGCAGAATATGAAAAAGAGTTATACTTTGATGTGAGCGATATTTCACCTAAAGTTGCCGCACCCCACAATGTCGATAATGTTGTGGATGTTGAAGATGTTGAGGGGATAGAGGTTGATCAGGTATTCATTGGGACTTGCACAAACGGTAGACTCAGCGACATAGAGATCGTTGCAAGAATTCTAAAGGGTAGGAAGGTAGCCGAGAACGTCAGACTTATTGTGGGACCGGCGAGCAGAGAAATTTTTATAAAAGCTGAAGAAATGGGATATCTCAGAACGATCGTCGAAGCCGGTGGAATTATCATCCCACCCGGTTGTGGACCGTGCGTCGGTATACACATGGGAATTCTCGCTGATGGGGAGGTTTGCATCTCAACGCAGAACAGAAACTTCAAAGGAAGAATGGGTAACCCAAACGCGGAGATATATCTAGCCTCTCCGGCGACTGCCGTAGCTTCAGCGGTTGAAGGGAGGATAACGGATCCGAGGAAATTCCTGTAAAATTTTTTAACCTTTATTTGGATTGAGTTTACAATGAATATCCTTCAGGAGATAAAGAGGCTTGAGGAGGAAATAAGGAAAACTCCTTACAATAAAGCTACAGAGCATCATATTGGCAGATTAAAGGCAAAACTGGCAAGACTTAAAGAAGAAGCTGAAAAACAGAAGAAAAGATCTTCTTCTCAATATTCCATAAAGAAAGAGGGGGATGCAACAGTTGTTCTCGTAGGATATCCCTCAGTTGGGAAATCAACCCTCCTGAATGCACTGACAAATGCGAAAAGTGAAGTGGGAGATTACGATTTTACGACATTGAAACCGGTTCCGGGAATTCTCAGATACAACGGAGCGAAAATCCAAATCGTTGATGCTCCGGGACTGATCGAAGGAGCTTCAAAGGGGAGAGGAAGGGGTAGAGAAATCCTCTCCATCGTCAGGCAGGCTGATTTAGTCCTCATAGTCACAGATGTCTTCACGTTAGATAGCGTGAGGATAATAAAAAAGGAGCTATACGAAGGAGGAATAAGGCTCGATGAGAAGCCACCCGATATCGTTATAAAGAAAAAAGCTACAGGTGGATTAACAATAAAATCGACTGTAGATCTGTCTCTAAGCGAGCAGACGATTAAGGATATTTTGAGGGAGCACAAGATTCACAACGGAGAAATCATAATCAGAGAAGATATCACGATCGACAGGCTGATTGATGCGATAATGGGGAATCGCGTTTACATCCCATCAATAACTGTTGTAAACAAAATTGATCTATTTAAGATAGATGTCCCTCCTAATGTTATTCCGATTTCAGCCGAGAAGAGGGTTAATCTTGATAGGCTTATGGAAGAAATCTACAGAAAGCTCGATTTTATCAGGGTTTTCCTAAAGCCTCCCGGCGGGAAGGCTGATAACGAACCGATGATTCTGAAAAGAGGGGCAAGAGTAGAGGATGTCTGCAGAAAACTTCACAGAGATCTTCTAAGGAATTTTAGATACGCAAAAGTATGGGGAAGAAGTGTTAGATTTGATGGACAAAGAGTTGGGCTTGATCACGTTCTTGAAGACGGAGACGTTCTGACAATCTATGCAAGATAACGGACCCGCCGGGATTCGAACCGGGTTAGAGGCTCCGAAGAAGGAAGCAGAGAAATCCGTTGTGAAATTTAAGGTTGATAACAAGACAGAAAAGGAATATATCTTCTTTAGGTTCACCAACAACAAAACAAAGGTAGGACAAAGGAGAATTGAGAAAATATTCAAGGATCTATTAGAGGTGACTGGAAGAATAATCTCAAGAGATAGTATTCTGAAATTCCGGAACTGGTATATGACCAAATACAGCCATTACGAAACAAGAAAAAAGTATTACACAACCACCAAGAATTTCTTGGAATGGCTTTACAAGAAGACGGGAGATTACAGATTCAGGGAGTTAAAGGGGTTATTAGTAACCCCTAAAAGACCAAGCAAAAAGATCAACTCCATCCACCTTAAAGAGGATGATGTGAGGAACGTAATTTCAGCAATTTACAGACTTCCAATAAATCCGCATGATTCTAAGAGGAGACATTATTATTCCAAGATCAAATTTATTGCCTTTGTTCTCCTTGCATCCTACACAGGACAGAGGCCTGAAGCTACATTGGTGAAACTGACTTATGACGATATCCAGCAGGCTCTCCAGAGAGATCCTCCCATGCTCTGGATACCTGAGGAGAAGGATAAGGAGTCCTTCCCTCACTGGGTTCCTCTCCACCCTGTTGTGGTTGAATGGCTTGAACCTGTGATAGAATTCTATGACCTCCATCCCCAAGGACCATCAGATAACAGACTTTTCAATAGGTATACCGTTTACAAAATGTTGAAGAAGATTGATGTTAGAGCAATCCATACTGGAATACCGATTAGACCCTCTCACTTCAGGA
This sequence comes from uncultured Archaeoglobaceae archaeon, assembly GCA_965561205.1. Classification (GTDB taxonomy): domain Archaea; phylum Halobacteriota; class Archaeoglobi; order Archaeoglobales; family Archaeoglobaceae; genus Geoglobus. Next base: position 2,736 of record CBEWZU010000066.1, on the reverse strand, counting down.
AGTTCTTTGAGCAGATGTGCAATAACGTTTTGATGGTCCATCCCGGACTGAGAGATTACATCATGGCTCATAACACAAGGAGTCTTAATGTTCAGTCCTATGATGGAAAATTACCGACAGAAATTTTATCAGCAATACATGGAGACGTGGGGAGATGTTAACCTTATGCCACCAGAGGTTAAGCTCGAGGAACTCATCAAGCCTAGTGTCAATACCACTGTCGATTCAGCAACATTCAGCAACAGACTTTGTATACCATGAGAGAAATCTCTTAAGGCATACTCAAGAGTTGTAGGTAAATTCCCGATCTGACTAGGGGCTAACACTTTCTTCTTTGACTTTCAGCAAGCTACTTACAATACGTGGGCTAACAGCTTAGCATCTACAGGAGAAAGAGTTGAATGCAAACTAATTAGATTTTATGAAGCTTACTAATGCGTTTTTAGTCCTTTCAGGCTCTTTTATTACGCTGAAATACCTAAAGTTGTTAGGATGCCTACTCTGAATGTGCAACAGTAACTTTTTTACGTCTTCCCTCGGCTCGTAGAACATTACCAAAGCAAACTTGTAATTTAATAGTCCCAATAACCCTGCAAAAGCCATTGCTTGCTGGATGTCTATGCCTAATTTTATTTCCATTACTGCTTTAATCGAGTCCTTATCCTTATAAACTATGTCAACCGGATATTTAACCTCGTTAATCACTGGAACCCATTTATTGGTTTCGAGAGACTTTCTGTCTATCTTACCGTAATTCACTAATAATTCCAAAATAAAGTCTTCAAAAGCTTTTCCTGTCGCTCTTCCTCTCGCTCTACTATTTCTGTATTTATTCCAACTCTCGACGTATTTATTCCTAAACATGGATATGAGGCGTCTGTCTTCTTCTTTGTAAGACATCCAATATTCTTTAATTTTTTCCAGAAGGCAGTATAGACCACAGTTTTCTACGCCTGTTCTTTTCTGAATAAATGAGCAACTTTGGTCAGTATGTTCGCATGGTTTTTTATTTGCATACGGACATGTAGACATTGAACTACTCATTTGTTACAATCTATTTATACTTTTCCAAAAACAAAACTCAAAGCTGTGATGATAAGTTACGTTAGTAGATCCATCATCTACTCAGTCCTCATCAGCTTAATCAATTAACCAAGGTTTTGGTGCATAATTCATGAAACTGCAACAACACTCTTCTAAGACCTACCTCTCCAATTCTCGAAAAACCTCTCTCGATTTTATCAGAATTGCAAAAATAAATCTGCACGCTTTTCATGAAAAACTTATGTTCGCATTAGGGTCAGTTCGATTCTGAAAAGAGTTAATCATAAACATGCTCTCTTCTTCCTACTTTTAGAATTTTAATTGTTCTTTCATCTTTTATGTATTCGAAGATGATTCTGTAATCTCCAACTCTTAATCTGTAAATGATATGATAACCTTTCAACTTTTTAACATCAAGCCGGACAAGAGGAAAATAAGCAAGCTTTGAAATCTTATTTTTGATTGCTTCTCTTTCATTTTTAGGAATACTTTTCAGCTCTTTAAATGCACTTTTTGAGATTAGTATTTTATTTTCATAGCTCATTCCTAACGGACTCCCAATTTAAAAATTCATCCTTTCTTCTCATTTCTATATCTTTACTCTCCCATCCTTCTGGCTCTTCCTCTTCTATTAGCTCAAGATTCACATCTATTAATGATTTTAGATATCTCTCCAATTCCTCAACTTTCTTTGAAAGTTCTTGGAGCGTAACAGACATAACCTTACTTGGATAACCTCGTAAATAATTTTTTCTTTTAAACTAACCCTCCTACTAGAACTGTCTAAGGTTTTGGTGCAAAATTCAACTGCGTATATCATGTCTACCACGTGAGTGTTCAAGTCTCCCCAAGTTCCATGTCTCCTATGTCTCCCGTGTCTACCCTAAAAGAGTAGGAGAATCCCTACTGGGGAACAATATAATAATAAACTCCTACTCTATTGAGAATTAGACTATGTAACCCTCTATGGTCTGCCCAATTGACATCGTTTTTGGAGGATATACACTCTAACGGTTATTTTCAACAGAGCAATAAACTCTTTTTTTATTTTATTTGGTAACTTCCGCTAACTTTTTAGATGATACTTCCAGTATACGTATATGGGTTCTGTTGGTCCGGTTAGGACAAAATTAACTCTGGATGTAGATAAAAATCTGGTTCAGGAAGCTAAGGAGATGGGGATAAATCTGTCGGCCTTTTTAGAGATCAAACTGGGAGAATACATCAGTCTCGTGAAATACGGACAAGGAGAGATTTTTTACGGACCCGCCGGGATTCGAACCCGGGTTAGAGGCTCCGAAGGCCTCTGGGATATCCGCTTTTTTTCTGTTTTTAATACCTCTTATAGCTTTTTCAAGCAATTTTGACAAGTTCAGCCCTTCATTCTTTGCAAACTCTAACAATTCGGCATCAATGTAAACACTCGTTCTCTTCTTCATTTATCTCACCAATTCTATTTATATAAACTAATAACGGCAGAGATCGTAGAGGAGTAACTCATACAGTTCAGCCACAATCGATTCTGGAACGCCATAGAGTTTCGAAACATCCTCGATAATCTGAGCTTTCGTAAATTTACGCTGTTTTAAGAAACCGGCAATCGTCTTTTTTATCTGATAGCTGAGTTCCTCATCATCGTAAGTCTCTCGAATGCTTATGTTCTTCAAAAAATATTCTTCAAGCTCTAAAAGT
>CBEWZU010000065.1:0-9936 GCA_965561205.1 uncultured Archaeoglobaceae archaeon | reverse complement strand
ACTTTTAGAGCTTGAAGAATATTTTTTGAAGAACATAAGCATTCGAGAGACTTACAGCGATGAAGAGATAAGTTACCATATCAAAAGAACGATTGCTGGCTTCCTGAAGCTTCGCAAGTTCAGCAAAGCTCAGATTATCGAGGATGTTTCGAAACTCTATGGCGTTCCAGAGTCGATTGTAGCTGAGCTTTATGAGGTTGTTATTCACGATATCTACAGCTATTAGTTTATATAAATACAATTGGTGAAATAAATGAAGAAGAGGACGAGTGTTTACATCGATGCCGAACTGTTGGAGAAAGCAAAAGAATCCGGTATTAATATCTCTCAGTTACTCGAAAAAGCTATTCAGAATGCTCTAAATTGTGCTGATGCGGGATTGAGGGTCCCGTCCCGTAGGGGTTCGAGGGTTCAAATCCCTCCCCCCGCATGAATTTAGAATCTTCATTGACTTTTAACAAATACACAAGGTGTTATCCATGTTAATTTGTGCATGCATACCAAGTAGTAGGTGCCTGCAATCAAACAAAACAGATATTAAAGATTAGTAACGCAACGTGACAGTATAAACATGCCTAAGGGATACCGCGATAAACATATTAAGCCCAGCTCTTTATTTCTGTAAGGTGATTCAAATGGGTTATATTGTCATTAAAAATGGTGATAGTGTTGAAATAATTGGCGAAGAAGACTTTTCATCCGATAAAGATGAAAAATATTTGCACAAAATTATTGAGGAACACCCTGAAATAGTTTTGAAAGAAATTACAGAAAGAGAAGTTGTTACATTGGCTAGTCATTTGAAACTACCAAGTGGCGGTGAGCTTGATTTACTGCTAATTGACTCTGCTGGAAATCTGATTTTAGTTGAGCTAAAGAGGGGAAAAGGACATAGAGAAGCAATTGCTCAATTGCTTGACTATGCTTCTGATCTGCAACAAATGAGTGAAAGTGAGCTCTTTAACTCCGCAAATGTGAAATTTCAATCAGTAGAGGAAATATACGAGCATTTTTATGAAAGCGAGAGAGAATTTCCCTATGATGACTTTAGAAGAAACTTTTTGGAGTCACTTACAGACCCTAATAAAATCCAGCTTCTATTGGTCTCTTATACTATCGGAGATGATACTCTAAGACTTCAGAATGGCTCAGGAAGTTCGGAATAAACATCTTCTGTGTAGAATTTGAGTATTTCAAAAGTGGAAGCAAAGAAATATTTGTTCCAAAATTACATGGTAGCGCTAAAGAACCTAAAAGAATTGAGAGGAAAAAATTAACAGAAACTCAAGAAAAATACTTGAGATTTTTTTCAGACGTTCTCTCAAGCTTCAAAGAGAGAAAACCCGGAGTAACAGAAAGAAGTGCAAGTACTGACAACTGGCTACAGATACCAGCTGGATTTAGTTCGGTTCATTTCGAGTGGCTCTTCCGCGGGAGAGAACCGAATAAGATATTGGAAGTTGGCCTACATTTCGAAGACATGAAAGAGAACTTTAACCAAATGTTACTCGATTATTTCAAGGCAATGGAGGGAGATCTAGAAAAGGTGTTAGGAGAAGATTTAAAATTTGGAAAGTTAGGTAGAAGTAAATGGAGAAAAATTTACGTCGAAAAAGTTGTCGGCAGTCTGGATAAGGCTTTAGAAAGTGATGAGATAAAAGATTGGGCAGTGGAAACGATGGTAAGATTTTACGAAACATTCAAGGAGAAAGGAGAACTAGATAAAGCTGTACAAAAAGTAAAAGAAAAAGTAAAGCTGTTACACTGATCTTAAATCAACTTTGCACACACTTAGCTTCATTAAATATGAACAAATTGGAATGACAAACTTAAGAGGTGTTAAGAGCTTTTTATAGTAAGACATCTCCTTTAAGTTGCTTGATTTCCTTATGTAACATCCCTCTTCTTGGAATATCGTTCCTTAATCTCTTTCCAAGCTTCTTCTCTTCAAATTTCTTAATAGCTCAGAATCTAATTTGATTCTAGACTTTAAAACATCGAGAACAATCTTTTTGAACAATTCTTTACTCATTCCCTCAGCTATCCAAAATTTTATCTTCTCCTCATCAATTCCCTCTGGAATTTCTATTCTACCAATTTATCAACGACTCTACTATACCATTCATCTGCTTGTTTAACTTTAGCTAAATAATGCATAGTCTTCCCTGTATGAAATCAGCTACCGATTCTGGAACTCCATTCAAGATTAAGAAAATGACGAAACTGATACAAGAAAGCTGTTTCATACTTGGTGATACTCTTATAATTACGGAAATACGCACCAAAATTTGCTCATTAACCTTATTATTTACATCAGAGCTTTTCTTAAGTTCAGTAATCACCTGTTAGCAGATAAAATCGAGCTTTCAAAGAGATCCTTGAATTATCCTCTTGGCAAGTTAAAATTCCTCAGTGCTAATTCAACCGCTGATTTTGCATGAATTGCTGTCGTGTCAAAGATGGGGATTTCAACATCTTCCTGTTTTATTATAAGTGGGAGTTCTGTGCATCCGAGAATTATTCCCTCGGCACCCTTAAACTGAAGTTTGTCAATTATCTTCATTAAAGCATCTTTTGAGGATGGATTTATAATGCCACGACACAATTCATCGAAAATTATTCTATCAACGAGCTCTCTTTCGTTTTTCTCAGGTATTATGACTTCTATGCCGTGTTCTTTTAATTTTATTTTGTAGAAGTTATCCTCCATTGTGGTTTTTGTTCCCAGTAATCCAACTGTTTTTAATCCCTTTTTCTTTATCTCCTCGGCGGTAACGTCCACGATATGGATGAGGGATATATTAATACTCTTTTCCACCTCTTCCGCTACCTTGTGTATTGTATTAGTGCAGATAAGGATGAAATCTGCACCAGCTTTTTCAAGTCTCTGGGCAACTTCTTTTATTCTTTCCGAAATCTCTTTCCAATCATCCTTTTTCATTAATTTCACAATTTCATCAAAATCCACTGAGTAGAGTATTAATTTCCCCGAATGATGTCCCCCTAATTTCTCGTTTACGGTCTCGTTGATAATTCTGTAGTATTCTACAGTGGATTCCCAGCTCATTCCTCCGATCAAGCCTATCGTCTTCATTATTTAATGATTTTAAGAATTCAATAAAATAGTTTTCTACACTGTCACTCAAAATATCTTTCAAGAATTTTCTTTAAACCTCTTCTTAAAATCTCCGAAAGCGTTGATGGAGCTACGTCAAAATGTTTTGCAAGTTCTTCGAGTTTTATCCTTCTTGGAAAATCGAAATAACCTTTTTCGAGAGCTATCTTCAGAATCTCCTCTTCCCTATATGTAACTTCACTTTTATCGTTAACTCTACCTTTGTAAACAATTTCAAAGTCTACACCCTCTTTTTCGAGACGTTTAATCATTCTAAGGAAAGAATCTTCATCGCAAACGACATTCCAAACGACTTCTCTATCTTGGATCTCGATATCTGTGATTATGCATCCAGATTGAAGAATTGGTATAACAATGAGACATGTGTGTTCCCTGATAAGGATTTTGGCTTCTTTTGAGGATAGAGATATGCCCTCACAGTATGATGGAAGTGTTTGGAGGATCTTCTCCACTTCTTCAGCTTTCACTCTCAAAAGACCTTTAACGCTCTCCCCCAGACTTGTTAAACCCTCTAATTTCATTGTAGCATTTCTCATAATTTCGATAATTGTTCCAAAGGCACAATTTTCAGGTAGCTTTGTTTTTATTTGAACGTTGAGCATAGTTCAACTTATCTTTCATGATATAATAATTATGTCGAAGAATTTAGGGGTTAAGACTATAACATGCAGTGTCCCATTATAATTTCATGAACGAAAAAGTTAGCTACCACGAAAGCATAAACAAGATGTATGAAAAAGTGAAAGCGGACGGTGTAACGAACATAGTTGACAGATATAACGCACAGGAAAAGGGAAGATGTCCATTCTGCACCCAAGGATTAAGTTGTCAACTCTGTAGTATGGGTCCCTGCAGAATCGGAAAGGATAAGCCAACTGGAGCCTGCGGCATCGATGCGGCTGGTATGGTTGTGAGAAACTTCACCCACAAAAACATGCTTGGAACCGAAGCCTACACATATCACGCTATCGAAGCCGCTAAAACGCTTAAGGCAACGGCGGAAGGAAAAACCCCCTTTGAGATCAAGGATGTAGAAAAGCTGAAGTGGTTCGCCTCGCAACTCGGTATTGAAGATGAAGACGTGAAAGAGCTTGCGAAAAAGGTTGCCGACCTCGTTATAGCGGATCTAAGCTCTGTAGAAAAAAGCAAACTCGTTGAGATTTTCGCACCAGAAAAGCGCAAGGAGGTGTGGAAGAAGCTTGGGATCTTTCCGTTGGGAGTGTTTCAAGAGATTCTCACGATGGGATCTTCCGCAATGACCAATGTGGACACGAACTACATCTCCCTCGCGAAAAAAAGCATGGCAATGAGCATTGCAACATGTATGGCGGCTCAACTCGCTCTGGAAACCATTCAGGATATTCTTTTTGGCACCCCGATGCCTCACGAAAGCTATGCCGATCTCGGAATACTTGATCCAGAGTTCGTTAACATCGCAGTTGACGGTCATGAGCCCTTCATCGGAATGGCTTTGATAAAGCTCGCCGAGAAAGATGAGATTCAGGAAAAAGCTAAGGCGGCAGGAGCCAAAGGTCTAAGAATCATCGGATTCATAGAGACGGGACAGGAGATTCTTCAGCGTGTTGATAGCCCCGTATTTGTCGGGATAGTGGGAAATTGGATAGTTCAGGAGTTTGCATTAGCGACAGGGTGCGTTGATGTTTTCGCCGCTGATATGAACTGTGCCCTTCCATCTCTCCCCGAATACCAGAGATACGGTGTGAAGATTGTCCCCGTAAGCAAACTCGTAAGATTCAGGGGAATCGATGAGGGATTGGATTACGAGCCAGAGAAGGCTGAAGAGATCGCAGAAAAGCTTATCGATATGGCTATCGAGAACTTCAAGCAGAGAGATAAGAATAAAGCCGTAAGAATCGAAAGGAAGCAGAAGATCCTTGTGGGATTTTCTCCAGAAGCGATACTGAAAGCTCTTGGAGACATCAACGTTCTGATTGATGCGATAAAGAAAGGGGACGTGAAGGGAGTCGTGGCTCTCGTGAGCTGCACCACGTTGAAGAATGGTCCCCACGATACGAATACAGTAACAATAGCAAAGGAATTAATAAAGAGGGATATCCTCGTTCTATCCCTTGGATGCGGTAACGCCGCCCTCCAAGTTGCTGGCTTAACGTCCCTCGATGCGATAAAGCTTGCCGGAGAGCGTTTGAAATCTGTCTGCAAAGCACTGAATATCCCGCCGATTCTGAGCTTCGGAACGTGCACCGATACTGGAAGGGTCGCCTACCTCGTGAGGATTATCGCCGACGCACTTAGCGTGGATATCCCCCAGCTACCGATTGCGGTAACGGCTCCAGAGTATATGGAGCAGAAGGCTACGATCGATGCGGTGTTTGCTGTAGCTTACGGAATTGCAACCCACGTGTCTCCGGCACCTCCGATAACCGGTAGTGAAGATGCCGTGAAGCTGTATACGGAAGACGTTGAAAAGCTAACCGGTGGAAAAGTTATAGTAGAGGACGACGCGGTTAAAGCCGCTGAGATCATCGAGAAGGTAATTATCGAAAAGAGGAAAGCTCTTGGAATATAGACAAAAGCTTTATAATCCTCTATTTTTTATTCGATTCGATATGATTTATACGCAGGAGCTTGTGGTAGAGTTCTGAGTAAATCCCCGTTAAAAGGTCAAAAAGAGAATACCTCCTTTTCGCAGGTTCAAATGCATAGTAGTGTAATCTTTATTGTAGCCTTAGGCTATGTTTTCCCGAGATGACAGTAGAAACGATCTTGCAAGTTCTGAAGGAGAATTTGCTAAGAAAATGGAGAGAAGTAAAATTCGTCACTGTCAAAACATGGTAAGGAACGATAAGGAGGAAAGGGAGAGCAGATTCCTCTATAGATACTCTCCTCTCAGTGGTAACTTCAGATTGAAATTTGTAAAGGTGTGAGGGGGGAAAGTTTGGCTGTTAAGACCATTCTCAGTTAAATAACCCAGTCCTTCACCCTTAGCTCTCTGCCGATCAAGCGAAAGACAGAAGCTTTTGCGAGGGCGACTATGCAGATCATCGTCCAGAGAGGGTTGTATAAAAAGTAATACAAAGGCAGGAGCTTGAATTCGATTTTGTAACACGTCTTCTTCGAAAGCATGATCACTGTCAAAGCCCAGACGATAAAGGAAACTAACATCGCAATTACATTCCTCACGACGTGGAGCTCGAAAACTGAGAGAAGAAGCAGTGACACTAACTTAAAGTGGACGAAGAACATGAAGGGGAGAATCAGGCTCAAAACCTTTAGGATAACGCTGTCTGGAAGTGCAAAACCCGATATAAGTCCAACAATTGAGGGATAGAACAAAAATAAGGGGGGGATCCACAGCCTCGGCCTCTTCAAAATACTCGGGAGGTTCTCTATAACGACTTCTGCCCCGCCCAAACTCCACCTCTCCCTCTGAGCGAGCCAGTCTTTAAAGCTCGACGGTGCCTTCGTTATCGCTTTCCCGCAGATTCCGACCCTGTATCCGTTAAGACCCAACCTCACACCCAAATCCGTATCCTCGTTTATGCGCCTTCTGAATCCCCCCAATTTTAGAAGGACATCCCTCCTTATTCCGAAAGCCGCACCGTTCAGACCGAGACAGGAGCCGAACTTCGATGCGATTTTTGCGGTTAGAAACATATTAAAGAACTCTATTTTTGCAAGCCTTTCGATTAGGGAGGAGGCGTTAACCTCCTTCACGATTTCCACAGCATCGAACTCCTCAAAATCTCCCAGCTCCACGATTCTCGTATCGGAGTCCACGAAGATTATGTAATCTCCTTCGGCTAAGCTGATCGCATCGTTCAAAGCCTTCCACTTCCCCCTCCTCTTCTCGCTTATCGTGGCTTTCAATCTGTATTCTCTTACGATCCTCAGGATTTCTTCATTCGGCTCATCCACCGCAACGATTACTTCAAACCCCTTTTCCTTCAGCTTTTTCACGTTCTCCTCGATGAAACCGGGTTTCCTGTAAGCTACAAGAACCGCAGATTTCATTCGAGCATCTTCTCCAAATTTTCGATTTCCTCTATTATCTTGGTTTTCAGCTTCCTCAGCACATTTATCGGATTTTCAGCCTTGTAAACGTATCCGATCCAACCTTTCTTGACTATCTCCCTCTTTACAATCCCCTTTCGGCTCAAATCCTTCAGCCTGTCCCTAACGAATCTTGCGGATAGCCCCAACTCCTTCGCAATCTCGCTAACCCTCATTTCCCCCTTCTCCAAGAGCAATGAGTATATTTTCGCATCCGACGGCTTGAACTTCAAATCCTCGGTGATCTTCTCGAGGTCAAGTATTACGTTCCTCATCGAACTCACCATCCAAAACTTTGGAGTAAATACTTTCTATTCTTTTCGCCACAACATCCCACGAGTATTCCCTCTCGACAAGTTTTCTTCCCTCCCTCCCAAGTTTTCGTATTCTGTCAGGATCCGAAAGAAGGTCCGCAACGACCTTCGGGAACTCCCTCAAGTTTGTGGTTATACCGCCGCTTTTAATTATTTCTGGTAACGCCCCCACCTTCGTCGCAACCACGGGGGTAGAGCAAGCGAGGGATTCAATCGCCGTTATGCCGAAGGACTCCATCGTTATGGACGGCATGAGGGTTACGGCGGCGTAGTTGTAGAGTTTCGGGAGACTACCGTCGGGAACGAATCCAAGAACTCTGATGTTCTTGCACAAGGCTCTCTGGATCTTCAGTACCGGCAACGTGAACATTTCGTCCTTTCCCGCTATGATCAATTCGGCATCGAGCACTTTCAGACATTTGAAAAGCAGGGGGGCGAGGATGTGTACACCCTTTCTTGCAGAAAGTCTGCCAATGTACAGCAGGGCTTTGCTCCGCTCTTTGCCTTTCATTGGCCTGAATTTTTCCACATCAACTCCGTTCGGGATTACCACGATGTCTTTGGATGTGAAATTCGAGATAAATCTTTTCGCCACATTGCTTACGGCTATTATTGCGTTCGCATAATTCAGGTATCTGAATCCGAGTTTGAACAACTTCCAGAAGTAACTGTCGTATATCGGTGCTATCGAATGGTTTGTAACGATTGCCGGAATCTCCCTTTTCTTAGCCACTTTCAACACTTTGAACGTTAAGGGAGTGAAAGCGTGATGTATGTGCACGATGTCGGGTCTTACATTCATGCTTTCGATGTTGTTACTCAGAATGACCTCATGCCTTAAAAACCTGCTGAGTTCAGTCATGTGCGTGTTTATTCCTCCAGTTCTCCCGTAAAATTCGCTTAACATCAGAATTCTCATGACAACCCACCCACTACTAATAAAAGATATGCACAAATTGTAAGAACATCAGCAAATCTCTCTCTGAAAATTCCGAAAAACATCATAGGGGAATAAAGAAGATGTGGAATTAGACATAAAGTGTGCAAGGCAAAAAAGCCCCACTTTATCCTCTCAGCGTTCCGCTTTCCCAGCACAATGGCTGAAGTAATTGTATTTGATGTCAAATCACTGCTGTAATCTCTTATGTGATTTCTCATTTCGAGAAAGCAGGAATAGAAAAATAGGGACCCCAGTAAAGGATAGTAGTTATCAATACTACCATTAGATGAATACAGACCAAACAGGAATGGTAGAACCCCAAAGAACAATCCATGGGAGACTAAATCAAAGGGAGGTCTTGTTTTAAGTCTCGGTGGAGCAGAATATACCAACGCAAGGAAGGTTGAGAGCAGATAAATGACGAAGGCTTTTAGTGGTAAAATGCTTGCAGTTATAATTCCTATAAGTGCAAAAGTGACCGAAGACAGAAGACCCCCTTTCAATGTAATGCTTCCATTGACCAAGGGATTACACTTACTTCTGTTCTTAGAATCTGTCTCAATATCAAAGCAGTTGTTTATCGCAAAGGCAAAGGAAATGTAGAGCAGAGTTGAAACCGCAAAAGGCAAAATCAGAGAGTGATCTTCACCGAGCAGAAATCCAAACAGAGCTATTGCTATATACGCTCTCCCGTGCCACAATCTTGTCAACCTCAGCAAGTCTATGAATTTATTAGTTCTCATATATGAACCAAAAAGAACATAAACTTTATAATCCTTTCGTAGTATGGTGAAAGCATGAAGGAGATAAGAATCAAAATCCCAACTCCAGATGACATTATCTGCGGAGAGTTTGGAAAGCACATGCTGAAAGCATACAAGGAATTTCTGCTTGCCGTAGCAAGCATTCCTCGTAGGCATGTGGAGAGGATAGAAGAACTTGAAAAGCGGATCGAAGAGAAGAGAGAGGGCTGATTTTCTGATGGTGGAAAAATGATAAATGAACTCGTAAACAGGTTGTTCAAACCGAACATAGAAAGGCTAAAGGCGAGATGGGATATTGACGGATTGATTAAAGCTTTGAATCACAGAGATTACAGAATCAGAAAGAAAGCAGCGGAAGCTCTGGGGGAAATGAAAGCTAAGGAAGCTGTGGATGCACTAATCAAAACTCTGAAAGATGAGAATCCTGAGGTCAGAAAAGCTGCCGCCTACGCTCTCGGCAGAATTGGAGATGAAAAAGCAATAAAGCCACTTGTTGAGGCTTTAAAGGATGAAAGCTTAGATGTCAGATTTGAGGCGGCGAAGGCGCTCAAGGAGATAGGTTACAAAAAAGCGGCTGAGTTGCCGAACATCGTTTCCAATGCGCTAAACATTTCCAGAGATGAAGCTTTCAGGATTCTGAAAAATATCAGAGCAGGAAAATTTGACTTTCTCAGGAGGTAAGAACATGAACCCGGTTACGCTGTTCAGTCTGATAGCTGCCAATCCTTTATCCAAGAGAGCAATAAAAAA
>CBEWZU010000064.1:0-10230 GCA_965561205.1 uncultured Archaeoglobaceae archaeon | reverse complement strand
GTTGCTATCTTTTTAATGCCGTAGTGCTTGCACGTTGCCGCTATCAGGGCATCGTTGGGCAAAAGTCCGTATTTAGTGATGACCTCAGCGATATCTTTTTCCTCAATTTTGTCGATAGGCAATATATGTAGTATTTCGAAGATTTCTAAAATCGGACTGATATCCGCAGATTTCACGATTTCTGGCTTCTTTCTTAGATTTAATGGCCCCTTACCAGTCTTTAAGATACGGTAAACGTGAATAGTCTCCAAAAACACAATCCTATTCGTGAAGCCATCAATTTCTCCCGATTCTACTTGCTTGAAAAAAGATACTGTTTTTTCTTTCCCTCTCAGCAGGTCAATGATTACATTGGTATCAATAAATATCTTCTCCATATTCCAATAGCTCGAATGCCCTTTTTACTTCATCATCACTGACTTTCAGTATTCCCGCAACCGAATCAACCACACCTTCTTTTATTTCCACCTTAATCTTCTTTCCTTCTTTGAGATTGAGCTTTTTCAGTGGTTTAAATACTCCGTCCTCGTAAATAACTTCTATCACTTTTGGCATGTTAATTCTTCTATTGAAAACTTTAAATCACTTTCGTATCTTTTGTTTTCTTCGATTTCTGCAGACAACGGTTGGGCTAAGTCCAGAAATGCCTTTATTTCGCTTTTAGTCTTCAAGCTCCCCCAGAGCTTTTAAAGTATCTTTCCCCCTTAATATTCCGAACACACGGTCGATTACGCTTATCTCTTCGATCTTCAGCCTCACCTTCTCCCCCTCTTTCAGATCAACCTTTTGTAGGGGTTTGAATACACCATTTTCGTAGATCGCTTCGATTATTTTGGGCATGTGATTAATTATATATGCAAGCAAAGAAAAAGACTTCGTCAAATTCGAGAAGCTCTTAGCATTCTCAGCCATTACTATAAGCGATCATAAACTCTTTCTCTTTTGTCGATTCTGGTAACAAATACGATCTTCCTATCAAAGTAAATTTTGAAAACGATCCTGAAATTTCCGATCCTAACAGCATACGTGTTTTCAATGCTTGTGAGTTTTCGAATGTCAAGAGAAAACGGATCTTCTAACTTTTTGAGAGCTTTAAAAATTCTGATCCTGTCGGACTTGCTGGGCTTTTTCAGATCCTTGGTAACGCTCTTTTTCAAGACGACTTCAAACTTCATCCTCGATTCCAAGCTCCTTCTTCAACTCTTCTAAAGATGTCGTTTCGAGCTCACCTCTCTCGTAAGCTTCGATATCCCTTTTAATTTCTTCAAGTTCCTCCTCACTCAGCTTGTCGAAAAGCTCTTCTTCTATCCTTCTCAGCCTGTTGTCGATTTCCTCAAGCTTCTCTTTGATTTCTTTCAGGATTTCGATAACTTCCATACTTTCAAATTCGTAAAGCTGGATAAAAATATTGTTACTTCTTGTCTCTCAGCAAATTTCAAGCTCAAAACGCTGTTAAGTTCTGATAATCGTTTACTTCTTCCGTTCCATGTTGTTCAAGGAGTAGAGGGAACTATAAGCGATCATAAACTCTTTCTCGTTTGTCAATTCTTAAAACGGCTATTGTTTTTGTCTCCCAATCAATGTAAACGATTATCCGAAACGTTTTTCCAACTCTAACCCTGTGGAATTCCGTTCCTTCAAGCTTTTTAATGTCGAGAGAAAAGGGATTTTCTCTAAGAGTTCGCAGAGTGGAAATTATCCTTTCTCTGTCTCTCTGGGGAAGCTTATCCAAGAATTTTTCAGCCTTTTTACTCAGCTTTACTCTGAAGATATTTTCTTTCGACCTCTTCAAGATCAATCATCTCCAGTTTCCCTTTCTTGTAAGCTTTCAAGTCCTCTTCAAGCTCTTTGAGTTCCTCCTCGCTCAGCTCGTCGAAAAGCTCTTCTTCTATCCTTCTTAGCCTGTTGTCGATTTCCTCAAGCTTCTCTTTGATTTCTTTCAGGATTTCGATAACTTCCATACTTTCAAATTCGTAAAGTTGGATAAAAATGTTGCTACAAATTTTAACATACATTGCCTTGTTGAACAGGCATGAGAAAATTGAGTCATCATCTCCTTTTAGGCGGATTGGGGCTACGAGATCATTTCTTTTTCATCATGAGATTAGAACAAATATAGGTCTCTTATCAGTATTTTAACATTTGATTTCCAAAAAATTGTTCGACAATGCAATTGAAAACTTGAAGAGAGAATTTTTACTTAAAAATTTTAAAAGTGAACTACCCCTTTAAAGGGGCTTCGTGAGGAGTTTGGTGGCGGATTTCCGCCACCCTTATCCTCACGGGCGGGTTCACACCGCCACTACCGAGTATCCGTCTTATGACGGACTCCCCGGCTACTTTTTTCAGGATGTTTAAAGCACCGTTAACATCGGCATTCACAACGAAACCACACTTCCTGCAAACGAACAGTCCTCTATGCTTTCTGTTGTTTCTGTTTACGTCTCCGCAGACGGAACAGGTTTGTGATGTGTAAGCTTCATCTACCTCGATGTAATTTATCCCGTAATATTCGCACTTTGATTTGAGTTTCTGTTTGAACAAACCATAAGGAATGTATTGGAAGTTCTGGTTGTTTTTTCTACCCATGTTCATCCCATTTTTGATTTCTTTAAGCTCTCCGATTACGATATTGCCGATTCTGTTGGCGAGACAGTATTTTACGATGTAATTCACCGCTTGATTCATGAAATTATTTATCACGTTCTTACGTTTTCTCAAAAGCCAAGCCATTTTTTTACCCATCTTTATTCCTTGCTTGTCGTATATCGATTGCAGTTTTGCTTTCTCCTTATTCCACCAGCGGTTGAAAGATTTTAAACCCCTCCCTTCGATGATGAAGGGAGTCCCGCTGGTGGAAACACAGGTGGCGAAGTTATCCAATCCTAAGTCAATCGCCAAATACTTATTACAATCCAAATCGGCTTTTTCTGGCTCAACTTCGTAAACATACTCAATCTCGAACCACAATCCCTTACAGCGAGGTAGGATTCTCACCTCCTTAATCTTTTTGCCGACAACGGTTGGAGGAAGCTTGAATTCCAAAAACCTGACTCCAAACTCCTTAGCGAAGTTTCTGCCAAGGGAGAGTCTTATCTTAT
Organism: uncultured Archaeoglobaceae archaeon; assembly: GCA_965561205.1. Classification (GTDB taxonomy): domain Archaea; phylum Halobacteriota; class Archaeoglobi; order Archaeoglobales; family Archaeoglobaceae; genus Geoglobus. The sequence continues at coordinate 7,129 of CBEWZU010000064.1, read as the reverse complement.
CACCGACAACCTTAAGCATGTCCTTCTGGAAAATGCAGACGAAGTAGCCGTCTTTTGGTAGATACTTTGGCATCGATACTGGTCGGTTATAATTACCCTTCCTCCTCTCGTTGAGGACATGGAAAAAAGAACGCATGTTTCTGTCAACGACTTTCATCGTTTGCTGTGCTACCTGTGAAGGGAGCAATTGATAGTTCTCGTTGTGCTTGACCAAGTGGTAAGCTCGTTCGTAGGGAAGGTATTTCCCGTTGTTGAAGTAATACTGTCTCATCGTGTGAAGTGTGAAGTTGTAGAGGTTCTTAGAAAGTCGAGTGAGTATTCTGAGAATTTTGTAGGTTTTCTTGTCGCATCTGATGTGGTTCTTTTGGGGTGAGATACATCTTATTATTTTTTAATAGTCTTGAAGTATTTAAACCTCCCCACCCACCTCTCCTTGCGTATCCCCTCCCTCTCGGAAGGGGTCTTGCAAGCAACAGGAAGATAAAAAATTGAGATTTGCATTCTGACCAAGATCGAAAGAGATAAATAGAATCTCTGAGAATTAGGATTATGGACGCACAGCAGATAGCAGAGAAGGTCAGAGATCTGATAATGGGATCTATAAGGGAAGAATTCAAGGAATTCAAGGCTGAGGTTAGGGGGCAATTAGAGGGTTTCAGGGTTGCTATTGAGACTATGAATAAAAGGATGGATTCATTAGATAGGAGAATGGATAGCTTGGAGAGAAGAATGGATAGTTTGGAGAAGAGGATAGACGAGATGAACAGAAGAATAGATAATATTAATCATGAGCTATCGGAAAGAGTAGATATGGTGAGGGAAGAATTGACTGCAAGAATTGATGAAACTAACAGGAGAATCGATTCTTTAAGCCTGAAAATAGACGCTATAAATCAGGAATTAAGCAAAAGAATAGACGAAACGAATAAAAGGATAGATCTATTTTCTTTAAGGCTTGAGGAGAATACAAGGGAATTAGGAAAGTTAAAAACAGAAATAGTAGCTTTGAGAACAAGGCAGGAAATTACAGAGGATTTGGTAAGAAGGGTTAGAAAACTTGAAGAGAAGGTTTTTGCTTAAAAATTTTGATTAAAAGATAAAAAATTAAGATTTTAATTAGTAGACTCTTGTCGTCAAGTCAACTATAACTGTGTTTATTGGCTTGTAAACGATTTGCACGTTGAAATCTGTGTTAGCCTTGGGATAATTCCGTTTTTCTCACGATACCGCTTATTTTGATCCTCACCCCTCCTTTTTTGTAGGGGCTTGAACACACCGTTTTCGTAGATCGCTTCGATTATTTTGGGCATGAAGGTTTATCTGCTGATTACCTCTAGGAAATCGACCCTTTTGAAGTCCTTGTCGAAGGTAGCTATCTTCCCTATGCCGTAGTGTCTGCAGGTAGCTGCTATCAAAGCATCGTTCGGTAAAAGGTCGTATTTTCGAAATACATCGAAGAAATCCTCTACGGGCAGGGTTCTCAAAACCTCGATCTCGAGTCCGCGGATAAATTCCACAACCTTCTCGGCAATCTCTTCGTTCGACCTTCCAGTGATCCTCCTTAAAACGTACAAGGTTTCCTCGACGACCGTCACAGAGGTCACAAGGTCGTCTTCGATGTGCTTCTCAACTATGTTCCGAGCTCTTTCGGTGAACTCAGTCTCGACAATCAGACTGATGACGAAGTTCGGGTCAAGGAACAGCTTCATACTTCAGCAACTTCAGCTTTCGAATTTCTTCAAGCGTTAGCTTTCTTTCCAATCTGATGGGTTTCCAGTTTCTCAGGAACTCCTCTCTTTTCGTTTTTCGATCTTCGATCTTCAGCCTCACCTTCTCTCCATCCTTCAGATCAACTTTTTGTAGGGGTTTGAACACGCCGTTTTCGTAGATCGCTTCGATAATTTTTGGCATATGGTTAATTATATATGCAAGCAAAGAAAAGGGTTTCGTCAAACACAGAGGTGTGTCCAAATTAAGCTCTTTTACAGTGATAGCAGAGTATAGCGATACTGAAAGAGTTAGTTTAACATCTTTGACAGGAACAACGTGTCCATGAAAATAAAACGTAAAGCAATAGCCATGTTTTTTCAATGTGGTGAGAAGCTTATCATTCGGACAGGTCGGGGGTTCTAATCGTAAAATTTGTGGTTTTGAGCGATCATACTTCCGTAAAGCCAGATGTTTGAATTAAATAGCAAAAAAACAAAACAGAAAAATTAAAGTTTTAGGATTATCTTACGCTAACGTCTCCGATAAATATAAACTGTCCACTTGGAACATGGAAGATTTTTACTGTGTACACACCTGGATTTACATTGCGGCTACCATTTTCACGGAAAGTAACAGTATCTCCAGGGTTGATTAGACCATTAGTAATATTCCCACTCACTAATTTATTTCCTGCAAATTTATGGTCATCACTGTTCCACTCAAGTGTATCTATTTGAGTCCCATTTTTCGTGTATACCATAATTTTTAGATCTGAGCACGTCAAAACATCTCCTCCTGCATGAGTCATGTCGAAAACAGCATCATCACTCTCATTCCCAGTTAATTCAGCGGGGTTATCGCTCAAAGACATCATTGCTTGTGGTGGTGTAGTTACAACCTTTGACCCCATGCCAAAGACGAAGCTTGCGATCGCTGCCGCCATTACTACGGTTATTGCGACCATTAGTATAACGCCCACAACCGGGCTTACACCTTTCTCATCCGTTCTTATTCTTCTCGTCCATCTACTCATCTTACTTCACCTCCTCATTATTATTCTTCTTACAATTACTATTATAACGCTCATTATTAAATAAAACTTTCGGTTGAATGATAGAAAAGAGAAAAAGTTTATGGAAATATAAATTTATAAAAATAAAAATACCTTCCCTAATTTTGATTTTTGGGCTAACACCCTCAAGAAAAGCCTCGCATACGGATTTCATTGGTATGCATCCATAAGCCGGAAGAAAACAGTCATATATTTCGATATATTCTCCCACCTTGTATTTGACGCCTGAGAGCATTAAAATTGTTTCAACAAGATCAACTGGGTCTTCCGTTCCCAGTGCTCTTCTCATTCAAAAGCTATCTCGTTCTTTTAAATTTAAAGCTCTCCTCAAGAATTCGTATGCTGTACCTTCTCCTATCTGTCTTGCAAGCGATATCAATCGCCACTTTTTTGCTATCTTTTTGTGTCTCATTTTACAAGAGAGTAAAATATCAAAATCATTCCCACCATCTGCATTAGCAGTGACACCATCAACACGGCGTCACTGTCCACATTTAACCCAATCGTCCTGTGCATTCCCGGTAAAGCTCCGCCTATCACGAGAACAAAGAAACCCACAGAAAGTAAAAGCAAATAATTTTGATTGACTTTTCTATAGGTGTCATATATATAGATTATGAGCGTGCTAAGGTGAGGAGAGCTACAATCACGATTCTACCTCCGGTTTTCAAATATCTTCTTTATGATGAAACATTCAAACTCCCTAACTCCCTCCATGTTTGAGATTTCATCAATGAGATTTCCCAGAGATTCGTAGGCTTCAGGCACACAATCTTTTTTACCAACTCCTCTAAAACCTCTTCGGTTTTTGCAGCATCCACATCGAGTAAAATAAATTTCCCGATTATCCTTTCTGAGACAAGTCTATATATTCTGCTGTGAACTGTTGAGATAGCTAAGTCGGTTTTCTCAGCAGGCTTTCTTAGGGGAGTTCTTGCATCTTCTGTGAGAATCCTTGTGAAGGCTATTTATGTTACTTTGTCTGTTTATTCTTTCATCATAATTCCATCTTGTCTCAGGTTATATATGATTATTATCACAATTACAATATACAAATTTTATAAAATCGAAAAATCCTCGAAAATCTTATATAGAGAAACTTTATACATAGTAGTGAGGGTGAAAGCTATGGGTGGTGTGAATAAGAAGGCGCTGGCAGTTGGTGCAGTGACACTAGTAGCTCTAGCGGCGATGGCTATGGTTTACAATTCAGCGTATGGTACAGCAACTGTTAAAGCAAAAAAGGTTGTCTGGGTAGATAATTCCGATATATCATTAGGCACTGTAACCTTAAAAGCTCCAGGAATATGGGTAGATGAGACCCTTGGAACTATAACTGTACATAAGAAGAACTCCTCAGGAATTTTCGATACCATACAATACAGGCTCATACTCGAAATTCCATCATTCAGTACTAATCAACACTCAGACCTTAGCAGCATTAGATCGCTTGCGATTGCTGTGTACAAGAACGACCAGTTAAAAGGCTTCTTAACACCTTGGACACCAACATTGGTTATAGACAGTGATACATGGAATCCAACCACCACAGATGAGACCGATGAGGACACTTACACGTTGAAGCTGAACGGCATAGCACTTAAGGAAACATCAGCATCAGGCATCACACTTGGAGTAAGAGCATCAGTCGAGATTCTAAGCGTCACATGATGTGCTTAGACTTTAAATTATTTTTAATTTTTTAATTTTTATTCATCGGTGATGATAATGAAAAGAATAATTTTTATTTTAGCAATAATTTTGCTTGCTGGCTGTGTAACTTCAACAGATAAAGCGAAAGAAGTAATATCGAGCATGCAAGATAAATTTAGCGAGATGAAAGATTACGAATGCTACTACAAAGTAATCACCGAAGCAAACAAAACCAAAAAAATCGAAAGCTACCGCATGGTATTTAAAAAACCAAATAAGTTCTTAATAGACATGATAAATCAAAATCTAACAATAATATCGAATGGAGAAAAGCAGTGGATATACGACAAAAACAAAAACGAAGTAATAGTTAGGAATGCAACAATTATTCCAATTCCAACATTCACGGAGTTCATCCAAAATATATTAAATTACTACGAACCGGAATTGATTAGAGAAGAAAAAGTAATCGGCAAAGAATGCTACGTGATAAAGCTGAAGCCCAAGTTTTCATCGCCTAATGCAACGATATGGATAAGTAAAGATTTCCTTCCAGTAAAAATAGTAATGGATTTCGATGGTGCAAAATCCATCACGATATTTGAAAACTTTAAGCCAAACATTAACGTAAGCGATGATTTCTTCAACTTTAAACCGCCAGAGGGAGCAAAAATCAAATACGGTTAATTATGGTTAAGCTGAATAGATTTTAGGCTTTATTGACTGGGATTATTTTATATCTTGCCAGAGCCTTCTTTTTTTCTTCCATTTCTCGTCTCCTTTTATCGGATAGATAGGTAATCCCATTTTTTTGATTTCAGGTAAGTTAAAAGAGAAGATGAATTGGTTGTTTGTTTTGGATATGTGAATAAACATTAGATGGAACACCATAAAAAAGATTATTTTGCTTAAGAAATACAAATATGCAAGTAATATTCTGAACCGCTATTAATGTTCTCTCGCTTTACCTTCTAACCTCTACAGAAATTTCAGTAAACTTCTTAGCATAATATTCAGAAATAGCGTTATCCAATTCGATAAACTTCTGAACGATTGGATTGTTTTTATTCAGCTTATACATCTTTGCCCTTCCTACTTTTCTCGTTTCAATAACAATCCCAAAATCCTCCAACGTTTTCCAAATTTTAAGTAGAGTAGTTCTGCTGATTCCCGCTCCCTTCGCTATATCAGTCTTTGAATAATCAAAAGCTTCATTATCGAGTAAGAAGTCGATTACCCTTATTATCGAATTATCCCTCCCCAAGAATTTTAGAAACAATGTCTCATCTCCCATTTTTACCACCTCTTTCAATTACTCCAAAAAAGTTTAAATAGATTTTCATCAATGTTCATTAATATGGACGATGAAGGTCTCCGCAATGTTCTGAAAGCTACAATCCTAAAGAAGCTAAAAAGGAGAGGAAAATGGGGTCACGCTCATACGAGCTTTGATAAGCTAACTTCTGGAATTCCTAAGCATTTACGTGGATTAGCTAAAGAAGTTGCCAAAGAATTGATCAAAGAGGGCTTGCTTCTCACCAAACATACTTCTTACGGTTTAGAAGTTTCATTGAACCCAAGAAGAAAAGCAGAGATCGACGAGATCATTGAAAAGTATTTAGGAGAGCAGTGACCTCCTCCCAAAGGGCTTCCACCGGAAGCCATTGGGGGGGGGAGGTTGGGGAGTGTGCCGTGAGGCACTCCCCTTCGGGCTGGGTCACAGCAGCCCCTGACCGCAGGATATACCCACGGCCTCACTTCGAACTTACATTAACTTCGGAGTATAATAAACTAACTACATCCTACCAACCAGACGGAGCCTTCTTAGCGACTGAAGGTAAATCTATTGATGAAATTTTAATAGACTCAAAATCATAAAATTATGTCATAATCTCGCACTTCTTCGAAGACAATTCTCCATTTTGGTTTATCGATGTTGTATGGGCAAGTTTCTGGTTTTCCTGTATCTTCTGGAACTATTAATGTGCATGATGCTGTTTTGTTGCATACCTGGCAGACAAAGATGAAAAATCCATTATGTGTAATGGATTTCCTGTTTAAAAGCATAAAAATTTAAACATCATGATTGATATCAATCCGAACTTTTAAATAAGCCTAGCTCCATTCTATTTTAGGGGAAACACCATGAGTATAGAAGGGTTTTTACGTGAGATATACGACGAAGTTAGGAAAATAAGGGAGAAGATCGAGGAATTGGAAGAACTGATAGTTCCAGTAGAAGAGCTATCTGAAGAGGAATTAAAAGAAATCAGGAAATTAAAGGAAGAATCTTTAAAGGGAGAACACATAGATTGGGAAGAATTAAAGAGGGAGCTCGGTGTTTAGAGTAGTAATCCACAAAAATGTTGGTAAAGAACTAAGAAATTTGAAAAAAGCACATTTGAAAAAATTTGCTGAACTTATTGAGATACTTAAAAATGAACCTGTTCCTTGGAAACACTTTGACATAAGAAAAGTTAAAGGTGAAGAAATACTTACTGAGCCAGAATTGGAGATTTTAGAGTGATTTATTATATCGACAAGATTAGTAAAACTATTCACATCTTAAAAGTTGAGAGGAGAGAAAGAGTGTATTAAATCGCATAAAAAGATTCTTGGAAGATTAGAAGAAGTAGAAAGAATTTATAAAACTTATAAGCAGAAAGTTACGACATAATTTTTGCTCTATCAAAA
>CBEWZU010000063.1:0-10628 GCA_965561205.1 uncultured Archaeoglobaceae archaeon | reverse complement strand
CACTAAATGCAGAAGGAATGCAGCAAGCGAGAGAGTGTTACGACTCTAACGTTGCAGTTTACTTATACAATTCGCAGGTTAATACGTTTTCATTAGATTCGGTTTTCGTTCCAGATCCTGATACTGGTGGGGGCGGAACTGGAACGACAGAATATTACAACGTTACGCTAAGATTCGTAAATGCAGAGACAAATCAAGAGCTTAGTAATGTCTACGTGAAAGGATACGTCTACTACAACGGAGAGATTTATCAGTCGATAAACGGCTATTACGATTACAACCTGACGTTAACAGTTCCGGCCGGAAGTTACATCGAAATCCAACAGGCTCACAAAGATCTCTTTGAAAGTGATCTCGAAAGAGGGGGATATTATCTAACAGTTGTAAACGTTCAATCGGACACAGAGAGAACGATCTACTTCTACTCTCAGATCGGAACGACGTATTTGGAGTTCTATTTTATCGATGCTAAAACTAATGCTCAGATTCCTAACGTCCATCTTGTTTTGCAAGATGACGATGGCAATGTAATCGCAAATGGAACTTATGACTATTCGGCAAGCTTCGAGGTCTGGGTTGGTAAAACCTACTACTGGAATGCTTCAAAATCAGGATATTTCAATGATAGCGGTTCAATCACGATTGCGACTGATCAGCTAACTTACACGGTTTGGGCATACTTGACACCCATCGTGACACCTTCTGATCCTGTGAACAACACGATTGTTGAGTTCATAGTGAAGAGCAATCCCGGCACAACGGGAGGACAGTATTACCCTCTTCCGGGTGCCGTCATCACGATGAACGGTGAGAGCAGAGTTACGAACAGTAACGGTTATGCATATTTCGAGGTTGCGGAAAACACTACATATAGCTATATTGTTTCGAAAGAGGGTTATTATTCAAGATATGGAACGGTAACAGTAGGGACAGAACCAGTTTTGATCGAGATTGTTCTTGATGTATTAGTTACGCCTACCACAACGACAGGGGGAACAACAACCACGACAACGACAGGGGGAATAACGGGAGGGTATGGAGATGAAGGCTCAACATTACAGGAAGGTATAGATGTATTATATCAAAATGCTTCGACAATAATCAGCTTAGCGGTTTTAGTCACGATGATGAACCTCATAAGAATGATTGGTGGTAGGAGGAGATGAGAAGGGCTTTTTTAATTCTGATTTTATTGGCTTTAATCCCCCTAGCAAATGCAGAAATATTAAGCTACAAAAAAGAGCAGACAACACAAGAATATTTTAAAGCTCCACAGGGTTATGTTATTTATTCAATATATGCTAATAATATCCTGTTTGATGATGAGTGGCAAACTCAAACGTTTATCCTAAATGCGTTTGGTCAAACGTATGTCTTAGAGGTTAAAGCAAGAGGTGAGGGAATAGGAGGAGCATGGAGGCATTTCTACGTAAATTTGACATATCCAAATGGAACCATTGAGAGTAAGGAATTAAATAAATTCTGGCCATACGGAGGAGATTACGATCTAAGGATTCAATATTATGTCATGCAAATAGATACTCCTTTCGATCTTGATGTATATGTCTATCTTAATCCGTTGGATGCTTATTTGGAACAACCGGCAACAACGTTTGAATTAGGGGATTTTGTAACCTTCAATGAAATAATGTTTAGCTCAACAACACAAGCAGACGTGGAAATCTATTACAGCACGGTAGAGGATTGGGCTGAGACTGTTGAAGCTTATGAAAATGGCTCGGTAGTCGGGATAGTAGGAGACGTGGGGGAACAAATCTTAACACAGATGGAAGATATACCATATCTTGGAGAATTAGTGGCAATATTTGAGGCGGTTTATTGGGTGGTAACGGGTGTTTACTATTACTTTAAGCTGATTTTCGTTGATAATGGGCTTTTAACGTTTGCATTGTTTGAAGCTTTAGTATTGGCGTGGGCAAGTGGAACAAGTAGCAATATCTTCACATTTTACAGGAAATACATAAGGATGCATAGGGCTTTGTTTGAGTTTTTGCTTGACATAATCAAGGGTATTATTGAAATCTTCCATAACGTTATCGATGCGATGAAACCGAAGATTTGAGGAGGTGATAGTTTGTTTAAGGTGGTTTTTGTTGAAAACGAAACAACGATCCATAAGATTTCAGGAAATAACCCCGTTCAAATCTGTGAGGAGTTGCTCAGGCTCATAAGTTTGAAGTATAGAGGCGAAGAACGTAGGAGGCGGTTTAGATGGGTGAGAAAATAAGGGTTGTTTTTGTAGATAAACACGGATTTGAATTTAAAACGGGGAAAGGAAGGAGAGCAAGGGAGTTCATAGAAACATACAGTGGGGAAACATATCCACTCAATGGGAAACCCGTGTTATTCAATGGTAAACTCACTTATTTTGTCGATAAAGAGAGAGGAGTGGTTTTGGAGCCTGAAATTGATGAAAATGTTATGAGATTAAAGACAAACCCGGAGCTTTTGACAACAATCTTAGAGCCTGAGATCCTTCATAGGGGCTTCAAATACAGACCTACAATAAAGCATGTCGTGGCGAGTTTTATTGTTGGATTGGTTAGTGGAGTGATATTCTTTGCTCCGATGTTTTGAGGTGATAGAATGGGAAATGAGAGAGTTAATAGGCAGTTATTGAAAGAAAAGCTGAGCTTAGAGACTCCAGAGGCTAAGCAAAGTGAATTGATGCTTAAGATGTTTGACGAAGAACTTAATGAAAATTTTTTGGATGTTGATTACGACGAGCTTAGAATGGCTGTTTTTTACCTATCTGTGGACGAAGGGATAATTCCACTTCCAACGATCAGATACATGATTTTGAAACACTTAAGCCTAAAAAGATCAATAGACAGGAAGGGAAGACAGGAAGGGTCGGCGATATTGAAACGACCCGTTATTTATTCACCATTATACCCGTATCCTGTGGAAACTAAAAAGAAGACAAGCTTTGTGTCGAAGATTTTTGGAAAATTCTTGGGGCATAAAGAAGATAGAGAAGAGGAGGAGAGATACTAATGAGAGGGGCAAATTACATCTTGACAATTGCTTTCATAGAGTTAATTAGGAATCCGCATTATCCTTTGTATGCACGGCTTAATTTACTTTCATACATCTTTGATTGGGTTAAAGCTTCGGTAAGGCAAAATAAAAAACTGAAAGAAATCGAAGATCAGTTGATCGATTTAAGGGAAGCCTATGAGCCTATACTGGAAGATCAGGAATTTTCCAAAGTTAAGAGATCCGAATTTGAAAAAGCTATGGATCTGGTAAGATATGATATCGTTAAGCTGGTTGTGGATAATGAGTTGTTGGATGAGAGCATGATATCCGAGATTTATATGGAAGGGGGGAGGAGAAGATGAATTGTAGTTGTGGATTTACTCCGCCAAGTGTTTGGATAATATCGCATGGACAGTTTGTTCAGCTTGTGGCGTTCGTCTTTGTTGTGGGAATGATCGTGGGAGGTATAATCGGTTATGTCAGAGGTAAAAAATCAGCGAAAAAGCAGAGCAATTCGTGAGAGATTTATCAGAGAGTTTATTCAGAATCCCGGACAGCATCTGCTTATTGTGGGAGTTACGGGAAGCGGCAAGACTCAAACAATGTATTGGCTTGCAGATCTGATCAACACCCATCACGATAGAGAATCGATTGTATGGTTTGATATAGGGAAGAATGATGAAGCCTTCAAGCTTGGAGAGATCACAGGAAAGCCGTTAAGGGTTTTTCTACCACATGGATGCAAGATAGAGGCGAAGGATTACGAATATGAGATGATTCACTTTGACCCTCTCTTTCCCTTTGAAATGTGGGAGCAGATAGACAATAAGGCGGTTAACATAATCAGCGTTTACCGTTTCATTCTCGATCCCGTAACATATACCAAAACGACATCTGAAATATTCAGGAGCCTGATTATAGAGGCTCATAACTACAGGCTGAAGACTCCGTTAAGTCTATTTTCCGATGAGTTCCACAATGTTGCTCCGGCTCAATCTTCAGCCTTGGACTTTAAGCAGTATCAGTTAGGTGCGTGGATACAGGTAAACGTGGAGAAGTTAAGGAGCTTGGGAGTGCGGTTAATAGCTTCAACGCATGGATGGAAGAAGTTAAGACCCGGTGTTAGATCTTCATTCAACTGGTTGATATTCAAGAGGTTGGGAGATGATCTTGGAAGTGAACAGAAAAAACTAAACCGTTTTGTTCCTCTTTTTCAGTCTTTGAAGACCAATCAAAGCATTCTTGTTTTTCCAAATAGAGTTTTCACGGATAAGATTGTTACTCCGTTTTACGGAGAGTCTAATAAGATTGTATTATATAAGGGAATATATCAGCTCATTGAAGAGGATGTTTAGCTGTGGAAACGATTGTTTGGGGGACGTTACAACCGATCGTAAATCCTGCTTCGCTTATCTACTTTAGAAACGGTAACGATCTTTTGCTCTTCGTCGATGAAGAAGAGGATCCGGTAATCTCCAACTCTCAGGCGGAAAGTATTCTCTTCACCTTTGACTTTCCTTGGCTTGGCGGCGAAAGGATCTTTAAGGCTCAGAATCTTCTCACGAATCCTTTCAGCATCGTGCTTTGGGATTCTGCGAAGGAATTTCTCCACATCTCTGTGAACCTTTACTCGATACATAGATCCTCAGCATCGATGAACTCGGAGAAGTCGCCTCTCTTTATCATCTCTTTGTGCTTCTTGATCAGCTCCTCTTCTTCCGGTGTCAATGTCGAGTCTATTAACTCTTCTACGGCTTCTTCAATGCGTTCGATTTTCCTTTTGATTTCTCTCAACTCGTTGAGGAGGTCGAGAAGTGATACTGTTTCCTGCATATTTGGTAATATGTTAACGGAAGTTGATAAAGGTTATTGCTTTGAGTATTTCTCGATTTCTTCAAGCTTCTGCAGGACAAATCTACCGAAGTCCGTTAGAACGTATGCCTTTGATCCTTTTGGAGTGTCTTTGAGCAAAACCGGTTCGACTAGACCGAGGTCGATAAACTCATTCATACGGTTGGTAAGCGATTTATTATCTCCTTTGGCTACTTCTCGTAGCTCAGACCATCTTTTCGGATGTTTAAGTGACCTCAAGAGCTCCAAACCCTTGGCTTAATGGCTGATAGTCGTCTTTGACAAAGACAAAGTTATTACTGTCGTCGTAACCTCTAAGTTTAAAATAGTTGAAAACAGAGTAAAAAGTGGGAGGTGGATAAGACTATGAAAGTCAGATATGATGCTGATTCGGATATTCTCTACATATCGATTAAAGAGGATGACGTTGAAGATATGGATGAGCTCGGAGAAGACGTATTTGTGGAGTATAACAAGGATGGTGAAATAATAGGCATAGAAATATGGCAGGCTCGCAAACACATAATTCCGGAGATTCTGAAGTTTATCAAATCCGTAAAGGTTGTGGGATGATTACCTTATGAAAGAGGTAGGTTTCTTCCGTTAATCTCTTCATACGGCTCTTACTTTTTCAAGAGAGATTGTTTAATTAGTTCTAAATCTTTCTTAATATCGTCGATGCGACAATTAATGTATTTTTCACTCTTCTCAAATTCCCGTCTAATCTGCTCGAAATCCTTATCGACACATCTACCGAGCCGCACTAATTCCCATACAATAAGTAGTGAAACAACATATGCTCCAGCAACACCATACTCTTTTATAGCAAAATTAACAACTGAAAAAACAGGAATTACTGAGCTAATGGGATCTTTTGTAAGTGTAGCAAAAAAGGGAGCTAAAAGCCATGCAACTACGAGCAAATATATTGTTGAGTTGAGTGATTTTATTGTTTCGAGAACCTTCTCATCTCTGTGCTTTAAATAATATACGATAATTCCTAAGTGTGTCGGAACGATAACCATCAATATGAAGAGCAGAATGACAAAAATATAACCAAATATCATTTTTTACTACCTCCTATCTTGTATCCTAACAAATATCCAACACCCACCAGAGAAAACATTAGTCCTATCCAGATTATTGCATCCATAGGTCTTTTGACAGTTATTGAGAGTAAAACGATTATACCTGTAATTATAGCCATTAGAATTAAATCCATCGCAATGTATTCCTTGACAGACTCCATACATTACCTTTTTCCACCCTATATATCTAACATTTTCGATCTGCTCATAGCTTTTTATCCCAGGGAATCCCAGGGACATCCCTTTTTAAATCGATCTAACAAACTCCTTAGCAACCTCTTCGTAGATTTCTTCAATATAATGCTCAGGAATTCCATAAAGTATTGAAACGTCTTTTATAATCTGTTCTTTTGAAAATCTGTTCATTCTGATCATGCTTGCGATTGTTCTTTTAACCCAATAGGCAATTTCCTCGTCTGTGTAGGTTTTGTAAGCTATAGCATACTTTAAAATGTATTCTTCAAGCTCAAGAGGACTTGAAGAATAAACTCTCCTCTCACAGGTTATTCCGACATCCGCCCACAGCTTTTTACCACAGTGTGGGCATTCGACGGAAAAAAGCATGTTATCACCGTATTTCGATATCTTCTTTGACTGTGAGGTTTGGATTTTCTTTAGACGTTTTAGGAGATTTTAGAACACCCTTAACTTCGAAGTCTGCTATCATTTTTGCTATAGCCCATCTTACAGCATCTGATTTACTGGAGAATAAACCTATCTTTACAAGTTCTTCTAATTTTTCATCAAGATATGGTGAAACGCTTATATTTAGCTGTTTAGACTTCCTTTCTGGTTCTTGTTTATAGCTCAAGGGGATCACCATTAAATCTTTACCATATCTTTACGATTCAACCTAAATTAATTTTTCTCAAAGCATAAGTAAAGCAATAGTAAAGCTTAAATATGATTTCGCTTATAGCAATAGTAAAGAAATTGGGGTGGTATAATGAGAGTCACTAAAGCAAAAGTGTTGAATGTAAAAATCTCACAAGAGGATCATAAACGCTTAGAGGAACTTGTCGAAAGTGGAAGATTTCTCAGTATCAGTGATGCTGTTAGGACTGCTATCAGGAGACTCTTAGATTTAGAGATAGAATGTAAGAGTGTTGTAGAGATTAATGGAAACAACAAGGAAACTGTTCTGAAGGAGGCTGATTGAGATGATCGATGTTAAGAAACTTCTAAGCGAATTACCGCAAGTAAGCTCAATTGAGATTATAAAATTCAATGAAGAGAAATACAGGTATCACTTCAAAGTTCATGGGATTCTTGCAAAAGAGACTTTTGGAAAGATCGTGAAAACGGCGAAAATGCACGGACTGAAAATTAAACACTTGACAAGTGCTTACGATTGCTTAAATCTTGTTTTTGAGGAGGTTGATGCTTAATGCCATTTATCTCCCTCAAGGAATACGTTGAGCGGCATAAGGTTGCGATTATAGAGTGTGCCTATTGTGGAAGACCATTGTCAGAGGTTGAAGCAGTCTGGATTGGCTGTTGTCCTCTCTGTCGTGATTGTTACAGGGGGCTAATGAGATGAGGTGTCGTAACTTTGATCCATATAACCCTTTCCGTTGCCGTCTGAGACAGCCAAAGCGTTGTAGATATTTCGATTCTGAGAGATGTGAATGCTCCCGTCCTTGGAAGGTGAGGAGAGATGGTTAGAATTCACGGCAGTTACTCAAGAGAAAATGAGAGACTCGAGAAACTGCTTATCGATGGGAAGAAGGGAATAAGAACTGCAAAAAGAAAACTGAAGTATCCTTGCTCGATTTGTGGTAAACCAATAACTAAGGGGCAGACCTACATATATAAAAAGCGGTTCATAGGTTTCGGATGGATTGTTAAGTATATTCATGTCGATTGTCTTGAGGAGGTCGATTCTGATGACTAAGCGATTTTTAACTCCTTCCGATCTTCTTGAGCTTGGATGTTTCTGCGGCGGAAAATTCGAGAAAATCAGCGAACATGAATGGCGGTGTAATAAATGCGGTTTTGGGATCGTGGAGAGGAACTACCATGCCTAAGATTAAGTATCCCGGTATGTATGGGATGGCTAAGGAACTCAGTCTCATTCTTAACAAGCCAGAAAGCACGGTATATTACCGGATAATAAGGAATGTAAAGCATCTCCTTGGGAATATCCCTCCTGAAGAGCTTTTCCAAATTTTTGAGGAGGATGAGAAAGATGGTTGACGTCGATATGGACGATGAGAAGTTATGGGCTATAGTTCTGAACGGTCATCCTCTTGCATCAGCCTTAGCCCTTGTTGTCCTTGATGAGAGGCTTGGTGGGAAGATCTCTGAGCTGAAAAGGAAGCTGGATGAAATGGATGCTCCCCACCGAAAGGGTTCAGCCGGTGCGAATCCGGCGGGGAGCAGGATAGGAGGTGCGTTATATGGCAGAAAGTAAGGCGGAAAATAAAAAGGTTGAGGTTGTGAAGGGAGAAGAAAAGAACGGTGCAGTTAGGAGACCGATAGAGAGTGCAAACATCTTCACAAGCAACGGCGTGATTAGCTTCTCGGTCTGGGAAGGCGGAAGCATAAGCGTTAGAGTGAGCAGAAGGAAGGACGGAAGCGATGAATACGAAAATGTTTGGAGCGGTAGAATAAATCCCGTCGATTTCATCAGTCAAATAGGGGAGCTAAGGACTCTGGCGAAGACGGCACAGGACGAACTCAAAAAGATACTGGGGATGGAGATTTAATCCATTTTTTATTTTTTTGGTATTTTATATACGACTTGTGATCTATGAAACATAGGATCCTATGACAAAGGTAGTCTTTGCAGTTTCACCCTTCGTGGATGAGATCGAAATAATGGGGGTAGACGGCGAAGTCTATTCTATCAAGCCCGGTGAGGTTATTCTTCTCCCCAAGATCAATGCTGAAATCTTCGAAAAGAATAATTGGGGGAGGATAATAGACGTTTATGAGGATCCCGGTGTTGATGTTGAGGGATTAATCGATAGGTTCCTTGAAGGTGAACAGGTCAGCCTCTCCGAAGAGGCTCTCGAAGACCCTGTAAAGAAGTGGGCTGAATATGCCTTAAAGGTCGAACTTGCCAAACCTGATCCAGACCCCAACAGGGTTATCGAGCTTAAAATGCTCATAATGGGCAAGAATCCCCTCAGATTCCAGCAACCCAAACCACCAAGCGAAGAAACAATCGACATGCACCCCACTCAGCAACCTCCCCAATCTGCACCCCAAAGCCCCACGGGTTTATGTTCACCTATTTATAATACGGCACAGCCCCATAATTTTGATAATTCTATAAAAGACGATGATAATATTGATAGCTTTTATGAAGGTGAGAGATTACGGACAGTTTTTGAGACCTATGGTTTGAGATTGGTTACTACCCTTCAAGCCTATAGGGTTGCAGGACTTGATGAGCTTGGTATTCAAGATTATGCGATCGTAGATTACGGTTACACGAGAGTTGAGCCGCATGTGGAGTTTGTTAAGTTGCTCAAGCATCTCGGTTATTCAGAGGATGATGTTTTTGCGAGGATTCTTTTTGAGCATTATCGTTGTCCAAGGCATGGAGATGTCTTTAAACCCGCTTTAGATTATGAGAATGGTGGAGTATGGGTTAACGGTGAGAGAAAGGGTAAATTCAGACTTATAGCTGGGAGATTACATCCCATGAAAAAGCATTCCGACTCCAAAAGGTATTCGGCTTTAAAGCTCGAACAATTCAAGACAATTGCCGATGCCGTTCGCAAAAAGGGAGTTGTTAGCTACAGGGAGTTTGGTGATAAATTATCTGAAGTAAAACAGGAGAAAAGCGATCTTGCTATGATCTGGATGGTTTTCACAATCCCGGATGTTCTATCGGAGTATCTTGTAAAGGAGGACGTTGTTAAGGCAAGAGAGATAATGAAGAAAGCCGCAAGAGGAGCATTGAGACGATTCTTAAGAAAATACCTGAAGAAACATGAGAACGTCCCATTTGGTGGTGATTTTAAAGAAGGTGGAGTAATGAATGTCCACATTTGGAGTAGCTCACAGCCTATCAAGCCGCATCTTCACGTTCATATTGCATTGTGGAACTTCGTGATTTGGAACGGGAAATATATCCGATTTAGCCCGTATTTTCCCAAGGAGTGGATTTCTGAGTTAAGAGAGCTTTGGAGAAATGAGTTTTTCAAATACTTGAAGAAAGCGGGCTTTTCTCTGTATCTTGATCGGGATTATATCAAAATCCTTGAGGACGATTATGAGTTTTTTAACATATACACAAGCTATAACTGGTTTAAGGAAGAAAATTACGGGAAGATCACGCATCATTTGAGATACAACTCCCGTAAAGCGGTTATTGATATTAATGAGTTCTTCTATTCTGGGGTTAAGTTCGAAGATCTTACGAATGAGCAAAAGGAATGGTTGGGCTTTTTGATTCAATACTCAAACAGAACGGGTAATTTTGGATTTATGAACAATTGGAGAAAAGCTTTTGAAATTCCGAAGGATAAGGTTGTTGAGTTCCTTGAACGGCTTAAAAGAGAGCATTACGAATACTGTCCTATCTGTAAGAGGAAGCTTGAGTATGTTGGCGTTGTGACGATAGATGAAATCGCCAAGCGGCGTCGATTACTTGTGCTGTGGTGGTTCGATAGAAAAATGAACATCGAGGTTTGGAGAGGGCTATAGACCTTAGAGGAACATAGCCCCGGCCGG
>CBEWZU010000062.1:0-10906 GCA_965561205.1 uncultured Archaeoglobaceae archaeon | reverse complement strand
AAATACCTAAGGTTCCACTTTCTGTTGAAGCATAAAAAACTAAGAAGCCGTTTAGAGGTGGCTTCTGAAAAAGGTTGATGAAATAGCTTCCCTGAATGATATAGTAATAGAAAACCCTGACAGAGAATCTGTTAATTATCTGGATAATCTCTTCTGGAAAGAATTGCAGAAAACTCCCTTCAAAAAAGTTTTAGACGATATCAGGGTTATAGGTAGTAAGAAAAAAAGAGATATCGTGAAAAGCTACCGTGAAGGGATAGTGGTCACAATAGGTGACAGCATCTCCGACATTGGAATGTTCGATTATGCGAGAGAAAGGGGGGGTCTCGCCCTTTCATTTAACGGAAATGAGTTTGCACTGAAACACGCAAACGTCGCATTGATAAGCGAATCTGCTCTGAGCGAAGCGTTAATTGTAGATGTCTTCATAAATCATGGGATAAGCGGGCTGGAAAAGATTGATGAAATCGATCACCCATTTTCAGATGTAGATTTCGAACTATACTTCGAGATAAACGATAATGTTATTAAGAAATCTCTAAAAATGCGGAAGAAGATCAGAGGCAAGGCAGGTGAACTCGGATGATTACAGGATTTGGAGCCTTAAATCTTGATAAGATTTATCTCGTAGATAAGATACCCCAGAAGGATGAGGAAGGATACGTGATAGATCTACAAATCCATGCCGGGGGAAGTGCCGCAAACACCATTGCGGGGCTTGCAGAATTCGGCGTGGTTACGGCATTCATAGGGAAAGTAGGATCAGATGAAGAGGGAAGGCTTCTTATCGAAGATTTCGAAAAAAGAGGAGTGAAAACCGATGGAATTATCAGGTCAGAAGGTAGGAGCGGTGTTGCTATGATCTTTGTGGATCAAGAAGGAAACAGAGCGATCCTCGTGGATCCCGGTGTGAACGATACGATAAGGTTCGAGGAGATCAACATCGAGATCGTAGAAAAATCGAAAATAATCCACATGACATCTTTTATCTGTAAGAATGGTCTTGATTCTTTCAATTCTCAAAAAATAGTTGCCGAAAAAGCCGAATCCGTTAGTTTCGATCCGGGCATGCCCTACGTTGAAAGGGGATTGGAGGATCTTAAGCCGATATTAAAGAACACAACGATTTTTCTTCCGAACAGAAGGGAGATAGAGATGCTAATGGGCACCGAATATAAAGAAGCCTGCAAGATTGCGATAGACCTCGGTGTGGATGTGGTCGCTGTCAAGCTCGGAGCTGAAGGCTGTTACGTCACTGATGGCAAAAGAGAAATTCACGTCAAGTCATTCTCTTCAAAAGTGGTGGATACGACGGGTGCCGGAGATGCCTTTAACGCCGGCTTTTTATACGCATGGGTTAAGGGTAAAGATCTTGAGGTGTGCGCAAAAACGGGTAACTACGTGGCTTCAAAACTCATTGAGAGGATAGGGGCAAGAGCGTATAGCGGGATTGATCCCGATCGTGCTCTCTCGCGGTAGAATCAGACTTTCAAAGTTTCCTCGACATAACATTTAACAGCTCTCCTATTTTCAATTAAATGGATGACAATAAGAATCATGGCAATTATTGCGACGGTTATGTGAATATCCTTCCAGAAATCTTTTGTGTATCCTAAGATTTCAATTCTACCGGCTCTTGGGCCTTTTGGCCATAAGTAAAGAACAATCCCCGTGAACATTGTTATCACACCTGAAATCAGCATGAGATAAAAAATTGTTATTCTACGTATTTTTCTGAGATTCATAGTTGAGAATTTGCGGAGCGTTATATAAACCTTACAAAAAACTCTTTTAACAACGAATGCAACAAACTCTATGGAGCTTTTCGATGCCCATATCCATTCTGAGGGAAGAAGCGTTGAAGAACTGAAAAAAATGAGCGATAACGGGATAAAAAAGGCTCTTACATGTGCTTTCTACCCGATTCAACCGAAATACGGCGAAACCCTTATCGATCTCTTCAGGAAACTCGTAGAATTCGAATCCTATAGGGGGAAAAAGGCTGGCATGAGGATTTACGCTGCCGTAGGAATCCATCCGAGGTGCATTCCGCCGAACTGGAGGGATGTTATCGAATTCATGGAAACAGATTTCGGATACGTTGCTTTCGGCGAAATAGGTCTTGAAGATGGTGATGAGAGGGAGATCGAAGTTCTCAAATCTCAGCTAATGCTTGCCAAAAGACTTGATGTTCCCTGCATCATCCACACGCCAAGGAGAAACAAAAAAGTCATTACAGAGAAGATTCTGAAAATCTTGGAGGAAATCTCCTTCCCGGAAGATTTGGCGTTAATAGATCACGTAAGTTTCGAAACTTTTGAGATGATTCGAGAGAAGAACTACCACATCGGGCTTACAGTCCAGCCGGGAAAACTCAGCGTCGAGGATGCCGTTGAAATCATAAACAAATATGGAGATGAAAGGATCGTCGCAAACAGTGATACTGGATTCAGCGAATCCGACATGCTCGCAGTTAGAAAGCTTTACGATGCTTGCAGGAATCTTAAAGTTACTACTGAGAATGCAGAAAAATTCCTAAGAATTTAAGCAGATGTATACCCTTCTCATTAAGCTTTTATGCAATTTCTGATAAAATTTATGTTCGATTTTGAAATTTTTTACGATTTCTTCAACGTCGAGATTCGAGATGAATATAAGCCTGCAATTGGGTTTTAGAACTCTTTTAAACTCGTTTAGCGATTTTTCGTAAAGATCGAGTAAATCTCCGAGAGCTTTTGTTGATTGAAGATATGGAAAGTCCGTGACAATCGCATCCACACTTTCATCTTTTAACGGTAGATTTCTCGCATCTCCAATGAGGACGTTTGAGGGCAACCCGTAATAACGCAAATTCACTTTGCATCCGTGGGCGATATTGCTGTAAGCTTCTATTCCGAGAAAATCCAATCCCATCAACCCCGCTTCGATTATTATCGTTCCCGTTCCACACATTGGGTCGAGGAGCGTCCCCTCCTTTAATGCGATATTGACCAAGCTTCTCGCCAGTCTTGGGAGTATGGCACCGGGTCTGAAAAATGGTTTTAGATCAGGTCTTCTCTCTAAGAACTGTTTTCTATCGGTCACGTGCAACAAAATTCCTACGTGAGCTTTATTAGACAGATACACCCGGTAAATATATTTAGGGTTTGAGACACTTATCTTTGCTCCTCTTTTCCATAATATAGCACCGAGTTCCCTCTCAAGTTTTGTTGAGTCCGCTTTTTTCCCTCCGATGTTTCTTACTCTGACACAACACTTTCCGCTCGGCATCTCAACTTTTTTGAAAAAATCGTGAAGCTCGTTAATCTCACAGGAGAAGAGGTGTAAGCTTGCTTCGTGAATCAATCCGAATCTCTCGAAACGATTAAATCCACACTCTCCAACTGCAATTTGCCTGTCCGTTAGGATTATCCTGCTTAGGAACGTTTCGGATTCTATTCTCGCGAGTTCCTCGAACTCGCCGCTTAGGTAAAGGATTATTCGCATAGGAAGGGGTAAGAACGTAAATTTAAAATCTTTTACACGGTAGTATATGGGGATGAAAAGGCAGAAAATTAGAAAGAAAGAGAAAAAAGTGATTTTTCAAAAGTTAAAAGAGGAGACTGAAATCGAGCTCAAAGGAGAGCTTGAAAGGATTGAGATAAACGGGAGAATCGTGTATCTATTGGATAACGATCCAATAATCCTTGAGTATGATGGAAGATACTATCTGACAGTTTACGGTGTGATGAAATTTAAACCCGCAAAGGGAAGGGTTGTTGTTGACGAAGGAGCTTTAAAATTCGTAATCAATGGCGCCGATGTCATGAAACCGGGGATTGTTGAAGCGGATCACGAAATAAGGGAAGGCGACTTCTGTTATGTAGTTGTTGAGAAGAAATTAACACCGCTCGCAGTTGGCATAGCCTTGGTTAGTGGAAAAGAGATGACGGGCGGAAAAGGAAAAGCTGTTAAGAACATTCACCACATAAATGATAAGATTTGGAAGTTCTTTTTCAAGAAATAAGTTTTTTGTATTCATTTGCGAGGTTATGTGCGATCCTAATCGGCTCGGGTAGCTTATAGCCTCTCAGACAAAGTTTGACAATCTCTAAAGCAGTTTCTGGTGTCAAATAATTACCCGGTGAGATGAAAATGGGATTGCATCTTTTACAAGTCTTGAGAGTGTAGCCAATTATTTCCGAGTCATCATAGATCGGTTTTGCCTCCATAATCCTTTTCGGTGATTCAAATCTTCCGAATAATCTCTTCTTTGTGATTCCAACTGTCGGAATCTTTGTTTTGATTGCGATATATGTTGCAAGACCGCATCTTCTTGGATGGGCTATTCCACTACCATCCACAAGGACGACGACGTTTTTCTCTTTTATTGTCTTTTTTATGGCCTTCACAGCTGGCTCCCCTTCTCTGAACATAAGAAAACCGGGAATGTATGGGAATTTGACGGACTCTAAATCGACTGAAGATCTTACAAATGTCAAATCGGGAAAGCTGAATAGAGCACAGGCAGAAATCACCTTATCCCCCAAGAAAGCCTGATCGACACCACCGACGTATTTGATATCTTCTAATTTCAGCAAATCTTTAAGGATAACTTTCTTTGCAAGCTCTATTTGGTATTTCTCAAGTTCTTTCATATCAATCCCAAGAATTCGAGGGCTTCCACTACTCCATCACCGTTGGGTTTTGACGTGATGATGTCGGCAACCTCTTTAAGTCGGATGTCCGCATTTGCAACCGCAATTCCAATACCGGCGGTTTTAATTAAATCGATATCATTTTCAGAATCACCTATTGCGGCAAAATCCTTTACATCAATTCCGAGCTTTTCAGCTATGAATTTCAATGCTTTTCCTTTACTAACATTTTCATCAACGATGTGATAGGCGAAACCAGAGTCTATTATTCTGACTCCAGACCCGATAAGGAGTTTTGAAGCTTCCTCGATGGGAAATGTTCTTCTCAAACATAGCTCTGACCTTCTATACTCTTCATCGAGCAGGATTATGTCGTAGTGCTTTTTTAGAATATCAAGTGCGGTGTAACATTTCTTTTTATCTCCCAAAACTATGTCTTCTCCATCGTATTCGAATCTAACTACACCACCGTTTTCAGCTATGACGATGTCGGATACTCCGATAAGCTTTGCGGCAGTTCTCGCAAAGCAGGAGATGTTACCGGTTGCCAATACTACTGGGATTCTCAACTTCCTTAAGGATTCAACAGCGTTGCAGTTCAATCTTCTCTTTCTATCCGTCAGCGTTCCGTCCAAGTCTATTGCTATCGCTTTTACTTCCATGAAACTCGGAATACGAAGGGTAATTTTAAGTTTCCTATACCAGAAAGTTTATAATCTATCCTACTGAATATTGTCTAAAGCGGGGGTTGCCGAGCCAGGAAAAGGCGCAGGGCTTAAGACCCTGTCCCGAAGGGGTCCGCGGGTTCAAATCCCGCCCCCCGCATGTCTCGGAAGTTTTGGGACAATTTAAAGAATTCATCAAACGTTTAGAACTATCTCATATTTCAGATCAAGAATTAAAAGCATACAAATCCGATATTTTTAATTTTCTTAAAGCGTGTTCATACAAATTAACTGATAATCGTATAATTATTTATATAAACGAATTAAAAGAGGAATTCGAGCCTAAAACAGTCCGAAATAAGCTAATTCGGATTAGAAAATTTCTCAAATTTATAAATCACCCACTTGCTAACGATATTCAACTCCCAAAATTACCAAAGCGAAGAAAAAATGTGATTAAGGTCGAGCATATTAGAAACTTGCTAAATGTGGTTGAGAAACTCGATGAACCTTACAAGTCGAAATTAAGGGGTGCAATACTCCTCACGGCAACATCTGGTTTAAGAGCGGGGGAACTGTATAAGCTTCGTTTGAAAGATATTGATGTTGAGAGCAGAATTATCCA
Source organism: uncultured Archaeoglobaceae archaeon (assembly GCA_965561205.1). Lineage (GTDB taxonomy): Archaea > Halobacteriota > Archaeoglobi > Archaeoglobales > Archaeoglobaceae > Geoglobus. The sequence goes on along the minus strand of CBEWZU010000062.1, from coordinate 4,979 downwards.
TGTCAGAGCAGAGATAGCCAAAGACTATGAAGATAGAGTTACATTCTTCTCCGAGGAAGCTAAAGAAGCGTTAGTCGACTATCTTAATATCGCTGAGGATCAATATTGTCTTTTTTCAAAGAAATCTTTAAATTATCATCTTGGCAAGTTGAACACGAATTTAAGGATCAAGCACATGCGGAAATTCTTTTCACAGCAGTCTGATCGCTTGGGAATGCCTACTGCCGTTAAGAAAATCCTGATGGGTCACAGCTTGCGAGGGGATGTTGACTTGTCGCATTACGACTTTCAGGATGATGAAGAGTTGAAGAAGATTTATGATTGCTACTGGAAAGACTTCAGGATTCTCGGCTAAACCGGATAAAATTTTTTCAGCCCTATTTCAAGAATCGGGTATTTTTTAGCGATGCCTTGTTAAGTAAAAACTATTTAATACATTAATCGAGCTTCTGAACCTCCTATGAATACAGATATAAATCCTATTTTACGAGAATAACCCAAAATCAGACAATTAGATAAATTTTTACTTATTTCTATAATTTCATAGAGTTTATCAAATGATTTTAATGTATATCCTACGTTACATACATACAATGCTGCTAGAAGTTGTGCAAGAGAATAATAATTTAATGAGTGTTGAGATTTCAAGAAACAAACTTGACTTAGTACAACCTCTTCAAAAAACAATGTGGGTGCCCAATAGAGACCACCGCATGTCGAGCATCTTGGCAGGAAATATGGTCGTGGTAGGAAACCTAAACATTCTGGATATATTGATTCCAAGTCTTTGTAAAAGAGATCTCCTCAAAGTTCGGTTACTATAAAGTATGAATTTTTACCATTGTCTGTCAATGCCTCAATATTTGCTGGAATAAATATTGTTGTGGCAGGAACAGCGTTAAATTTGTACATTCCCGATCTGCTCTTAATGGACGATCTTTCTCGTAGAAGCCTAGCATGAATTAATCCTATGAAAACATTATTTTTAAGTTCACGTTGAAGTCTTTTCAATGCTTGTATTTGCTTATAGCTACTGAAAGTATATCTTAAACCCTCCTTGGTTATTTCTGGAGCTTTAAATTCGATAACGATTATTTTATCCCCTGCCATTATTGCCATATCTCTATACTTTTCTTCGAGTGGTCTAGTTTGCTGAGTTAATAAAATATTCATATCTGAAAAGAAATTAATCAATCTACATTCAGCGATGCGCTGAAGTATTTTTCCGACTGCAACATTTTCGTAGATTATTGGAGGCATTCTGTTCTTAGTTAATCTTTTTAGTTTAAAAATATTAAGAAATTTACACTTTTAGGAACTCAAAAAAATTTATGACGAATACTAGAGGGATTTTAGGATTTTAAGTTGAATTATTCAACAATACTCGCTTTTCTTTCTTCTTCAAGCTTTTTGGCTTCAAGATATTCATCGTAAGCACGTTTCACTATTGTTTCAAGCACTGTTGTTGGTGAATCCAAAATCTCGATTCCACTCTTTGCCTCAAACAAGTCAGATAGCGTTAGTGAGCTCATTTCCTCTTCTGTCACTTTTACTCCTCTGCTTCCAGCTGGCTCTGTGTCCTCCGCTGAGGTGAAAAACTGCCAGACCATAACTTTATCTAACAATCTAACCTGCAACAGCTTAGCTATCAAACTATATCACCTCCTTCTTCTTTTTCTTTTCTATCCTCATCCTCTAAAGAGACTTTAAAACCGGTTTGACCTTCAAACAAAATCTGATCTCGTTTTACAGCCGCAAGCCAATTCAGAAGCACCTGTCTAATTGTAACTTCATCTGGCAATTTTGCATTGCTTTGGAGCCTTGTAAACTCACAAGCTCCCCTCACTTCGTTTTCCAGCTTTCCATTTACTTCAATAACGATTTTCATCCAGCCACCTCCTCTAAAACGAATCTAAACTTCCGACCGTCAGGTGAGATTAGAATGCATCAACATCGTCGAGAATGCAATTCCAACACCTATTACATTCTGAATCAGCTCTGGCAACTTCGTGAATGCATCGGCTAAAGCTTCGACAAGTTTGACAAATGGTCTTATAAGCAGGACTACAGCCTTACCGATGTGTGCTCTGACTATCATTAAGCTCGTCTTAAGCCTCTGAAGATCTTGTCTGGATTATTCCTGAATTTTGTGAGAATATCACTTACTTCTTTCGCAGTCACGCTTTTTCTAATTTTAAAAACTTCTCCTGCAATAACGACAGTCTCGGTTCCCTTGGCCGCCTTAAACTTCTTCCAACTGGTCATAAAGATGTGTTAATAAGGAGACTTTAAAAATGGGGTAGGATTGCAACACACAGACAACGACCAACTTTTATAAACCCGCTAATGAATAGTAAATGTATGACTGATACGGAACTACTCAAGAGAATAGACAAGCTTGAAGCTAAAGTTGACAGAATTCTCGAACTGCTGGAAGATCTAATTTTAACGGATGAGGAGATTGAACTAATAAAAGAAGCTGACGATATTGTGAGCAAGAAAGAGTTCGACAAGTTGATTAGGTAATCATAATTTCGCCAATTCCCTCAAAACAGCATCATTCTCTTTTAAACTCTCCTCGAAAGCTTTTCTAAATTCTTCTGACATTGCAGATTTTTTTGTTCTCTTCTCCATATTCTCCATATTCACTTAAAAACGACTTTTCTATTCATTTTTGCTATTTCTTTGATTTTGTCTTTGAGTTTTTGCCAAGCGACGGCTGTGAAAGCGATAGCGAGTTCATTGTTTGTAACTCGAACACCCTTATTTTCGAGAAACCTTCTAACATTGTCCACTTCCTCTTTGGGGATCTTTTTATTTCTTATCAGCTTCTCAACTTCGAAAGCTAAGGCCGCAAATTTCAGATCATCATCAATTCTATTCAGGTCATATCTAAAATGCACCCAAAACAACTGATCTTCAATTAACCTTATTGTTTTATCACTCACAAGCTTCTCAAGCTCTGGGTCTGGGATAGGTATACTCATAGTTCTCAACCCTCTGCTATGTATATTTAGTAACCCAACATCTAAAAACTTTCCCTTGATCAACAGCATTTCATCTTCAATCGAAGAGAATCTCGTTTCGAGCAGACTAATTCATTCCTCCAACTTTGCAAAACAGCGTTACAACGACTACAACAGTCAAAAGAGAGATTGCCACAGTAATCAGAGTCCCCAACTCAAACGAAACTTCCATGAACTTATTCATTGCCAAAAAAATTTTAAAAATTTATCTTTCTGTTGTCCGTCATGGCTTTTTTAGCGATATTCCTTACAACCACAGTTATAGCAAGCGACGGAAGGTAATTATAGGATAAAAGCAAACAACAGTTATGGGATATGTAAAAGTCAAAGCAAAGATTAGCAATATCGAGAAACCGGAAAAATCTAAGGAAGTTGAGCTGATCGTTGATACTGGGGCGATATATACGATCATTAAGAGATCGACACTTGAAGAACTCGAAATAAAACCGATTGGCAGGAGGAAATTCAAGCTCGCAAGTGGTGATATAATCGAAAGAGATGTCGGGCTTTGTAGAATAGAAATCCAAGATCTTTTTACTCACAGCATAGTAGTCTTCGGCGAGGAAAGAGATACTGAAGTCTTAGGCGTCACAACCCTTGAAGAGCTCGGATTGCAGGTAGATCCCGTGAGTGGCGAGCTGAAACCGATGGAGCTTCTACTTTTGTTTTTAAAATAATAAAGAATTCAATTCAACAAATTGATTAAAGTTTTGGACTAAACTATTCCATTTTGTATCCAGTTCCCAGAACTTCCATCCGACCCCTCCCCTCCCTGACGTTGCAATAGTAAAAACAGTAGAGATAGGGTTTAGGGTTGCAACCAAAACTGTAAAACTTATAAACTTTAAACTAATAAAACTACTATAATAGAATACAACCTTGGGTAGAGATTATGACAACAATTGCGGATGTAGTGGATTATTACATGGATGGATTGCTTGAAGGTGTATTGGTGTCAGCTAATCCAAAGATTGCTACGAGGGAATATATTAAGAAAAAGAGGTTATATCATAGATTCGGAGATCTACTCGAATTAGAGTGTGCCTTAAGAGGAAAAGAAGACGAAATTACCGAAAAAAATGTTATCTATTCTTCCAGAAGTGACTGTTAAAGAAGAATATATTAAGGCTCAAAAAAAGTATCGTTAATATAATAATGGAATACCTCTCTGAGAAGTTAAAGAAGCTTAAGGAATATTTTAAGTATATTAACCAATCCGAATTTGAAAGATCTCTAAAAATAACTATGACCAAGCAAAAACACTTTTTAGGCTCGTTGCGAGAGAGCTTAGCAGAGTTAATTATCAAGGATCCAACAGAAGATAAGATAGTAATAGATGAAGCAATATCCTTAGCAATGAGACTTTATGACAAGTTAATACACGAGCCGGGTGATTTATCCACTTCCATATATTTACTAATAATATTGCTTCTTAGGATTATTGGAGTTTCTAAGGGTAAGTTTGATTATGAGATACTTTACGAAAATATTGCAGAAATATCTTTCGAGCTTGAATCTGAGGAGCAGATTTTACCTCAGATTTTTGAAATATTAAATAGGGATATATGAGTTCAAAAAGAATTATCGATTCTCAACTACTTTTAGCTCTTCTTAATTCTAAGGATATTTTTCACAATAAAGCAAAAGAAATTGTCGAATGGGAATCCGGCGTTATTGTTCTACAATCTGTAAGAAAAGAAGCAAAAGAAACATTTCTTAGAAGATATAATTCAGCATGTAGAAAAATATATAATCTCGTTAACGATATTAGATTAAGGGATTTTACAACAAAAGAAGAAGTTATAGAATTCGCAAGGAGAAGACTTGATGATATAATTGCCAACAACCGGCACTTGGAAAATTTTCTTAGATATGTATTTGACCTAATAAAAGACATGTGGTAATGTCACTATAATGTTGATAGATTATAGTAATGGATGCACAATTTAAGTG
>CBEWZU010000061.1:0-11320 GCA_965561205.1 uncultured Archaeoglobaceae archaeon | reverse complement strand
TATCTGCTGCATCTGCCTGTAAACGCTGAGCAAAGGGCGATGATCCCAGATTCTAATGTTATCTATGGTGCCACGATTTCTCTCAATTGTATCGACGCTGAGGTTGTTTTCGGCAGAGTAATACATTTTCTTAACATCTAAGCCATAAGCGAACCTCGTAAAGTCTATACCGTACCGTATGTACTCCTCTTCAACAACAATTTCATTCGGCTCAACTTTAAGCTTCTGAACCACAGCAGGTGCTACGACAATTGAAAGTAGTATTGCAACTACCAGAACAATGATGGATATGGGCATCGCGTCGATGTTTCGTTTATAACCAAGATAAATACTTACCACGGCGAGAAGAAGCGACAATACTGCAATCAAGCCCATCGCGGGAAGTGTTACGTGTACGTCCGTATAACCGGCACCCATTACAGCTCCATGTGGGGATGTCAGCAAGTCAAACCTCGCAAAGTAGAAGTATGCTGCTATGAAGATAAAGATGCCAGCCAGAAGCAGAGAGATATGTATGTATCCCGATCGAGGGAGTTTATCTTTGAGCTCTTCGAAACTTTTCACCCAACCGAATACGAAAACATAGTTCGCTGCCGAAATTAAAATGGCAAGTATGAGCACTGTGAGGAAAAAGAAAAGTATGGTCTGAATGAATGGGAGTTTGAAAACATAGAAAGAGACATCGAGCCCAAAAATCGGATCTTTGAGGTTGAAGTTAACCGAGTTCGTGAAGTAAACGTACTGCAGCCAAACGCGGGAAAAGATTAAAGCTACGATTAGAGCCGATAATATATTCGCCCAGAATGGCAGTTTAAGAGGTTCGCCAAGCTCGTAGCTTACTTTTCGAAGTATAAAGTGATTGAGGCTGAGTATAGCAAGAGCAAAGGCAAAGAAGATCACAAACAGGATAACTTTGTAATATAGCATAGCCATAAAGACAGAACTGAGATTGAGAGACTCAAACCAGAGAAACTCCGTATAAAGATGTAAGGCAATACTTAGAGAGACCAAAAGTGCAATGAGTGTGGCCAGCACTATTTTTTTACTCGTAATTTCGAATTTGTTAACCATCTTTGTGGTTATTCTTTATCATATTTATTTTTTGTGGTTATATATTTTCAATATAGAATAATATACTCAAATATAAATCTTACCAGCTTAGCGGGGAGATTGTCAAAAATATCGAAGTGTCACAGCAAAAATCTTGTTGAGGTTACGATTTGAGGATTTTTGAAAGTTATTATAAATTAAATTAGATAATAAATAGTTACATTTTTATACTTTGTATTATAGTATAATGATCACAAAAAGGTGAATAATATGGATGTTGAAGAACTAAAGGAGCTTATTAGAGACGATCATGACATTATTAGCGCAAGTGAAACGATTTCGAAGGTAATTTCAATGTTGGGTGAGTCCAAACATGAAAGAGCCCTGTTGGTTGAAGAAAATGGTGAAATCATTGGGGTTGTAAGAGAAAAGGACCTAGTCAGGGGCAGCCTAATGACGAACCCTGATGAAACGAAAATCAAGAAGTTCGCTGCGAAAACTGGAATCATTCGCCTTGATGAGCTAACACCAGATAAAGTGGCAAGAAGGTTTATAGAGGATTCCACACCCTTTGTTCCTATAAAGCTCAGTGCGGGATTTGGGGTTATTCACATTAACGATTTTCTACAAAAAATAAAACAAGAATTTGAAAATGTTGAGATTGGGGATGTTATGAATCCAGAAGTTATCACTGTGAAAACGTATGATGGCGTATCCAAGGCTCTGGCTACTATGAGAAATCATGGCATCAGTAGAGTTGTTGTGGTTGGATGATGAAAATAAAGTAGTTGGAATCATTACCGGCAAGGATATTGTGGATAGGGTTGTGTTTCTGGGAAAGGACGATAGACTCGGACACCTGAGCATGAAAGAAAAAGAAAAAACGCTTTCAGTGATGGTTGAAGGTATAATGAGTCGTCCGGTTGTAATAGTTGAGAGAAATGACACGATTGCCAAAGCTATCGGCCTGATGATTGAGAATGACATATCAAGCCTCGTGGTTATAAAGGGCAGCATTCCTGAGGGGGTTGTGGTAAAGAAAGATCTTCTAGAATATTTTACTTAAAGAAGACCATTCCAAAAGAGTATGAAGTGCCGATCATCACGAAGGGTGTAATTTTGGATGATTCTAAAATGGAACATCTCTTAGACGAATTAAACAAGTTTTTGAGGAAGTTTAAGGGTTCTCTTGGGAAGGCCCATTTACCCGTTTATATAAAGAAGATCAAATTGTACTACAGGAGAACACCCCTCATTTACGTGAGGATGAGGTTAAGGAGCGATCATGGAGATTTCTTTGTTACTGGTGAAAGTTGGGGTGTAGAGTTTGCAGTTCATGCAACCTTGAATAAGCTCGAAAGACAGGTAATAAAGGACAAAGAGCTTGTGCTCGACAAGAGAGTTGTGCAAAGGTTTTACGAGGAAGTTCTTTGATAACACAGCATTGATCTCCAAATCCCTCTTCAATATTTCAAATAATCTCTTTATGAGTTTTTAGACCATTTCTTCTTCTCTGCATATAAACTCCACATCTCCCTTAGTATTTACAATCCATTCTAAATGTAGTGGCCCCTTTTTTAAGGAGCCGTCTGGTTCAAGGAAAGCATGAAGTCTAAAAGGTGCATTTTTTTCATTTAAGTTAGATTGATATCGTCCAACTAACTTAATTTCTTCACTTTTATAGCCTTTTGGAACTGAAGTAAGATTAACATTTAATTTTCCTTTTGCTTGAAGAATTTTCATACAATCGTAATGCCAATCTGTCATTAAAGCCTCTGCTTTGTAGTCAAGTTTAGCTTCAATTATAGCAGTCAAATCCCGTAATACTGCTATCTTTTCTTCAGCGTTGGGTAAGATTAGAGTTCCTTTAGCTTTATCAACCTTTATATATGCTTCGAACTCCAGCGATCCCTCTGCAATCCCATGATTTGGAAATCCTTTGTCTTCTTTAAAATTGGGTTGACTTATACGTATTTCGGCCTTATAGGATACTTCACTCTCAGGTCTTAATCCTATAAGATCATGTGCATCAAGATTAAAATTAAGGAAACCCTCTGCCATTAAGTTAGGCATATATGGCGGAGCTCCTACTTTACCATGGTCTACTATCTTCAGTTTTAAGGTTTGATTGTTGAATGTGCGTCCCTTAAAAAACTGAATAGCTTCTCTAATTAGACTATCGTAATTATATCTAAGAAGTTCTATTATATCCCGAGCCTCTGGTAGTATTTTGCATAAATCTTCCATTATGGCGGCGGATTTGGGTGGAAAAGTTGTAGAAGGGAGGAATCCGAATTTGGATGGTAAACCAAATTGTAATATGTAAGAGTACGTTTCCTCTAATGCTTCTATTGCTCTAGGTATTACAATCCCCAAAATTCTTCCTATTCTGTCAGGATCAGCTTTTAATCCTAAATGTTGCAATCTATTCCTATACTGCGTTAACTCGTCTATAGCTTTTAAAAACTCCTCAAACTCTCTTTCATCTAACCCTTTTAGCAAATTAAACTCTCGAAGACGTTTAATAGCATCTTTTAGGGTTACTGTCCATAATTCGTCCAAAGGCGTAGCGACATCTCCTTTAAACCATTTGTTGTATCCCTCTATGACATCTTTAACTTTGATTTTTTCACCAACTAACAATACAGGATTTATTTGATACAAAATATGTTTAAACAGAGTTTCTAATGCATGATGTGTTCGTAATATTGAATCTTTTAGAGCAAAGATGTCATTTGGATCTTTATGTAACTTTTTAAACGCTCTAAGGGCTTCTGCTAATGAGTGAATACCATTTTTTCTTGGGTCAATTTCCATCATTTACCACCTCTACATTGTGTAATGTCTCCTAACTCATTTATATATCCGCATTGTGTATACACTTATTCTGGATGTCTATCCCCCTCCAGCACATTCAGAGGGAGGCCTTAATCTTACTCAGATTATTAGTGTTCACATAAATATAAATTTCCGTTGTTTCTGAATGTCTAATTTATTTTTCCCTTTTAACATCCACGATCCTCTCAACAACCGTAACGTCTTCAAGAGTTGTAATGTCTCTTATTTCCTTGCCCTCCTCAATAGCAAGTAAAATCCTACGCACGATCTTTCCACTCCTCGTTTTTGGTAACTGTTCAACAAAGTATATCTCTTCGGGCACGGCTATTTTTCAGCTCTGATTTTTCCCGAGATTTTATCAGATTTCAAAAAACTTATCGTTGGAGTTCTGCTTTTTGGAATAACGTTCAAAAACAATAACCTGCTCGTTGCCTTTGTTATCGGTGTTGTCCTTTTATATCTGATCAATCTCTTTCAACGTATCTACCTCTGAGCTCGATGTCTCTGAATCTCTCCATTACCTCTTCAAATTTTTCGTAGGATTTATATCCTTCAAGGAATCCCTCCCAGAGGTCCTCCCAGTTATCGAATCCGGCTTTTAAGGCTTCAAAAAAAACGTGAATATCCGTCCCCTTGGCTTCCAATCTTTCGTCGTGGAAAGACAAACCAAAATCTACAAAGTAGATTAAGTCATCCTTCAAAATCATGTTCATCGGTGTTATATCCCCGTGAATAATCCCGGCTCTGTGCAGTTTGGCAACGCTTTTTCCAATCTCGATACAGATTTCTTTGCTTATCTTATCCCTGACGGGGATACCATCTATCCGTTCCATAACGATTTTATCTCCCTCAACATCAAGAATGATCGGAGTGGCAACACCCGCTCTTCTCGCCGCGGAGATAATTTTAGCTTCGGTTATCGTCCTTCTTTTTCTTAATATTTCATCGAGTTCCCTAATCCGATACCTCTTCGGCTTTCTAATTTTTTCCACTCGATCTTCGTATATTCTTACCTCAGCTTCTCCACCGAGATAAATCTTCACCATAAAACCTCAACTTCCTCAATCCTGAAATCAGGCTTTATGAACGATTCCTCAATTTTTGTTGTAACGCCAGCTTTGAACATAATCAACCCGGTATAGGCGATCATGGCACCGTTATCGCCCATAAACTCTTTTGGAGGTGCGTAAAATCGGGCACCCCTGTCCTCGCACATTACTCTGAGCATTTCCTGTAATCTGTTATTGGCACCCACACCTCCCACAAGCAAAGCCTCATTCTTGTCGAGATATGCCATGGCTCTTTCCGTCACTTCGGTCAGCATAGCGAAGGCAGTTTCCTGAAAGCTGAAGGCGATATCCTCCATGAAAGCTCCCTTGTCAAAAAGTTTCATTGCCGCCGTCACTATCCCACTGAAAGAAAAATCCATTCCCTTAACGACGTAAGGGAGCTCGTAATATCTACTCCCTTTCTTTGCGAGTTCCTCGATCTTTGGCCCGCCGGGATGGGGTAGTCCGAAATATCTCGCAAGCTTGTCGAGAGCGTTTCCAATCCCTATGTCAAGGGTTTCACCGAAAACTCTGTATCTTCCCCTTCTCTTTGCAATGACTTGGGAATTCCCTCCGCTTACGTAAAGCGTTACGGGATCTTTCGCCCCAGTCAGCCATCTTCCGATTTCCACGTGAGCTAAGCAGTGATTCACACCAACGAGCGGCTTTCCAAGCTTTAGGGAGAGGATTCTGGCGGATGTCGCCCCTATCCTTAAGCAGGGCCCCATTCCGGGACCCTGTGAGAATGCAATTACGTCGATCTTTTCGGGGGGAATTTGACGGAAAACTTCCCTGAAGACTTCACCGGCAACCTCTGAATGGTGCTGTGCCGCCTCCCGTGGATGGATGCCACCTTCCTTTGGTTTGTAGGCTCTATTAACTACTACGAGGACATCGTTCTCCGTGACGACACCAACGCTAAAGTTCCAAGCAGTTGATTCGATGCCGAGAGCGATCATCTCTTGAATTCAGTGTATCCGCATTTTCCGCACGTCCTTCTGTCCTTATGTTCTGCCAAAAAGACGCCCTCGCCGCATCTCGGGCAGAATTTTCTTTTTCTAATAACTTTGTCTCCCTTAATTTCGTAGAATTCGGAAACGAGAACCTCTCCTTTTTTCTTGGGCATTACTCCTCACCTTCTCCTTCTTCACCAAAATTCCTTTTGAGAATGTAATCCTCTTCAATACTTCTCATGTCCTCTGGTGTTTCGTATATAAGAGCGTATCCTTCCGCTTCCATCTTGCCAAATTCCGGTTTCATCCATCTAATAACGAGTCTGTCTAATTCGGCGTTCAATAGTCCCGAGAGTTTTTCCCGAACCTCCTTTCTTGGCGGTGTGACTTTTACATCCCAGTATTTAACTCTGAAATAGACTTCCTTCCTTTTCAACAGGGGGTTATCTCTCTGTCTCTCGATTATTAGCTCCATTAACCTCACCTCCAATTAGCATTTTTTTAACTTTATCTTCTCCGACCTCTTCCATCTCTTCGATTATGCGGGATATTAGAATTTTATCCCTTTCATTCACGGTGTAGGCTGCTATTCCCCTACCGGGAACTCCATAGAGAATTAAGCTATTTTCAGGGAGAATAATCGAAAGAGGCAAGGCTGCCAAATCCTCTTCACCTTCAACGATTATGCAGTATCTTTTTTGGGATTTTACAGCCTCAAATAGCTTTTCAACGAGCTCATCGCTTATATGCCCTTGGGGATTTTTTACCTTCACGATAACGTAATCCTTTAAAAGGGGTGTTATCTCTTTCTCGAATACCTCTCCGAGATTTCTCCTCTCGGTCTTGAAATCGATTATAACAATCTTAGGCTTATATCCCACCTTCAGAGTGTAAAGGCTTACGAGATCTCCTATCGTTACAACCAACTCAGACTTTTTTAATTCCTCTATCTTTTTGACGAGTTCGATTCCTTCTCCCTCGTATACCCTGCCGAACGGTTTCGACAATCGATTTCTGTGGGTGCTCCTAATCCTCAGCATTTAGCTCACTACTATTGCGTATTTTCCGGCATACTTAATACCAAGTTTTTTTGCTATCTCGCTTTTTTCGGGGTCCACTATGACTAAATAACCGAACCATTCCTTCGTGAACTCCTTACTACCGCAGACTTTGCAAACTGTCGGCTCGGTCGTTATGAACTTACACTTTTTACATGCGTATTCACTCATTTTTCTCCACCAGTAGCTTTTCTTTATCCTCTTTAATCCATTTCAACGCACCAAGCCAGGGCTGTCTCATTGTTAATCCGATCTTACTTTTTTCCGGCTCTCTCTCTTTAAGTGAAAGGGCAACTATCCTTGCTCTGACAATATCTCCCTCTTCAAGTGTTCTTTTTGTTTCCTTTCCGATAAGTCTCTTATTTTTCTCGTCAAAGTTGAGATAATCATCGGTAATCTGGCTCATGTGAAGCAGTCCATCGAGGGGACCGAGGGAAACAAAGGCACCAAATTCGACTATCTCGTTTACTATTCCCTCGACCACCTCCTGCATTAGAGGTTTAAAAGTTATTGCCGTGAAAATTACCTCAAAGTATACTCCTCCATCTCCCTCGATTACTCTACCCTCTCCAACGTATTCCAAGTTCTCGATTCCAACAATCATTCCGTATTCCTTATCGAGTTTACCCTCAAAATTTTCCCAGATGAGTTCGATTAGTATCTGGTCAATATTTTCTCCCAGTCTATTTGGAGGAACTCTAACAGTATCTCTGACTTTGATTCTTGCATACATGGAGCATCACCAAAAAGCGTTATAGGAATCGATCAAAGGTATTTAAATATATCGCAAGTAATGTTTCTAAAAAGTCAAGCCGGACAGAATATCCAATACGAGTTCACATTTAAGCCATGACTATCAGATTACTCTCTCCCTTTTTCATGAGTGAGAGTAAGTTATCCTCGTTAGGTTATGTAGTTGAAGCTACAGAGCTTTCGCGGACAAGAGCAAAGCCGCTTACTTTTATAAAGTCGTGCTCATGAAAATCCAAACTTAGGATGAGAAATGTGCTGCAAGTAACTCTCCTCGGCCAAATTGCCGAATCCGAGATCGATGAGAAACCTCAGTGTGTAATCGTAAAGTTCAAGAAGATCCTAAAACAGCTTACAGATTCAGTGAAACCTTGATTATTTTTCCATCTAACTACCTTTTCTCGTAAATTATGCTTATCCCGTTTTCTATGAAATTGTATGTAGCAAATCTTATCCGGTACAGATAATTGTCATCTTTGAATTCGAATCTCGCTATATACAATACTGGGTTTCGATGTTTAAGCTTTTCTCAACAAAACATTTATAATATCGACCACAAAATTTATAAACATGTTATCAAAGATTATCATTTGGTAACATATGAAAGCGAGTGAAGTAATGAGATTGCTTGGGATTTCGAGAGTAACGTTAAACAGATGGGTTAAGAAAGGGATAATTAAAGTAAGGAAATTACCGAACGGTAGGTACGAATACGACGATAAATCGGTTTACGAGATATTGTTAAAGAAGACTGGTAGGAGTTTGGAGCGGAAGACGATAATTTATGCGAGAGTTTCGACGAGAGAGCAAAAAGCAGATTTAGAGAATCAAATAAAAGCGTTAAAACAGTTTTGCATTGCGAGAGGATGGAGAATTGACAGTATTTACTCGGACGTAGCGTCAGCGTTAGACTTCGACAGAAGAAAAGAATTCAACAGGCTAATAGAAGAGGTAATGGACTACCAAGTCGAGAGAGTCGTAATAATGAGAAGGGATAGACTGACGAGGATAGGATGGAAATTCTTCGAAAACTTCTTTAAGAGGTTTGGGACTGAAATAGTTGTAGTAGAAGACGTTGCAGACGAGAAAACGGATAAAGAAGAAATAATCGAAGAGATAGTTACGTTGATACATAGCTTTGCCAAATTTTATTCAAATAGGAGAAATGTTAGGAAGAAATTGGAGGAGATCCTAAGTGAAGGTAAAGCTGGTTGAAAGAATTTGGATTAGGAAGAACAAGAAGGTAAAACACTCAACTAAATTGGTTTACGATTTAGCTCACTTCAGAAATTTAACGCTGATCTTCATTCGCAAGTATCACAAGAAGACGGGAAAATGGGTTACTTCTGCTTCAATCTTATACACTCTCATAGCTGGTAGAGTTAACCGTAGTAAGATCAAAAATGAGAAGAAAGTCGATAAGCTAAGAGAAATAGAGTCCAATTTGGACGGAGAGCTCAAGGAATGGCTGGACAAGATGAGAGAACAGAAGGAGAAGGTGGACAACAACTACTTAGTTCAACAAGTTCTGAGACAGATCGAGAAAGACTTTAGGAGTTACTTCAACTCGATAAAAGAATACCACTAGAACCCAGACAAGTTTACTGGAAAACCCGAACCGCCCAAGCCAAAGAAACTCAAAAACTTGCACAGTTTCACCGTAGAATTCAACGCTAACGTGTTAAAAAGAGAGGGTAAAAGACTCAAACTGAGGATAAGGGTTAATTCAAACAAGTGGATCACTGTGAAATTGTCACACGAATACGAGGTTAAATCCGTTAGATTGTGCTACTTCCTTGGAGGACTTTACGTTGACGTGGTTAGAGAGGTTGATCTACCAGAAATTAAACCCCTAAACAATTACAAGACGGGAATTGATCCGAACTTGGATAACCTGTTAGTTTTAACGTCCACGAACCCTAAATTACCTTCGATCATCATTTCGGGTAGAGAAGTTAAAGCATTTAACCAGTGGTTCAACAAGCTGAAGTCAAAGCACCAATCGGAACACGATAAAATCGCTAACGAGATCGAACGATTGGAGAACGCTGGTAAGATTATCCCTAAAGAGCTAATCGACAAAGAAAAAGAGCTAAGGTGGAAGATTCGACAGCTCTGTATTCACAGAAAGAAGTGGTTCGACAGTCATTTCCATAGGCTAACCAAGTATTTAGCTCTGCTTTTGTATTACACGGGTCACGACGAAGTCTTTATCGGCAACGGTGCTCTAAACGCTAAGCGAAACTGCAACCTAAGTTCTAAAACAGCGGAGAAGTTCGTTCAAATTCCCTTCAGGAACCTTATTGACAAGTTAAAGTATAAGTGCGAATCGCTGGGGATCAAGGTTAGAGAAGTCTCTGAAGAGTTCACGTCCAAGATTAGTTGCTTGACGGGTGCGGAAGGTAAAAGAATTAAGAGGGGATTGTTTAAAGATTTAAAGCTAAATAAAGTCTTTAACGCTGATTGTAACGGGAGTTTTAACATCCTAAGAAGGGGAGCTAAGCTCCCCCGCTTAACTAAACTATTCGATTTGAAGACTTTGTTCAAAAAGCTGTGTAATCCTGTAAGATTCGGTTTCTTTAAATTTATAGAGTTCGCTCAAAGCGTAATCCCCGAATCCTCTAAGTGGAGGATAGGGGATAGTCCAGCTCCGTTAGGAGCAGGGTTTAACCCCGTAGCATTGGTTCAGTTGTTCCAAAATACTCTATTTGATAACAAAAGATTACATTGTTACGCTACGGGGTGACCTGAAATGAGCACAGTTGGTTACATGAATGATTCATCCCTACATAGAATAAATGCCAAATTCATTCGTCAACTTGAAAAACTTGAATCTGAGCCAGACTTGAGCAGACCATGCAGTCTTTAGTCGCACGCTCTTCCAAACTGAGTTTTGAGCCCAATTTTAAGATTCGAATATATATTATTACAAAATCTAGAAAATCTCGGCTAAAAATTTTGTTTTTGCCTCTCTAAAGCATTGTTTGGCTTTTTACGGCACTCTACAAGCCGCACCAATAGTTTACTGAAAAATTTATATATCTTAAGAGACAACTGAATAATTGGAGGCGAAGGTTAAATCTCTAAGACCGATAAACCTACGGGTTTTCTGCATCTTAGGGATTTGACTGAGAGTAGGTAACTACTCGTTGTTGGCGGTAATGTCCGCCAACAATGCCTCCTTTATTTATATACCTCTTTTAACGAACTTAAGATTACTGGATCTTGTAGACGGACGCACTTTCAAAATTTTAAAGTGCTGAATTATTTCTCAATGTATTTCATTAAGTGCTGATTGTCTCTCTTTTAATTTGGCAGCTTTGCTTGGTGATTTTAGTATGGGCATATGGGTATTATATCTTGTAGCTAGCACTCTGATCAGGTTATATTATACAAGACCCTCGCAAAATCTCTGTGTGCTTCAAAATCGTAAGGTTCGTAATCTCATACTTTTAGATTTTATATTATTTGAATATCATTAACACAGGTAAACTTATTAAGGAGAAATGTTTAAGATAATTGAGTGTAAAAAATGCCAAAAATTTTCTCAAAAAGAAGTGTATGAACTGCTTTGTCGAATAATCCTCACTAAACTTCTCCTATCTACTCTAACAAACCCCTC
>CBEWZU010000060.1:0-11378 GCA_965561205.1 uncultured Archaeoglobaceae archaeon | reverse complement strand
CATTAAATTGTGCATCCATTACTATAATTCATACACATTAGGGTAACTCTACCAGATGGTTTAATATCTCGAAAGTTGTGGTTGGGAATACAAATGAAGACATTACGAGAGAGTATACTGACGTTGGGATACTTAGAATTTATCTTGACAAGTCAGCAAACAGAATAATCGTTAAAACTGTAAAAGACAAAAAGGAGCGTGAAGTTACGATAGTTGGAGCAAATAGTTTAATAATTGACATTGAGCTTGGTGGAAAGAGATACAACATTATTGCGGAAAAAGACCTAACCCCATACCTCTTTGTGTTACGTGATAATAACCGGCAAAGTTGGAATATTTTTCAATGCTTTTATTGACGGAAATTATCGTCATACTATGTTTCAGAAAGTTATCTGCCAAGCAATTAGCAAGAAAGAAGTAAAGGGGCCTGAAACTAAGTTTCCTAAGCCACGGCCGGGATTTGAACCCGGGACCTCGTGCTTACCAAGCACGCGCTCTACCTACTGAGCTACCGTGGCTTGAATTTCTTTAATTAATGAGTTATTTAAATATTTTGTTTAATCTGCTGTCAATCTCCTTTTAAGAATAAAGAAATAAGGTAGCGCAAAAAATCCAAATAATCCGTAGCTGAATTCAGTAGTTGCAATAAAAACAAGAAATGAAAGAACAGCAAAAATTATTGCTATTAATGACCCCACAAAATAGTAGTTTTCTTTAGATTTCGCGGCACCCTTTAAAAAGATTGCAGAGATCGTGAACAATACAAAAGAATTTGGAATGTTTCTTTTAATCTCGATCTCAATTAAGGCGAGTATGAGAAATAAAATTCCATAGATTAGACCAACCAACTTCCCACCTCCATAATTGTGAATGCCATGATATACGCTATCAGGAAGCTATAAATTACTGAGAAGGCAGCCCATTTTATCCCAGCTTCCGTTTTTATGGCGGCAATTGTAGCAAAACAGGGCACGTAAAGAAGGGTAAATACCATAAATCCCAATGCCTGAGCGGGAGTCATTATATCCTCCACATTCAGTCCCATAACACCGATTGTTTCCACGACAACCTCTTTTGCAATAAAACCCATAACTAAGGATAAAACAAGCTTATAATCCCAGCCTAGGGGTGAAAATAAAGGCTGAACGGTTTTGCCAATTACACCGGCAAAGCTGTTCTCTATCTCACTTGTGGGATAATTCGTTATGAACCAAAGGATTACGGACATCGCCAAAATGACCGTTCCGGCTTTCTCTAAGAAATGTTTCGTTCTATTCCAAGTTAATATCCAAATATCTCTCAAAGTGGGCATTCTATACGGAGGCAGCTCTATTATGAACTCCGTTTCCCCTTTCAAGATAGTTTTCCTAAAAACCAATGCAGATATCAAAGCAACCACTATCCCGATCAGATACATCCCCATCATTACTATACTACCATTTTTAGAAAAAAATGCCGAAACAAAAAGAACGTATATCGGTAATCTCGCACTACAGGACATGAACGGATTTATCAAAAGAGTTGCAATCCTGACCTTATTATCCTCTATACTCCTCGTAGAGAGAATAGCCGGAACGTTGCATCCGAACCCCATTATGAGGGAGATTATCGATCTACCGCTGAGTCCAAATTTAGACATGAAAGAATCCGCAAGATAGACAGCTCTCGGCATGTATCCGCTCAGCTCCAATAGTGATAGGAATATAAACAAGAAAGCAATGTTCGGCAGAAAAATCAGAACACTTCCAACACCCTTAATAATACCCTCACCTAATAGGTTCTGCAACCACCCATCACCTGATATTTTTTCGGCAATCGTTGAAAACGTAAAATCAAGAGCATCGACAAAGGGTTGTGCAACGTTGTAGGTAAAAACGAACATCATCCACATGATTGAAAGGAAAATAGGAATACCCAAATGCTTATCCATAAAAACTTCATCAAGCATTTCGTTGAAATCCTTCTTTTGCTTAGATATTTTCAAAACTTTTCTTGCGATTTCCTCAGCTATCTTCACTTTTTCCTCAAAGTTTTTTCCAAATTTTTTCGGAATAAGTTCCCCGTTAAGTATTTCCCTTTTCAGTTCATCGATTCCTACTCCTTTACTCGCAATCGTTTTGACAACAGGAACTTTCAAAATCTCGCTTAATTTTTTTTCATCGATTTGAATTCCCTTTTTTTCTGCTTCATCAATCATATTCAAAACAATAATCATCGGTATACCAAAGTCAGCCAATTCCAAGGTCAGATAAAGATTCCTTTCGAGATTTGCCGCATTGATAACGTTAATAACAAGATCTGGAGATTCCTCTATCAGGTATTTTTTTGTTATTTCCTCATCGAGGGAATTTGTTTGAAAGCTGTAAATGCCGGGGAGATCAACAAAAATTACCTCTCTTCCATCAATTTTTGCTTTTCCTTCCTTTTTTTCAACTGTAACCCCGGGGAAGTTACCTATGATGAAATTTCCTTTGGTTAGAGCATTTATCAATGCCGTTTTACCAACGTTGGGATTTCCGACCAGTGCAACTTTCACGGATTTGGTTGACCAGCAACATAATAAAAGGATTTGCCTTTGTAGTTTTATAAAAATATAAAAAATTGAACGATTAAGGTGGCAGGGATTTCCCTGCTCTGTTAAGGGAAATCAGTCCCGGTATGGCAAGTGGTAGTAGCGCAACCTCTATTCTCAGATCGTTTAAGGGGCTCCACTCATCCCCAACGATCCAAGCATCCAATCCGTTCGCGAGCAAGACAAGTATATAGAGCACGCTGAATACGGCAAGCATTAATGAGCCAAAACCGAAGAAAGCTTCGTGCTCTTCGTGCGTTATGCCCCTAAGAAAGACGGCTGAGATTACTATCAAAACTAAACCACCAAATACATCGCTAGGAAAGAGTTGGAATACTGCTTCTCCCTTCAATCCTCCTGCAAACTCAATCAAACCAGCAGCTAGCGTAACTATAAATAAAATTGCCGAATACAACTTCATTCAAGCCACCCCCAAGCCTAAAGCAATTCCGTAAACGATTAGAGCTACTACGTAAGCCAAGACAAGTTCGTAAGCGATGACGAATGCCGTCCACTTCCAACTACCAAGCTCTTGCCTCAAAATTCCAATTGTAGCTAAGCAAGGCAGATATATTAACGTTATAACCATAAGCGCCAATGCGGAAGCTGGAGTGAAGTGTTCTGGTATTGCATCGGCAACTTCCTCCTCTCCTACACCATATATCATTCCCAGAGTTCCAACGACAATCTCCTTAGCCAAGAATCCTCCAACTAAGGCTACTCCGGCAGTCCAATCCAAACCTAAAGGCCTTATTATGGGTTCAACCGCATGACCTATTGCAGATGCGTAAGAATTTTCAATGAGTTCTCCACCATTGGTTGCATCCCAAGGATATGTCGTTAGGAACCACATTACTAAGGCACCTATGAAGAGTACTGTTGCAGCCTTCTTTAAGAATATCAAAGTCCTATTCCAAGCACTCATAAAAACACTTCTTGGAGTTGGAGTTTCATAGGGGGGAAGTTCCATGAGCAGAGGCGATGCTTCACCACCAAATACGAATTTCCTAAATAACGTGGCCATTATTGCAGCAAGCACTATTCCAAGTAAATACATCGAGGTTATCACGGCACCGGCAAATTTCTTAAAGAATACTCCCGCAAAGAGAACGTAAACCGGCAACCTTGCGGAGCAGGACATCAGAGGGTTAACCATTATCGTAATCTTTCTATCTGTTTCATCCTCTATATTTCTCGTGGCCATTATCGCTGGGACGTTGCATCCGAATCCAAGAAGCATCGGGATGAACGATTTGCCTTGCAATCCAACCTTAGTCATAGCCCTGTCCATTACAAATGCCGCTCTTGGCAGGTAGCCAGAATCTTCTAATATCGCTAAGGCTATGAACACGAACGCTATGGGCGGAAGGAAAACCAAAACGAAACCCCATCCACCGAATATTCCGTCTCCAACAAGGGATGCCAATTGCGGATTGGCTATGTTACTCTTAGCCCAGTCTGAGCAGGCTGAAAAGAACACGTCTATAGCATCGCTGAACGGTGCCGAAACCGAGTAGGCGAACTGAAATACCGCCCACATTAAAGCCAAGAATATAGGTATTCCGACGTATTTATCCGTTACAACTGTGTCTATCAAGTCTGAGAATGTTTTCGGTTTCTCAACCCTCTCAACGCATTTGCCAACTATTTCTCCAATCTTCTCATATCTTGCCAAGGCTAACTCATTGACGAAATCCATTTCTTCACGACCTCCTCTTTTATTCCAGCTTTTCTCATTATCTCATCATCAAACTCAAGCAACTTTATAGCCACAAACCTCGGTGGATACTCTGAAAGAATTGAATTTTCAGATATTTTGGACTCCAAAAACTCGATATATCTTTCGATACCGTCACTATACTTTATAGCCGGTTTTCTTGGTGTGCATGCGGCTTGAATTATCGCGTTCTTAAGCGCACCAATTCCCTTACCCTTTATAGCAACCATTGGGACTACGGGAACTCCTAACTCTGCAGAAAGCTTTCTTACATTAATCTTGTAACCCTTTGACTCCGCTAAGTCCATTTTGTTCAAAGCTACTACGACGTTTGCACCCATTTCGATCAGCTGGAGTGTCAGGTAGAGGTTTCTCTCGATGTTCGAAGCATCAACTATGTCAACAACTACGTCGGGCTTTTCGTTTAGTATGAAATCTCTCGCAATTTTCTCGTCGATAGATGTTGCCGAAAGCGAGTAAATGCCCGGAAGGTCTACTATCGTCATCTTTACTCCACTGTTCTCGCAAATTCCTTCTTTTTTCTCTACCGTGACGCCGGGCCAGTTTCCCACTTTTTGCCTTGCACCAGTTAAAGCATTAAAAATCACAGACTTCCCTACATTCGGATTCCCAGCTAAAGCAACTTTTATGGCTTCTTTCATTCCTTCACCTCTACGATAACTTTTTCAGCCTCATCTTTACGAATTGAGAGGTTGTAACCCCTAACTTCTATCTCCATAGGATCTTTCAGTGGAGCATTTCTGACGACCCTGATTTCAGCTCCCTTAGTTAGCCCCATTCCCAAAAGTTTCTGTTTCAGTGTTGTGTTACCTTCAACATCTAAAACTATGGCTTTTGTTCCCGGTTCAAGTTGATGCAACCTCCTCATAGCCAAAAGTTTAATTTAGCTGAATAAATATTTAATCCTAATAAATTTAGGTTTGATTTAGATAAACCTAAAAGATTTAGATTTTTGATAAATTTTCTAAGAGTCTAAAAAAGAGTTTAAAAGCATTTTAAGCTCTCTTAACCCAAACTTTTTCAGCTAACCCTCTCCCAATAGTTATCAGCTTTCCTCCAACATTTACATTTATGCCTACCCCCTCTTTTCCTTCTTCTCTCCTCTCAACCGATA
Organism: uncultured Archaeoglobaceae archaeon; assembly: GCA_965561205.1. Classification (GTDB taxonomy): domain Archaea; phylum Halobacteriota; class Archaeoglobi; order Archaeoglobales; family Archaeoglobaceae; genus Geoglobus. The sequence goes on along the minus strand of CBEWZU010000060.1, from coordinate 5,954 downwards.
CAAGCTTTATCTTCTTTCCCCTTATGTCTCCCAATCTCTCAGAAACTCTCTTTCCACCTATTATATCATTAACAACACATTCATCACCTTCTTTGAGGAAGATCGCCTGCATCAAGTTTCCCTCTTTCTCCACCAAGATTTTTGCAGTCTCTCCGGGACCAAGCTCGTATTCCTCCCCATCTACTCCCAACTTAAGTGTTCTTTCCGTAGTGTGACCGACAACTTCAACCTCCTTCCCTTCCACTATTCCAACCTTAGAAAGTCCCTCTTTCAAGTCCTTTCCCAGCCTTTCTAAACTCTCTATGTTCACTTTTCCTCCTTCAATCTCCAGCAAGCTCTTTCCTTCCTCCACATCTATCTTCTCGGCTATACCCCTCGGAATTGCAACATCCCTACCATCCACCTTCAATATCAGATGTCCGTAGTGCTCGTGAATTGCCCTTTCAATCTCCACCACTTCTCCCACATCGATGCCTAACTCTTTCAACTTCTTTTCAACCTCCTCTCCACCTTCAATTCTCACAATTTTCACCTTTCCCTGTGCCTCACTCAAAGGTATCAACTCCTTCATCCCATCACCCCCTTGTACATTTAATATTAGGAAAATAAATAAATACCTAATATAGATTTAGATATATAATCCGCATCCTAATTCATTTCACTCTTGCCCTCTGTTTCCTAATTTCCCTCTTTAATTGCTTTCTAATTTCTCCCCTTAATATCTTAACCTCTTTTTCAAGTTCTCTAATCCTTTCAAAAGCGAAATCTCCACCTATACTGTTGAACTTCACCTCCATTTCAGCCTTTTCAGACTTCAAACGATTCAATTCTTTAGTAAGCTCGGAAATCTTCTTTCTAAGATTTTCTCTTTCTGAAACAAGTCTTTCTTTCTTCTTCTCAAGCTTTTCAATCTTAGCCCTCAATTCCTCAATCTCTTCTTTCAATTTTTCATTTAAGGAATTGTTTTTTCCGTTTTTCAAAAGTTCTAACTCCCTCATGTGAATAACATTAAATGTTATAGGTTCCAGACTCTTATCTTGACAAGCTATCCACATCAGGACACCTATCGGAGCTTTATAGTTTCCACTTCTTATTTGCTCAAAAGCTTCTTGTGGTGTTAAGTTAAGATTGCAGAACTTTCTAAGTAAAATCCTTTCTACCATCTTTGAGAATGGATTTTTTTGTTTGCATACTGAAATGAGCTCCGCATGTATGAAAAATTTATCTTCATAATCAATTTTCAGCTTTCTTGCGATCTTTTTGAGATCATCTTCATCAAGCGATGTCCCCAATATTCTACAGATACTGTATCCCTCTAATTCCCAAAGATGTCTCATATAATCTATTATTATGTTAGGACTAAATATTATTTATCCTAAATATTTTTGATTCTTAGGTTTTAAATCTAAAAATCTAAGAACTATTTATTATCCTTTATAACGCCATACAGCCAAAGCCACAATGCATCCTATTAAAACTGCAATTGCCCCAATTACATTTCCTTCAGATTCTGGCTTTTCAATTCCCTCGAATAACTCATAATCTGGTTGAGTTAGGAATTTATTTCTTAAATCCTCCCATTCTTTTCGGAATTTTTCTATCTCCTCTTTACTTGCCTTCTCTGGTACTCCATACTTCACTTTCTTTCTTAAAACAAAGTAATCTTCTGGAAAAACATCGTCTTTGACATTAGCAGTAAAACATTTACCAGTAGATTTGCGACAAATTGTGAAACAGAAGTAACTTGCGTTTATGTTCATAGCAATCTTTTTTAAGTTTTTCATGCTCATGTTCTTTACTTCTGTCCCATTTGGCAGGATTATATGAAACTCACCCCTATTTCCAGTTATGTACTGAAGGCATTGACATGAACCGGGCGTGGGTAGATTGCTTATGATCTTAATATCATCTCTCTTTGGTATTTCTTCACCCCAAACATTCTTTATTCCCAAAAGCGCTGCACGAAATGATGCTGCAACGCATGTGCATATTCCAGTTGCATTTGCAAACTCTTTCTCTATTATAGCCTTTATTTCCTCATCAGTCTTTCCCTGTTTCTTCAACATCTTTATTTTCATCTTTTTTGCCATCTCATTGTGATACTTTCCGATTTCCTCTATTGTTATGTTTATTATCTTCCCTCCATCATCAACTACAATTGGCTCCAATTCAAACTTGGGTGGAGGAGATGCTCCAGGCATGTGTGCTTCTATTGGTAAAGATGCCATTAACGCTATTAAAAAACCAAGTACTACAATTACAGATCTCATAACTGTAAATGTTATTTAGCTGAATAAATATTTAATCCTAATAAATTTAGGTTTGATTTAGATAAATCTAAGAGATTTAGATTTCCAATAAATTTCCTAAAAGAACTGGCAACCGCCTTAGCAAACGTTGGAAAGATTGATTATAAACGAGAAGGTAAGAAGATCCAGAAATAATCTTTAAGCGTTTAGAGTTTTATATCTAATTTTTACGCTCTTTGCTCTATCGCATGGGTGATTACCAGTTCTACAGAACTCCCTGAAATGTTCAAGCCATCTCGGATTTATTGGACTGTCCTCTATGAATTTTACGAACTTTTTAAGTTGGTTGACCGTTTCCGTATGCAGAACGTGCTCGATCGTGCAGGCATCGGTTTCAGCAATATCATCCGGGACACCTAAGGTTTTAAGGAATTTTACAAGAGTTTCTCTTCTTTCCCTTACCATTTTGGCTACTTTCTTCCCTTCATCCGTTAGAGATATAAAAAGCCTCTTTCTGTAAATGATATATCCTTCTTTAGAGAGTTTTTCGAGCATTTCGGATACAGTTGGCGGCTTCACGTTCAGATACGCCGCAATATCCTTAACACGGGTGAAACCTTTCTCCTTACACAATTCGTAAATTGCTTCAAGATAATCCTCAGCTCTTTTCCCCAGCATTTACGATCACCTTCATTGCAAGACCCCTTCCAATAACGTATTTAGATTCATTTATCGATACGAGCATTGCACATCCACGTCTTCCAAGAATTTTTAGTTTCTTTCCCGGAACTATCCCCATTGCCATGAGCTTTCGCACAGCTCCTCTACCTCCGGCTATGCTGACAACTGTGACCTCTTTGCCTTCCGGCATCATTGCAAGTGAAGTTAGGCTCATCGAAATTAGGATAGCCTAAGAATATTTAATCTTTTCGGTTTCCCTAATTTTTAATTCAACATTATTTTTTGGCAGAGAACCCGTTTGGAGAGTTAAGGGCTAAAATTAAAGTTTACAGGTATAGAAGTTAATTGGCCAAGGTTACATAATAAAGGTAAAATTCCAAACATAATGAAACAACCAAAAACCAAGCCTATATGAAGTAATAAAAAGAGATATGATAATCGGGATCCTGAAACATTTATTTCTTTATAATTTGGTCTACTGGCTAGAATTTTGACAAAGACTATAAGATGTAACCAGGTATTGCTATTGACTTAACTAAACTGATCTCAATACGCATGCTAATTTATACAACGAACCCAACTATAGTTTTTCGACTGAAAACAAAAGATATTAACTTCCCTTCGAAATTAAACAGCATAGAGATAAACGAGAAAATCTCGAAAATCGTCGAAATTATCAAATCTCATCCGAATGTTATCGCAATATCCTCTTCGGTTCTCATGCTAAAAGGAGAAGCCACTCCGCTATCAGATATTGACATTGCAATTATAATGGAAAATCCCACTCCCGAAGCTGGGACAGACATCGGTAGCTTGTCCTTCTAAGAGATCTATGTTGTCCTTTTTCATTGCCTACCCTTGCACATAAAATAAGAGGTCTTCAAATACGGAAAGGAGATGTATTCGTTCGAGATGATGAAAAGCAATTAAAAAGTGAAAAATTGAATGAGGTCAAAAGAATAATCAAAGATGTGTTCAATATTCAGACATGCTGAAAGGCGGAGGTTGAAGGATTTAGAGTGACCGGAAAAGATTTTGTTAATAAATTCAACGAAGTGAAGGATTACTTAGGATTAGAGAGTGATGCTGAAGTTATCAGGTTCCTTGTAAATTATTTCTGGAAAAAATTTGTTAAAGAAGGTGACCTCCTCCCCTCGCTTACGCGAGGGGCTTCCACCGGAAGCCATTGGGGGGGGAGGTTGGGGAGTGTGCCGTGAGGCACTCCCCTTCGGGCTGGGTCACAGCAGCCCCTGACCGCAGGATATACCCACGGCCTCACTTCGAACTTACATTAACTTCGGAGTATAATAAACTAACTACCTCCTACCAGCCCCCACCCACCTCCCCTAATTCATCCCCCGCCCTATCGGACGGAGCCTTCTTAGCGACTGAAGTAATGGATTTCGATGGTGCAAAAGATGGAGAAAAGATTATTAAGTTTGCTTAAGAAATACAAACATGCAAGTAACACTCGAAATGTTATCTTCCGAACTCCAAAAACTAAGAAGGGAAATAGAGGAGATAAAATGGATGCTCATTCCAGAAGATGAACCGGATGAAACTGAAAAAGAAAATATAGAAAAATTCTTGCAGAATGAAAAAGATGGAAAAACAGAGTATATAAGCCTTAAAGATTTAGGAAAGGAGTTTAGTTGTTGAGAAAAGATTTCTAAGGAAATAGATAAAGAAGATAAATCGCGAATTCTTGAAACCCTAAAAAGGCTCGAAAGTGAAGACTTGGATAGGTTAGACATAAAAAAGCTCAAAGGATACAGATATATCTATCGCATTAGAGTTGGGGATTTCAGAATATTATTCAAGAAGGAAAAAGATACAATCAAAATATTCAACATCGAAAAAAGAGGAAGAGCGTACCGTAAATTGTAATGTAAATTCCAAATCTCTCAGCACTCTGAATAATTATGCAAGGATTGCATCCATTCCTCTTTGATTTCTCTTTTAAGATTTTCAGCCTCTTCCTCATTTCTTGTTCCAAAAGCTATTAAAAGCACATCAAAATTGCTCCTCTTTTTTATTAAATCTCTTATAACTTCTGAGAAGCTTCTCTTTCCCTTTATCTTAACGAGAAGTTCGTAAACGTCATCTGATATGCTTATAGTCTTCGTCATATACATACATGCATGCACAGATTTAAAAACCTTAAGCTCCCAATGGATGCTAAGATAAAATACGGCTGATTAGCTCATACCAATTCTCGCCTTTATAGCTTTAATCTCTTCCTCAATTCTTTTTAATCTCTCATCGAGGTAACTACGCAGATCAAGCCTTAGGTCATCAATCTTTTTTCCCAAGTATTCTTTTGTTTCATCAATCTTATCCGAAACCCTATCGATCTTTTCTCCAAGATATTCTCTTGTTTTTTCTGATTCCTCTTCGATCACACCTGCAAGATGTGTTCTCGTCTTCTCTTCTTCTTCTTTGATTACTTTTATAGTTTCATCTTGTTTCTTAAGCATTGAATCCTGCTTTTCAAGCATCAAATCTTGTTTATTAAGCATTAAATCCTGTTTTTCAAGCATGTTCAAGCCAACTTGAACTATTTTATTCAACTGCTCTAACATTAAAGAATTTCTATAACTATCGATAGTTCTTACTGTTCCCTTATACTCTTCAACTTTAATCTCCTCAACTACAGCCTTTTCAGGTTTTTCCGACCTAACAAATTTAACGAATTCATCAAGCTGTTCTTTTTCACCTTCAACTAAAATTATTAACGCTTGTTTTCTATCAATAAACACATTTCTTGCATCAAACCTCTGCAAAAGCAGAGAATCAGCCTGATTTAACAAAAACAGGCGATATCCAACATCGTGAACCTTGCCAACTATGGTGATCTTAAGCTTCATAATCCTACTTTCTCAAGAAGTTTATATAGCTTGCTTTTATCTTTTAAGGAGAAAACCGGAGACCATTTTTATGCCTAAATTAGGATGAAAAATTACTTGAAAGTTTACCTTCAGTCGCTAAGAAGGCTCCGTCCGACGGGGCGAAGGGGGCTGGTAG
>CBEWZU010000059.1:0-12572 GCA_965561205.1 uncultured Archaeoglobaceae archaeon | reverse complement strand
GGGCGCAAGCCTCCTAAGCTTGTGGTCGTGGGTTCAAATCCCACCCCGCCCGCTATTCAAAAATCGTAATCTGCGCGAAATTCATGCCCTTTTTGGCTATAGAGCAGATATAATTTGAGATTGATTTTTGCCTTTGTTTCGATTTTACTTATCGGTTCAAACACACGAAATTTAAATATTAGTTTTGACCCCCCCGATCTTTTGAGGGATTGATTTGGCACTGAAGAGTTCAAAGATTATTCTCGCGTTGCTTAGTGATGGTGTGCCTAGAAGCTTTAGGGAAATAGTTAGGGAAAGTGGGTTAAGCGAAAGAGTTGTTGAAGGTGCTTTGCGTAGACTTTGCCTTAAAGGACTTGTTCTTAGAACTGAGGAGCCTATTAGGAGGAGAAACAGAGTTTTTAAAGGTAGAGCTGGAATAACATCAAACTTGAGATCTTATCACCTCTATGTTTTGAAGCCAAAGGATAAGGACTCAATTGAGATTGAAGGATTGAGGTTTGTTAAGGTTGAGAAGAGAAAGGATAAAGGCGTAAGTAAGGCTAAGCTTATTCTAAGGTTCTTAGAGGATAATAAGGATCAGGCTTTTTACTCAAAGGAAATAGCTGAAGCTTTGAGAGATAAAGGGGTTTCATCTCAGGATGTTATGAGCAATGTTAGGAGATTTGAGAAGAAAGGATTAGTTTATGTCAGGGGCTATAATACTCATGGAAGACAGACGCCATTTAGAGATGGCTACCTGATTACTTGGATTGATCAAAACAAGCCAAGAGATAAAGCAATTGCTGAAGCAATTGATAGAACCGAGAGAGCTTTGAGCAAAAGGGAAGATTCGATGCCCATTTTGAGAAGAGTGAGGCAAATTAGAGATTTATTAATTGAGGCTACAGAGCTCAAGGATATCGTTAGCTTTGATTACATTAAGAATAGGCTTAATTGTAGCGAATACGAAGCCCAACAGGCTATTGAGAGGGCAATGCAACTCTATCCAGACATAAAGGAAGTGAAGGTCTTCAACATCTTTAGATATTATTACCTCGACTCTATGGCTGAAGAGGAACTTAGAAAGGCTATACGAAGAAAAGAAGAGTACATTCGAGTTGTAAAAAGCAGAGAAAATAGAATTGGCCACAATTGGGAGGCATGCGTTGAGTTCTTCATTGATAATTTTACAGTGGGAGCCAAGTTCTGGACTCAAGAGCACAGAAGTAAAATGGATCCAAGAAGAATCACAATACATCTAATCAAGCCCGTTAAAGGAAGAAAAATGAATGCAGAAGTCGATAGAGTCTGGGAAGTGACTCCTGGCCCTTTGCTCAAGCCAACAATCTACGTTTTAGAATGCAAGTATGGATTAATTAGAAAGGAGGACATCGACGGCTTCTTCGAAGTCCTTAGATGGAGCAAGGAGTTTGGAGTTGATACGCCAGAGGGTAGAAGAGTAAAGCAAGGAGTAATCGGAGTGTTTGCTGGAAAAGCTTTCAACCCAAAAGAGAGGGTAAGGCTGAAAGATGAGACCTTTATAAGCTTGCCAGAGTATGCTGCCAGAATGAATATCCAGCTTCTTAAAGCCTCTGATTTCAATCAACGGCTTTATGAGAGAGGTTGCTCAAGGAGAATAACTGTGCAAAAGATTTGTAAATATGCAAGGGGAGAAGATCAAGTCAGGAACGTGCTATCTTACATTTGGGAAAAACCTAAAAAAGCTGAAGAAGTACTGAGGAAAATCATCGAAGAAAACAAAGACCTCTATAAATTCGAAGAGAAGCTAGAGAAAAGCAACAGTTCGCTTAGTACCAGTTAACTACCTAATTCAGTTTAGTGTTTGTATCTCGTAATTTTCAAGTAGCGATTTTAACTTACGGCTTAACTCTTGGAACCTCCGATCACAACCATTTGGTATTGGCTTTACTACTTCATGAATGGACTTTATCGCAGTACTTATGGTAGAAAAGGGAATAGGTAATAAGCCAAAGTACTTAGTAATGCCGTAAGCTTCCCTCATACTTAGTTGACCTAAAATGTCATAATGAAGCTTGTTTCTTTCCCTAAGTAAGGTTTTACATCCAGCAATATCTATTTTTGGAAGCTTTACACCGCTTTTTTGTAATTCTTGATAAGTTTGGATAATCTGTGAGTGCCAACCATGCTTAACCTTTCCGAATGCCGCGGCTAGGTACTTATTTCTTTCTATTAACAAAATTCCATTAATAGTTCTAATAATGTTATAAAATGTCAATTTCTCCCCTTTATTTGCTAAAGAAGCAACCCCAAAAAGTGAAAGAATAGATAACATTGCAGAAATATTAGCGTAATGCAATGTGGGAATTACAGATGAAATCAAGAAATTTTCATGGAAACTCTTACAAAGCTTATGTTTTCTAACACTGTAAACTACTTCTATTGTTGACCATAATTTATTACAAGCCTCATTGGCTTGATGCATCGATCTATTCAGAAAATAGATATTCATTAAGTCAAAATCTCTTGAGGAATCTTTGATTATTCTCCCTTTGCGTAGCATTCTGAGTTGTCTGTTTACTGAAAATGGTTTGCAAATTAAGTTATGTTTTGTGGTGAAAAATCTGTTTAAGCTGTACAATAGAGAAATTTTCTCAATTGTAAGCGGCCATGGTAATAATTTAGAATCAGCTTTCATTTAAGGTCACTTCGTCCTTTATAATAAAAGCCGGGCAATTCCTCAAGAAGTCAGGTATCTCCTTTAAATCTTTAACATCAACGATGATTGACGATTTTCCAACAACTTCATATTTGAGATTCAGAGGTTTCTTCGGAGGTTTTATGTAAATGTCTTTGTATCCTGTTGGTGTCTTCTTTCTTATATAATAATAAGGGCCGTGCCTTTTTCCTAACCTACAAATACAGTTTTTCTTGCCACATGTGACGTATTTTATTCTAATATTTTTGCTTTGGAGCAAATATTCTTGAAGTGGGGTTAAACCATCAACAATTATTACCTTCATTTCCAGTGTTCCTTCTAGCACTAATGAATTTCTCAAGTTCTTCTATCGCATGGTCAAATGGTAGTTTCTCAAAATCCTCATCCATGTACCAAGGTAATTTTGGAGCTAAATATGAAAAACGCTGGACAAATCTTCTATCAATAACTATAGCTGCTCCCCAATCATCATTCGAACGTACAATACGTCCTAGGCCTTGTTTTAATTTCTTGATCATCACTTGATGAGCCTCCTTAAAATTATATTCTCGGCTTAGTGGATCTTTGCCGGGATAAGGTAATGCATCAATGATAACCAAACGTAGACCCGGAATATCTACTCCTTCCCAAAGACGGGTGGAAGCTGAACTTAGAACAATATCACTTTCCTTGAGCTTATTGATCTTATCTTCTACCATTTCTGGGTCTTCACCTTGCCAAATGTTGTGGACTCTATTCTTTATCTCAGTGTCCCGAAGGAACTCCCAAGCTAATTTCTGGTCATTATAGCCCCTAAATAGAACAAGAGTTTTTACTGGGAACTTTTTGAGTATCTCGAAAAGGAAACGGTTAGCAACATCTCGTGCTTTTTGATATTCATATTCATCTGATCTTGTGAGAGAAGGCCCATTACTGATTGCGATTAATTTGCGATTTCTTCTTCGTTGAGCGGGATAATCCTTTAACATTAAAGCACAAGATTCGTCGAATCTACGCATGTCTAACCCGCAACCTTTTGCATGTTCTATGGGATCATCAATTGTAGCACTTAACAAGCATACATCTTTATTTCTGAAAAAGTTAGAAATTTCTAATTCCATATTCTTAGGTCTACCATACAGTGCGCCTTCATAAAAGAAGAACAGATTTTTCGACAAGTTCTGCATTTTAAAATGTAGCGAGCTCAAATTTGAGTAGAGGTTCCTATAACTGGGGTGTTTGTTTTGACGAACGCATTCAACCCACACATCTCTGAATATAGAATCATCTAGGAACTCTTTTATGAGGCCAATTTCTCTTATTGTAAGAGGAGTTGAGTTGCCGCACAGTCCTTCTAACCTTCTGAGGCCTTCGGCAAGTTTTCTGAGTTTCTCAGAAAGTTCGGGAAAATCGCATTCCAACTCTTGCGAAACTTCACTAAGCTTGTCTATCATAACGTAACTCTGTAGAAAACTCCTTTCAGCATTTTCAAATCCATGGGATTCATCAATAATAAAGATGTCATAATCTGCAAAGAGCCCTCGCGCTAAAAGGAATTTGGCAAATGTTGCTACTGTCAATTTGCTTGTTTTCACCTTCTCAATGTCAGAGAGAACATCACACCTTATTCTCTCGCGCTTACAAGTTTCCTTTCTAAATGAGCAAAAAGAAGGATCTGCTGAAGCACCAATTATTGGGCAACGATAATCCGCCCATCCCTTTGACTCATGGAATTCGATTTCCTTATCCTCTTGCCGGATATAATTTGTTACTAATCTACGAAGAGTCTTTGTCGGCTCGATTATCAGAATCCGCTTTCCAGTTTCTTTTACAAGTTTGACAGCTACTTTAGCACCACTCCTAGTTTTACCAAGACCAGGTGGGGCATCCACTAACACATTCTTCCCTGCCACCAAGCGATTAAATATAAAATCAGGGACTTTTTTGCTGAAGTTTTCACAATCTATCTCCATGTTTTCACCTCACAGATAAAATGGTTTATCCAAAATCCTCCTCTTTGTAGGTATCCCTCTGAGTACATTTTTAACCAAGTATGCAATTCTGTCAGCATGTAATGCTGGAGCAGGTATTCTAGTTGCCCTATTTGTGTTCCAATGATGTCTACAGAGTTTGTATATCGAATATGCTATCCTTTCCATTGTAGGATTTTCAGGCATTACAACCTTGTATAGGACTGGATTCACTGTCCCTTGATCTGTTTCTTGACTCACTAAAAGCATTTCATTTTCCTCAAATGGTGTGCCGATTACAACTGTGCCTGGGGCTGGATTTTCAACTTTAGTTGGAGTTATCTCTTTAAACATTCTTAGCATAGTCCCCTTCTTTTCCATTACTAACACATAATTTGAGATATTGAAATCCTCCAGTACCTCATTGATCAATTCAAGTTCCCCACCTTTTGATAATAGAAATCTTTCTTCTTGAGTTCTGTTTAAGCCATCTCTTATTAAAAAGATGCCTGTGGGGACCCCAAATGCATTGGCGTATCGCTCTAATGATTTCGTTAATACAGCATTTAACTTACCCATCTGTACCTCCGAGAAAAGATACTCACCATATGGATCGAAAATGGCACAAGCGCTGATCGGTTTATTATCACTTGTATAGTCGACCTCTAAACCAATTATTGGGGTTGCTTCATCATAAATTGGTTCGTCGAATGCCCAGGGAGCGCCTCCGAGTTTTGCACAAAGTTGCATTGAGAGTAAAGTCAAGATTGCATCAATGCCGGTTTTGTTTTTTCTTCGTTGATATTTCTGTATCACATCTACAGTTTTTTCATATGTTATATTCTGAGAAAGAACTCCGTACTTCAGTAGCAATTCATTCTTAACAGATTCATAAATGTCTCGGTCGCCATAGTGTGTAAATGTTAATACTATATCTGTATCTTTAACTCGTGAGATTGCATCAATATAATCTTTAAAACTCTCATTTTCGATTGTTGTAATTTTCGGTTCATTCGGTAGCTTTAAACCGTGAGATTCGGCTGTAGTAACTAAGCTTGGATAGAAATTATCCAATACATCTTTTGTTCTTTCCTTGTAGACAATGAGTCCTAAACTCTGCACGGGCTCTGGGACTCTATGAAATTCTCTATTAAAGATATTCTTTAGAAATTCAGCATCAGATTTAACTGTGAAAACTTCATTCCCCATCTTTACCTTAATCGCAGGAAGAAGCTTAGCATCTACACGCAGCGGCTCTTGGTCTATTTCTATAAATTCTTTAACAAAATTGTTATTGGCAAATCCCTCGATTTTACCGAAAGGGTCTCCCTGAATAAAATCGATAATTCTAGCATATCTCCCTCGTGGATCAATTTTCTGGATATTAACTAAAGCCTTCATCAAATTTTCGTCTTCAAGAAGCCATCTAGGCATTTTATGGAATACCAAAAACTCTGGCACGTGATAAATTTCAGTACCATAATAACGTCCTCTGAGAACTCTCACTCTAACAAGAGGTTGCTTCTTGTCCTTTATTCGAAAAGCACTTCCATAAACTTTAACGAAATATTCCTCTTGGCTCATCCCATTCCCTGCGGTTCCTGGAGTGGTTGGATTTTTGGTGTAATCAAATTCAAGCACTTCATATAATCCCGTCCTATTTTTTCCTTCTACAATCACTCCTCTTTTATTTGGCGTTCTTCCAAATTTTTCATTAATCGCTCTTAATGTAGACTCGTCAGGTAGGTACGCATTCTGATTAAGTTTATTTTGCACAAAAGACTTGACCTCATCCCACAAACTTTTTTCCCACACAACTCTAAAATCAACATCCAACAGAAGATACATTCTACTAGAATAAATTCTAGAGGCTCGTAATAACCCTTCATTAACGCTTACTTTGAATTTTTTGTATAGCCACTTTTGGAATTCCTCGAAGATATTTTTACCAATGTAATTAGACGACCTTACTTTGAAAGAATTTGGTATGCGGTTAGCAAAATACCAGTCAACTAGACTGTTAGTTAATCTCAGCGGGCCTTCAGGCAATTCCAGAATATTCTTCATTTCTGGATCCTCTGATAATTCAACCTTGAAAGGAATCGTAGTTCCTTCAATTTCAATTTCAATCATAAACTGCTTATCTTCCAGTTTTTTGTGGCAATAAATTTGCTCACCTACACTGAAAACAGGTAGTTTCGTTTTTTTGGAAAGTTCCTTAGCCACTAAGGCTGCAAGTCTGAACTTAACTTCCTTATTCTGAGTACGAGGGTGAGTACCAGAAATTCTATACACATTCACTTCTTTTGTGGTCACCCGAAATGGAAACAAATTCAACCTAACTTTGACCGTCTGCATAACTTGTGTTCATGATGTGCTCGCTTATAAAATTTTTTCTTGTCCCAAATTTAGGGGTAAGAATTATGCACATTTCTTAAAAACCAAAACATACTCATGAGTCTTCAAGGCTTTTGGCTCTCCCTTTTCTTGAGCTTTAATTGCATGGTGAACCATCCAAAAGCTTGGAAAGTACATTTTGTTAATTATTATCTCGTAGCATTTGAAACCAACTGACTGGCATAGCTTTATGGTGTCTGCAGCTAAGGGAATTATAAGCCCTTTTCTCCTAATATCTTTAACAACTACAACCATGAATTTTCCAGGCTTAAGCACCTGGTAGCATTCGCTGTAGACTTTAAACATCTCTCCAAGATAGGTTTGATACTTTTTAGAATTTCCAAGATTTTCTTGGTTTTCTCCGTATCCTTGTTGAATTCTTTGAAGCCTTTTCCTACCAGAATATTTTCCGAGGTTTTTATGCCTCCTGTTTTGTATAGCATTCCAATAGGGCGGAGAAAACACAATACTTCCAAAAACTTCACCATACTTCGAAATGTTTCCAATGTTATCCTTGCTTGAAGAATAGCCCGAAATTAACTTGAGCTTTCGATACTCTTCTGGATTATTTTTCCTTAAGTGCCTTAACCTTTTAGGATTAATATTGTGAGGGTTCTCCCTTCCTGGCTTAATGACATCAAAATACGGAGGACTAAAAGCTATTGATCTCACCTTCTTCCTTCCTAAAATTTTGCTTAGATTCCTTGCATCTCCCTTTATGCAGACAGCCTTTCCTAACTTTCTGTCCTTGAAGAGCTTCCCAACATGCCTTATATTCTCATTAGCTTGCCTAACGAACTTATTTTCTAATTCTACTCCGATTGCATCCATTCCGAGAAGCATAGCTTCTACAAGCGTGGTGCCAATTCCAGCCATGGGATCCAAAACAGGAGATTCTCCATAAACTTGAAGAATGGCTCTAGCCAAAGCTGGTCTCATCTTAGCAGGATGATCATTACACTTGTAATACCAACGCTCCTTCTGCGGAGACTTATTTCCAAAATCCCAAACACTAACCATAACCCTAATTTTGCCAGACTTGTTAATCGGATGACTATAAATTCCTTCAATCACTTAAAAAGTGAGGATTTAACAAGATTTCAGGTTAAGAGTGTTATTTTGAGTGTTTTTAAGAGTATCAGTAAGTATTTCATTCGTTCGCTGACGCCACCACCGAAATACCTTTTGGTATTATAAAATTATTTCCGGTCAAGGACATGTAGGTTTTTAACTTGAATACCTTTTCTCCTCCAAAGCGTTTAGAGACAACGAATGTTCCTTCAATTTCTCCGTCTGGTTTCTGGCCAATTGCCCAGCCAGGAGTTGTTGTTTCAATAAAACAGTATTCACCGAGATTCGGTCTATTACATTTTATACCTACCAAAGCATGATTTTGCGTTTTTATCAAAGCAACACCATATCCTAACTTGCTCAACAGTTTTATGAGGAGTAGAGATTTCTCTATGCATACGCCTTTACCATCATATAAAACTTCATAAGGGAATCTTACTTGAAAATTAATGTTTTCAGCTTTGTTGTAGTCATAGTCCAAATTTTGAACCAATTCCACTAGGTAGACAACAATCTCATCATCTTGAGCATTTGGCACTTTGGCCTTTAACTCGTATATTATTTCTTCGTAAATATCATTCCTGAAGAGAAGGTCGTCAAAAATGTCTAATTGCGACAGATCTTCGAGTAAAAAGTAATTTTCACCCTTGGCAAGTGATTTATAAAAAAGATACTGATAGAAATTCATTGGTACTTCTATCGTTAAGTTCAGGGACGGAATCGAAATTACTTTTGTGACATGTCCGGACGGTAAATAAGGTGTTAAGAATGAAATGATGAAGGAAATAAGGAGAAGGCCTACACCACCTCCAAACGAAAAGAGAACTCTATTTAAGAGCCTACGAGGCATTGCACGAACAAAAAAATAGAGCCCAATAAATGGAAAAAGAAAAAGAATTGCGTAAAAGATAATGAATGAAATTATTCCAATTGGTTCGAGCGTAAAGCCCAATATACTAAATAGATTGTTTATCCCCGCAGAAATACCGAACACTAAGAGAAGAAGGGAAAATATTTTAAAAAATTCTACAAATCCGTCAATAAAATGGCTGGATGCATATGAGAGATCATATAAAGAGTGCCTAAATTTTTCCCTCACCTTTTTTAGCCATTTATGCGGTGCAGAAGGAGACTTTGAAATATCTGAGATCATTGAAATTTTATCTGATTTTTCCCTAACGGGAGCTATGATTGGTTCGTAAATACGTTCTTTTTCTTTCCACCTATCTAATGTTTCAAAAAATTTTTCTCTTCTTTCTTCCTCTTTAGTTTTTAGTTCCTCAAAAAATTTTTTAGTCCATATCCAATCAGGATGCCCGTTTGGTTTCCTCCATTCTCTATAAGCTTTCTCCCTTAAAATAGGGTCTTTGATGCTCTCTATAGCGCTTCTCAATACAGCTAGTCTTGGCGGTAGATGTCTTTTACAGAAGTACCTTCCACAATATCGACATTTGTACAACCTTTTCCTTGAAGAATCACCTTCTCTTACTTTACACTCCGGGCAAATATCAATAAGTAATTTTCTTTTCCGCCTTTTTGCCATACAATTTATTTTTTAGCCATTTCTCCTTTTTAAAACTAGTTTCTTCTCAACAAGAAATTCTAATTAAAGTTTTTAGATTAAGAGCTCCCTTCGAGTGCTTTAAAGATTACCAATTATCCTCATTTATTCTATTGAGGTTCCTTACTTGGAGGGCTTTCAAATCTTGCTCAACAATTTTTTCATGTAATGCCCTTAACGCCTGAATTACAGCATCTGCAT
Source organism: uncultured Archaeoglobaceae archaeon (assembly GCA_965561205.1). Taxonomy (GTDB): domain Archaea; phylum Halobacteriota; class Archaeoglobi; order Archaeoglobales; family Archaeoglobaceae; genus Geoglobus. The sequence continues at coordinate 2,716 of CBEWZU010000059.1, read as the reverse complement.
AGGAAGATACCAGTCCTCTTCTTCTCCATTTGATTAGCCATTCTGCAGGCTCCCCTTTCAATACAAGATTTATTCGGACTCTAGGCTCATTCTTTTCAGCCTTCCTCATCCCTTACTCCCTTTCTTCCTCGCTTTCACTGGGTTCAGCTTCGCTTGGTTCTTCCGGAGCTTCGCTTTCCTCTCCAAGCTCAGCCTCAAGCAGAGAAAGATCCTCATTTTCTATTATTTCGGTGATCTCATCGTCTTCCTCGTTTTCTTTGCTTTCAGCTTCACTTGCCTCTAAAATTTCATCTATAACATCTCCCCACAAGTCTTCAAGTTTATCTAGAAATCCATCTTCGTCCTCTTTCAGCTCTACGCTTTTCTCCTGACTTTCATTTACCTCAAGCTTCTCATCCTCATGTTTTCGATTATCTAAGATCTTACAAGTCTCACGTCTTGGTGGAGGGCCTCTAGGAATAGGAATTTCCTGTTTGCGCTTCTTTCTCTTTTTCCCTTTATTCTGAAATATCCTATCGACCAGCCTTGAGTAGTTATCTCTGATTCTTCCCAAATTTTTCACTCTCCTTTAGCCAAAATCTTTGGGAATCAATTTTATTTCTTGAAAAAGGCATTAATTTCAATTTATTTCCTTGAAAGGGATTTGTTCCCAAATCTTCCCTAGATAAATTGCGTAACCTTTCAAGCATTCTATCTACGGAATAAACTTTCACTTTGCTTGGAGCATTGCCAATCTTTCTCTTAAGTATAGAATAATATTCCTTCTTCGTAACAATATAAAGCGCATCAAGGCCATCTAGGATGCTTAGCTTTTCTCTAAGGCTTACGTTTGGATTTAGCTCAATCTCGAAAGCTATTTTCTTCTGTTCATTAGAGGCGAGAACATCCACCCTTCTACTTCCAACTTTCGCTTCCAATTTAGCGTTAAAGCCAAGTTTTCGCATAAAGTAGCGTATTAGCACTTGGTAGAGAACATGCTCGAAACCAACATTTCCTATGTATTCCCAAAGTTTCGTGCTTATGCCTTTCAGCTTAAGAAGCTGAATTGATTTTTCAGTAAGCGTTAGGAAGAGCTTAGGTCTCCTTCCAGTTAGGGAAATCCTAACTTCTCTAATTAAACCCTTTGAGAGGAGCTCACTTTTGGCTTTCTCCAGCCTCTTCGCCGAAAATCCTAAACTTCTTGCCCTTTCAACGAATCCATGGAATGGATTAGCGCTTATATTAAGCAAAAGCTTCCAAGAATCCGAAGAAATTTGTGGAAGAGTTTTCAAGTAACGATGATCCTGAGAGGATTTCTTATATAGCATAGCTAGCTTCGGCCTCATCAATTCTGCAAGTCCCTCATCGCTTAAATTCCTCGGTAGTGGAAAGTCTTCAGTTTTAATCAAGAAAGGCCTCGTATATCTTCCTGCAAGCTTTACTAGCCATTCTCCACGCTCCAAATGGCTAAGGACTTCCTTTTCCTCTTCATTCAAGTTCATTGCCTGAGCTATGTCATCAATATCTCGACCATTTCCTAAGAAACCTGCAATTTTGATGTTAGTATTTGCTTTAACGGCATTGGAAAGTTTGCTGGGCTCGTTATCAGCCAAAATTACGCCTTGACCGAAGCTACGGATCTCGTCCAAAATAAGTTCGGCTGGCGGTATTCCAGAGAATTCGGCGGTTGTTTGACTATATGCTTCAGAGGCGCAGAACACCCTCTTAGCTTCGTCTATGATTAACACTCCCATTAACTTTTCTCGCATATTTTTCTGTCTTCTATAGGCGCTAATCCAGTAAAGCAACCACAAAATGATGAGATTTTGTTCATCTCTTCCCAAATCGTAAAGTTCTATGACCACATGCATGGTCAACAATTTTTCTAGGTCAAGTGCGGTCTCCTTGTTATCGATCGCTGAGCCTAACTTGCTTAACAATCCGTACAAGCGAACTTCTACTGTTGATGCGTAGTCAAGCATCTTTCTAGAAGCCTCGTTTGCCTCAACAACCTTTTCATACACTTCACTCAGTGTTGGAATTCTTCCTTTTTCCCTGTAAGCCTGGTCAATAGCGCGAAGCAAATAGCCAATTGAGCCATGCCACACCCCAAATATATGACCTAAAATGTTAACGACTTGTTGCTTCCAAAAATTGAAGCTAACATTTGGTGGAGGCTGGAAAAGATTAATTCGGAGATCCTTCCAGCCAAGAACTAAAAGCTGAGGATAATATCTTAAAAGATTTCTGAAATCTTTCTTAAAATCGAAAACGATGAAAGGAATTTTCTCGCGAAGGAGCTCGCTAAGGATTTGAATAAGCAGGGTTGTTTTGCCATGACCACTCCTTGCTGTGATCAGCATATGAGCGTTGAGTTCATGATTTTCAACCTTGAAATCATAAAGTTCTTGACCATCATGAACTACTTTGCCAATTTTGATTCTTCCTTTCGAAACAATTGGCGGAGGACATGCTAGAAGAGGCTTTTCTAAAAATATCAGTTTTGAAGCATGAAGGCCTAGTAGCGAATTCAAATCATTCAATATCTCTTGTTTCTCTTCGTAGCTATCGCTCAAAAGGTAGGCATCGATGAGCCTTTGAATAATGTTCACATCAACTTTGTGAGCTAATTTATATGATGTATCTTTAACTTCTCGTAAATAATAAAAATCATTCACCATTATTATTAAACCTCCAGCATTCGCGACAGAAGTTTAGCTCCGACAAGTGCAATTAT
>CBEWZU010000058.1:0-12574 GCA_965561205.1 uncultured Archaeoglobaceae archaeon | reverse complement strand
CTTGAAAAGAGAATCTAAATTATACACCTCAACTCTGCTTGCATTCTGTGTATTAATAATCTATAAAACATTGCACGCAATAAGTATTCTCCAATAGAAATCAAAATCTCTAAATAGCTAAATGAGAAATCATTATGAAATTTAGAGAGTTATTAGGCAATCGTCCCCATAGTTTGGAACATAACTATTGCTATTATATTAATCAGTCAGAGCTTTATTCTTTCAAAGAACTTAGGTCTCCACCAACTCTTTTAGCTTCATTAAATTGCACCCAGTAATATTATAAAACTAAATAATAATTATTAGTAAGTAGCGTAGTAAGAATTTAATATCAATTCGAGAATCCATAAAACATGGAGAACATTCTGAAAAAAATTACGGACTATAAGTGGGAGCTACCAAAGGGTTACAAGCCCGGAATGAGAGTTCCCGCTTACTTTTACATAAACAGAAAGCTAATGGAGATTCTCGAAAGAGATGCCGTAGAGCAGGCGGCTAACGTCGCAACAATGCCCGGTATCCAGCTCGCCTCTTTGGTCATGCCGGATGTTCACGTAGGCTACGGATTTCCGATCGGCGGTGTTGCCGGATTCGATGTCGAGGAGGGTATCGTCAGCCCCGGAGGGGTCGGCTTCGATATTAACTGTTTATCGCCTAATTCAAGCATCCTAACGGAGCACGGATACTGGGTAAGGATGGAAGAGTTACCCAAGAATGTAGAAAGAGTGAGGGTCTACGATATCGAAGAAGGCCACAACGATTCTGGAGAGATCGCATTCGTCTCCATAAGGAAGGCCGATGAGAAGGCTGTGAGGATACACACGGAATTCGGTAGGATTTTGGAGGGAAGCTTCGATCATCCGGTTCTGACGAGAGATGGATACAAACCGCTCGGAGAAATCAGGGAGGGCGAATACGTCGTCGTCTATCCATTTGAAGGTGTTAGTTACGAACGGTTCGACAGAGTGATCTTGGACGAAACTGATTTCGAAGGTTGCAACGCTCAAATCGTGAAGTATCTTAAAGAAAGGGGTTTGATTCCGCTGAGATACGACGATCCAAAAGTCGGAACGATAGCGAGGCTGTTGGGTTTCGCATTCGGAGATGGATGCATAGTCAGAAGCGGAAAAAGGCTAACTTTAGAGTTCTACGGAGAAGCAAAAACACTTGAAGATATTGCTAAGAACCTCGAAAGCTTGGGTGTAAAAGCTTCAAAGATATACTCAAGAAAAAGGAGAATAAAGATAAGAAGCCCGTATTCGGAATACATCAGCGATTGCACGGATAATCGGTTGAAGGTCATGGCAAGATCATTCACAGTTTTGATGCATAAACTTGGATTGCCAATTGGTAGGAAGACTGAACACGCATACAGAGTTCCAGAATGGATTAAGAATGCACCACTATGGATTAAGAGGAACTTTCTAGCTGGTTTATTCGGTGCGGACGGTAGTAAAGTCGTCTTTAAAGGATACACACCCCTGCCGATAAACCTCACGCAGTCGAAGTCGATTGAGCTCGAATCGAATCTTAGGGGGTTCATGGAAGACGTCAGAAAACTGCTTGCAGAATTCGGAGTAGAAAGCATGATCTACGAAATTAAATCGCTGGAAGGCAAGATCACTCTCAGACTCGCAATAGTCGGAGAGGAGAATATAAGAAAATTCTTAGCTAAGATCGGATACGAATTCTCAAGGGAGAAGAAAGAAGTAGGCTTGATTGCACTCGAATATCTGAACAGAAAGAATTCTGTTAAGGAGCTGAGAAGCGAGGCGATTAAAGCGGCAAGGGAAATCCATAAGAAGACTGGAAGTCTTAAGATGGCGTGCGTTGTCTGTGGAGAATACGTGAATAAGAGATCTATCGAAAGGGCGTTGTATGAAAACCCAACGGAAGTCAGAGTCCCCGAGAACTTCCCGACATTTGAAGAATTCGCCGAAAAATTTGGAGTTGCTGGTGGATTTGTTTACGATAGGGTCATAAAGGTTGAAATAGTCGAGCCAGGATACGATCTACTCTACGACATCGGAGTGATGCATGAAGCACATAACTTCATAGCGAATGGCGTTGTTGTTCACAACTGTGGCGTCAGGCTGATCAGATCAAATCTAACTGTTAACGATGTTAAACCAAAGATAAAGAATCTTATCGATGAACTTTTCGTCGCAGTCCCATCGGGAGTCGGTAGCGAGGGAAGGCTGAGGGTCAAGGATAGGGAGCTCGATGAGATTTTGGTGTCGGGAGCGAACTGGGCGATCGAAAACGGATACGGATATGAGAGGGATTTGATCCACTGTGAGGAAAACGGAGCTTTGAAGGGTGCTAAGCCAGAGGTTGTCAGCAAAAAGGCGAGGGAGAGGGGAAGACCCCAGCTCGGAACCCTCGGTAGCGGAAACCACTTCTTGGAAGTTCAGTTCGTTGACAAGATCTACGATGAGAAGGTGGCAAAGGTCATGGGATTGGAGGAGGGAATGGTCACGGTAATGGTTCATTGTGGTAGTCGCGGATTGGGTCATCAGGTGTGTTCCGATTTCTTGGTGGTGCTTGACAGAGCGGTGAAGAGATACGGTATCAAACTCCCGGACAGACAGCTCGCATGCGCTCCCATAAAAAGCAAGGAGGGTGAAGACTACTTTGGAGGAATGGCGGCTTCAGCCAACTATGCATGGTGCAATCGCCAGATAATCACCCACTGGGTTAGAGAAACTTTCCAGAAAGTGTTCAAGATGAGCGAGGAGGATTTGGGAATGGAATTGATATACGATGTCGCTCACAATATCGCAAAGTTCGAGACCCACAAGGTTAACGGGAGGAAGATGAAGCTCTGCGTTCACAGAAAAGGAGCTACAAGAGCCTTCGGCCCCGGTCACCCCGAAATTCCGAAGGATTACCGTGATATCGGTCAGCCCGTTCTCATACCCGGTTCGATGGGAACTCCGAGCTACGTCCTCGTAGGGACTGAAAAAGCCATGGAGGAGACGTTCGGCTCCACATGTCACGGAAGCGGTAGAGTTATGAGCAGGGCGGCGGCAAAGAGGAAGCTAAGGGGTGATAAGGTCAAGGCGGAACTGATGAAAGAGGGGATTTATGTCAGAGCCACCCACGGTGCCCTATTGGCTGAGGAAGCTCCCGAAGCTTACAAGAGAAGCGATGACGTGGTCGAAGTCGTTCACAGGGCTGGAATATCGAAGATCGTGGCGAGATTGAGACCGTTGGGAGTTGCAAAAGGATGATTCAAAGCTTAAAAATCTCGCAAAATCAGAAAATCTCGGAGCTAGTCGAGGACTTAGCAGACACAGCATTCAACGCAAGAAGACTCGGAGAAGCCGCCCGAATCTACTCAGAGATGATTGAAAATGATGCCTTCATTTTTTTCACACTCGCGGGTGCGATGATCCCCGCCGGGATGAGAGAGATCGTGGACGGGATTCTAAAAAACGGATTTGCGAACGCCCTTGTGACAACGGGGGCAAATATCACCCATGAGATTGCGGAAGCCATCGGGTGCAGACACAAGAAAGGTAATGAAAGCGCGGACGACGTCGATTTGAGCCGTAACAGCATCAACAGGATATACGATGTGTTTATAGAGAATGAAGCTTTCGAAAAGATTGAGCAATTCGTTTCCGAAATCTTCCAAAACCTCGAAGGTGAATTCGCAAGCTATGAGATAATGTGGAAAATCGGGAGGAGAATTGAGAAATCCTTTCTTAGAACGGCATACGACAAAAAAATTCCAATATTTTGTCCGACTCTCCACGACTCGATCCTCGGTCTCCACCTCTACATTTACGGGAAACGGGCGATATACAACCCTATCAAGGATATCGAGAGGATTGTGGATCTCTGCTTTCAGGATAGGAAGATGGGCGTTGTCATCGTGGGGGGAGGGGTGCCGAAGAACTTCACACTTCAGGCGATGCTTTTGGCGAATGGATTTGATTACGCCATACAGATTACCACGGACTCTCCCCAATGGGGTGGATTAAGCGGTGCCACTTTGAGCGAGGCGAAGAGTTGGTGCAAATTGAAAGAAAACGCTAAGACCGTGACCGTCTATTGTGACGCCACAATAGCCCTACCACTTATTTACGCATACGTTCTCGATAAGAATAGGTAATCTATTTAAAGCTGATAAAATATTTTTTTCGTAGATGATCGAACATTGGGAGGAGTTCAGGATAATAGAGAATGCCCTAAAAAATCTTGTGGAATCTCTGAATACTCTTCCAAGGATTAAAAAAGCTTTAACTCATCTTATAAAAGCCGGTGGTAAAAGAACACGTCCCATCATTGTTTTATTGAGCGGGAAGCTCGCAGGAGGAGACTATAAAGATATTTTAGATATGGCTTTAGCGGTCGAGCTTATTCACACTGCAAGCTTGGCTCACGATGATATAATCGACAGGGGTGTCGTTAGGAGAAACGTGGAGACCCTTAACGTTAAATATGATCCCTCTTTGGCAATGCTCGTTGGAGACTGGCTTATATCGAAATCGGTCGAACTTACATCGAAATATGGAGAAGAGATCATAAAAAATTTCGCAAAGACTGGAATGCTAATGAGTGAAGGTGAGATTATCGACGTTTACAGCATTGAAGACGATATAGACGAAAAGGATTACTTCAAATGTATTGAGGGAAAGACGGCATCTTTATTCGCTTATGCAGCAAGAAATGCATACAAATACATTTCGGGTGATAACGAGAAAGCCGAAAGACTTTTTGAATACGGATTTAATCTCGGGGTAGCTTATCAGTTGGTTGATGATCTCCTCGAATATCTTGAAATATTTGAAGATAAAAAAAGTGAATTTGAATCCTTAACGTTACCACTGATCCTCGAAAGGAAATTCGGTTTTAAGGAAGCCGTAAACACAGCATTAAAGCATATAAAAGAATTCGCCAAAAGAAGTAAAAAGGCTTTGGATATCTTTCCGAAATCGGAAGCCAAGTCGAAGTTGCTTTATTTAGTTGATTACATGACTTTTAACCTTATAAGGAATTATGTAACAAAAAATAGGGAGATTCTATCCCTTCTTGAAAGCAATCTTGAATGAATTTTTAAAAACCCTTTCCGGGTTGTCTATCCCGGCACCTTTCAGCACCTTTTCAGCAAAATCCTTTGTTATAAAATCGGATGGGGAATGAGAGTCCGTATTCAGAACGAATTCGCATCCGAATTTCTTACCCATTTTAACTACGTGGCCGTTCGTTAGGCAGTGACCTTTTCTTGTTGTAATTTCAAGATAAACTCCGTTTTCAGAGGCTAATTCAGCCGTTTTCTCATCGATGAGACCGGGATGAGCTAAGATATCAATGTCCTCTTGAACTGCGTGGAAGTTTGTTCCCTCCTTAACCGGTTCCACTATAGTTTCACCGTGGACGATCACGATTTCGGCACCCAAATTCCTCGATATTTTTACGGCTTTCCCTATTAGCTTTGGTGGGATGTGGGTGAGCTCAACACCTACAAGGATTTTTAATTCGTATTCTTCAAGAAAATCTCTTATCTTCAAGAGATTTGATAGTATGAACTCGATATTCGAGAAGTCGGCGTGATCTGTTATTGCAAAAGCCTTATAGTTCATTACAGATAGTCTTCTTGCGATCTCTGAGGGAATTAGCTCACCATCGCTGAAAACCGAGTGGATGTGAAGATCAATCATGGACCTAAGAAACGCAAAAGTGTTAAATAAATTATTATCATAGTAGTCTTGTGGCAGGAATAAGACGACTCGTATTGGATGTTTTGAAACCCCATGAACCGAACAGTATACTACTTGCAAAGGTCTTAAGTGAACTTGAGTTTGTAGACGGTGTAAATCTGAGTCTGTATGAGATTGACCAGAATACGGAGAACGTGAAAATTACTATCGTTGGAGATGAAATGGATTTCGATGAGATACAGAAGACAATAGAGAGTTTGGGGGGTGTAATTCACAGCGTAGATGAGGTCGTAGCTGGAAAGAGGATAGTCGAAACCGTAATGACTGAACAAGATAGATAACGGCGAAGATTTTTTATTACCTGTGGTTTTACTAGACAGTATGTCCCTAATCGAAATGGCAAGAAAGGGGGAGTATCCCGACTGGCTTAAAGAAGTTGAAAAGTACGAAGGAATAGAATTGGAAAAGTTACTCAAGCTCATTGCTGATGGTAAGGTAATTATTCCTCGGAATGTTCTTAAGGATGATAATTTCAAGCCGAGAGCTATAGGCAAGCTCGTTTCCACCAAAATCAATGCGAATATAGGAACATCCGCCGATTATATCAATCTTGAAGAGGAGATTGAAAAGGCAAAGGTTGCTCAGAAATACGGTGCCGACGCGATTATGGATCTAAGCAGCGGCGGTGATCTCGATTACATCAGAAAGAAAATCATGGAGGTTGTCGAAGTTCCATTCGGAACCGTCCCGATCTACCAGCTTGCGAGGGAAAAAAACATCTACGATGCCAATGAAGATGACTTCTTCAAGGTTGTTGAAAAGCACGCAAAGGATGGTGTGGATTTTATGACAATTCACGCCGGCGTTAACCGGGTCACGGTTGAGAGGCTTGAGAAGAGCAAAAGGCTACTCGGTGTTGTCAGTAGGGGCGGATCCCTCACGATCGCATGGATGAAACACAACGAAAGGGAGAATCCTTATTATAAGGATTTTGAATGTCTTCTTGAAATCCTAAAGGAATATGACGTCACGATCAGTCTTGGAGATGCATTCCGCCCGGGTTGCATAGAAGACGCAAGTGATAGAGTGAAATTCACCGAATTTGTTATTTTGGGAGAGCTTGTCGAGATATGCAGAGAGAAAGGAGTTCAAGCAATGGTTGAGGGTCCCGGACACGTTCCGCTTGACGAGATAGAGACAAGCGTCAAGGCTATGAAGTTTGTTACAAAAGAGGCGCCCCTATATCTGTTGGGACCCCTCGTGACGGACATAGCGGCGGGATATGATCACATTGCAGCAGCTATCGGAGCGGCTTTAGCCGGAATGCATGGTGCCGACTTCATATGCTATGTGACTCCAGCAGAACACCTCGCCCTTCCTACGGTTGAGGATGTCAAAGAAGGTGTGATTGCGGCAAAGATCGCAGCCCATGCTATCGATCTCGTGAAAGAGGGGCAGAGAGAGAGAGCAAGGAAAATCGATTACGAAATGAGCCTCGCGAGGAGGAATTTCAACTGGCTTACGCAGTTTAAACTTGCGATAGATCCCGAAAAAGCCGTTAAGATCCATTCGAGGAGAAAATCTGGAACAAAAGCCTGTAGCATGTGCGGAGATTTGTGTGCCATCAAGATAATCAACGAAGCGTTGGGAAGAAACCCACAATCTTGAACCAGAAAAATTTTATTACAGTTCGTTAATAATATCCCAAAGCGGGGGTTGCCGAGTGGACAAAGGCGGCGGATTTAGGGTCCGCTCCCGAAGGGGTTCGTGGGTTCGAATCCCACCCCCCGCATGGGTTTTCTATCAGAGCCAAGTATTCTCTGAGCTTCAATTCAACGAAAAAGCTGAGATTTGGGATTAATTCCTTCGCTCTCTCAAGAACATCCCTATCGATGTATAAGTGGAGGTGTTCTTTATTCAATTTTCTCCTCGGCATAATTTGATTTTTGAACAAGAATAAAAATAGGGTTCTGATTTACCATAAATGACAAACTATTTAGTGAAGTGCAAAACCGTCAAACAATCCAAGCACCGTAAACGAGACCCTCATATTCATCCTCGAGTTCCATAATCTCCCCAGTTTCTGGATCTCGATCGACCTCAACGATGTGGAAAACGAGTGTGATAACATCGTAGGACTTCTCAAGCTCTTCGAAAGAATTGAAGCCGTATTTCTCAGCTACTTTCTGCTTTACATCATCCAAGCTTTTTGCTCCAACCTCTTGTTCGTCGTTAGGCTCGATTACCACAAGGATTCTCTTTTTGGCTGAAAGTTTCTTTTCAAGCCGTTCTATCTTTTTTCTTAACATGCTATCCCCTCTTACTCATTCTTTCAACGATTTCCTCAAGTCTGTTCAACCTCTCCTCCAATTCAGCGAGTTCGATTGTCATGAGCTGGAGATTGATGATCTTGATGAGAACGTTGGCGGTTTGCGGTTTTATCTTCTTCGTGATAACGAGAGCCGAGAGAGTGTTGAGAACTCTTTGAGCATCTTTCACGCTCTTTATCTTCAGAAGCTTCTTAAACTCCTTAATCTGATCAACCTCACCCATAACTCTCAACCCCCTCTAAATCTGAAAACAGATCATCCAAAAATCTTTTAGCTGAATCCTCTTCGCTGAAAATCTCTTTTTTGAGTTTGATCGCTCTCAGCAGAGTATTAGTCCAGACTTCAACAACTCTCGGTTTCGTCCCCTCATCGAAGTTCTGGAAGATTCTGTAAGCTTTTGAGATAATCGAGTCGAGTGCTTTTACCTCATCCACGACCTCCTCGGACAATTCGCTTAGATGAGCCTGATATTTCGCCTTCGCTTCCTCCACAACCTCGGGGAGAATGTGCTTCTTGTGGTTGCTGATGTTTGCCTTATTCAATCCGAGATCCGGGAAGGCTTTGATGATCTCGCTGTATGGTCTGCCTTTGATGATCATTCTGTCGATCTCTTCTCGATGTTCTGAACGGCAGATTTTACACCTGCTGTTTCGGTTAAGCTCCATAAAGCATCGTTAAGTTTTGGACTTTAAAAAGACAAAATTATTCCATGAACAACCTCGCTTCGTTCCCGCTTCCAATTTCTTACCTAACTTTTAGGTTTTGATGAATACTTCTCACAATATGAGGATCATGCTTAAGCGGATTTTTCACGTTATAAGAATATTAAGGTGGTGGTTCTACTGTGACCCGCTTAGACTTTGCAACAGTCTTCCGACAACTCTTTATTTATCCCAGAGTCTCTTTTTCGTCAAAATTGCTGGCATAAGAGAATACCTCAAGGATTTCCTCATCGCTCCATCCCTCTTCGATCATGAGGCAGGCAAGATGAACCCGTGCTTTGTGTTCACATCCCTCTGTGTCATTTTTGCTGTGTCTTCGAGCAATTTCGGGATCTGCCGTCAGTCTTCCATATTTCTTGAGAGCTTCGGCATATCTTTGAATTCTTTCAAGTCTCCATCTCGACCCTATTGTTCTCTTCTTTCTCGGCTTTGTTCTCCAGAGAATTTCTAACCTCTTTTGGGATCTCTTTCTCTTCTCTAATATTCGCTCAACCTCTTCAAGGATTTCGCTGAGTTGGGAGGATGATGGTGTCCATGTCTGATAACCGTTCCAATCTTCCACTACGACAGGATTTGGGAATTTGATTAGATTGACTTCGATGTTTTCCACAGGGATCTTATAACCCATGTTCTTATGGTTGATCGAGAAAAATTCACGGATAGCGTGCCGTTTGGCATTAAATCCCGCCGTTCCAATATCTATCCCGTCAAAGCCAGCACAATAGCAAATCAGATTGAATAGTGCTTCCTTGAAAATATTCAAACTGAATCCTTCGGGAAGCTCAGCCGGAAGCTTAGTCGAAGGATCGACTATGATGTGGTAATGAAACCCTCTGTTCCCTGAGAATCCCATCGTGTAATCGATTTCATAAACATCCAAAGCTGATTTAACCCACTTCGCTTTTCTTATCAGTTCTTCCCTGTTCTCAATATCCAAGTCGATTACAATCTCAGATGGAAGAATCTCCCTTCTCAGAACGGGAGCGTATAAGATCACGCCAAGAATCTTCCATCCGTCTTCCCATTTTGTATTAAGCTCGTTCTTAAATCCCGCTCCGTTAAATACGAAGTGGAACGGCTTAAACATTAAACCGCCAATTATGTAATCATCCCTCAGCTCGTGGACCCAATTCTTGAGGTGGAGTTCCCGCCCCATCCACCATTTCTGGATATAATCTCCGTATCTCTCCTTAATTGCTGTTGTGAATGGGATCAGCATGGAATAATCACCTCCCGCTGGATAAACGGTTTAAATCCAAACAATGGTGCAACAAGGAGCATCCTCCTTGCTCTTGTCGATCCGACATAGAAAACCCGAAGCTCAGCATCCTTGAAACCGTTATTAATTGCCGATTCTATTGTGTGGGTTATCGCATCCGCCAAAATGACGATGTCCGCTTCTTTTCCCTTCGAAGCGTGGATCGTGTCCACGTAAAGATTGATCCTCCCGAAATCGAGCGGGTTGTAAGCTTTCCTAACAAGTTCTCTGGCTTTCTTCTTTCTTATCCTGATCAGGTCGGTTATCGGAACTCTCCTCAGGATTTCAAAGAGTTCGATTGGAATGTTCCCGGATTTGACGGCTTTGAGTAGTTGATCTTTGCTTTCTTCAGGAATGAAGTTAGGGTTTGCGTTCTGGATGAGAAATTCAAGCTCATCGGTGTTTAGCTCATTTCCTTGTCTCAGCTTGGCGGTGATGTTCCAAGTCATGATCAATTCTCTATCCCAGAGAGATCGACCCTTCAATCTCTTGAACGGAATGGCGTTCTCAAGGAGAATCGACTCAGCTTGATAGACCAGATGGTTCGTCCTCAGCAATAGATAAACCGTCAGATCGGGATACTTCATTGATAGCTGGGCGGATAACAACGTGAGTTGTTCCAAGCTCGTCTGAGGGAGGTATTGAACGATTCCAGCTTTGTTTGTGGTCTGGATCAGTTTCTCTCTTCTCCTCCGCACATTTCGGATTATTTTTTCGGCAAAGTTCCATATTTCAGAAGGTAACCTGTGGGTTTTGCTAAGGATTATCTCCCTTCCCTTCAAGTCAAGGAAAAAGTCTGGTTTTGAACCCTTCCATCCGTAAATGGCTTGATCATCGTCTCCCGCCACATAAACTCTCTCTAATTCGTCCATGATCTTCTTTGAAACCTCAAACTCCAGTCGGTTGAAATCTTGGAATTCATCAAAGAAGCCAATTTTAGCATCGATCTGGATGTCCGATTCATAAGTTTCGATGAGGATGTCGTTGTAATCGAAGAATCCGGCTTTCTCTTTGAAATGTAGCCATTGATTTATTATGTCCCCAAATGTGTAGTTAAAACCATATAAAAGATCAAGACATTTCTCGATGTCCTTAACTTGGGGATAATACTCTCCAACGATCGCGGTCCATGAGGTGAAAGCTTGATTTCCTAAAGCATCAGAGGATCCAGTCGTATTTTCTCTTTCAAATGGGATGCCGAGCTTTCCGCAAAATTCCGCTTGGAGTCCTTCAACAAAGCCATGTCTGTGCATCCAGCGGGTTAATTCCATCGAGATGGATTCTTGTTTGATTAAACAGCTCAAAACTAATCCGTGAAGTGTCCTGAAATATGGTGTGGTCTTACCGCCCTTAGTGGTTCCGAGTCTATCGCAGACCTCATTAATCGCAGAATTTGAAAAAGAAACAAAGACAACATCCTTAAGAGTCAGATCGTCATCTTGTTTGAATTCCTGTTGAAGGAGCTTGATGAGAGTGCTTGTTTTCCCCGTTCCCGGTGGTCCGTAAAGCTTGATGATCTCAGTCATCGGGAACTCTCACCCCGTTCTTATCCCTGTTCTTCTTCCATGAAATCTCTGGATAAATCTACATCAATCTCTTCAGGGTCTGGATCTGTGTTTTCATTTCCATCCTCACTTTGTTCCCCATCTTCATCGGGATTGTTTAAATCGATCTTTTTGAGGACATTGGCGATTTCAAAGCTCTCTTTGATTTCGGGTTCCCAATCGTCCCCTTCTTTTCGCAAGATTGCTTGAATGGCTTTTAAGCTGAATCTCCAAAAGTATCTGAGGTCTTTTCCAATTCTTATTCGCTTCGAGGTTCCAGCTTTGATTCTCTCCACAGCTTTTGAGATTTTCTCCCTTCTTTCTTTGAGTCCTTGCTCAACCAATAATTCTCTAAACAACTCGCTGTCAACATAAATCACTCCATTGTCGTCTATAAAGAATCCATAAGTAGGAGGAACTTTCGCATCTTTCAAAAGCTCAAACTTGAAGTAATCTCTTTTACTTGTCAAAATCTCGATCACCGTTCTTTCTATCTCAGTTTCAGGATCGAGAACGTCTCTAACGATTTCAGCGTTTTCAAGCCATGCGTTGAAAACATTCCAAGCCATTTCTTCGGAGAACGGTGGAATTGGGATCGTGTAGAAGCATTCGAAAAAGAGTTTATTAAAAAGACCAGTATTGATGCTTAATCCGTCTTTCCGTTCTTTGATGATCTTTTGTAGTGATATAATTTTTCGCTTTCCATTAATCTTAACATCAAGTTCTGAAGTGGCGTGAAATATCAAGACGCTCTCTGTCGCCAAGATCAAGCGGTCTGCTGGGTTCAATTTTTCTTGACAGTTTGCTTCATCGCATAGTTTTGGAGCGAGTGATTTAACGAGATCGCAAGAGAAATCATGGGTGTATAGTAGATCCGACAGGTCCGAAGGATCGAGTTGAAGTTCTTTTTCGTGAACTTTCAAGAAGGTGTCAACGATTTTCTTGATTACGGGTTCATGCCGCTTTTTTCGGTAGTATGCGATTATTATCTTCAAAGCATCTATGGATGGCGTGTTTCTTGCATTTGAGGCACATGGAGGTTCATAAATCG
>CBEWZU010000057.1:0-12774 GCA_965561205.1 uncultured Archaeoglobaceae archaeon | reverse complement strand
CTAAATTAGTCTGATTTAAACCCGAGATACGGTAAAACTAAGACAGCTTCAATCCTGCGCTTTCAATCCTAAATTAGTCTGATTTAAACGAAGAGTTAGAAGCTCCCGATCTCAGCCAGCTCGTGACTTTCAATCCTAAATTAGTCTGATTTAAACCAATCATCATCCCGCTTGCCACTCCTTAGCACACTCTCTTCTTTCAATCCTAAATTAGTCTGATTTAAACACTTTCCAGCCCGCATTTCCTTCAATCCACTTTTCTGACTTTCAATCCTAAATTAGTCTGATTTAAACTGTAAAGATTTTTACTTCTCTGGCTATTTAAAGCTTTCTAATAGTGTGTTTCAATTAAATATTATCTCAAACCTCAAAAGATGCAAGTTATTTATAAAACCTTGCGACTTTTTTCTGCGGCTCTGATTTTGATTTCAAACATTCAAAAACCTTTATTCGAAAATTAAAGGAAAAATGGCAAGGAATAACTGGAAAATAAAAATATCCACGCCAAATCCTAAAAAAGAAGAAAATAAAGAAAAAAATTATTTATTATAATATTTTCGAATTAAAAGATTCGTGACTTTGTCTTTGAGGTCGATTTTCAATCTAAAGCTCTAAAATCTAATATTCTTCGGAATAAAAACTTTTCATCGGGTTTCGATCTGCTCGGTAATATTGAGCAGAATATGCCAGTGCCCTAACGCATTACCCTTATATATCAGTCAGAACGGGAAAAAGCTTAAAAGTTTCAATTCGTTCATTATTTCGGTGACGGGATTGAATACCGAAATCGAGATATTAAAAATTCTTGAAAATAACGCTCGAGTATCCAATAGGGAAATAGCAGACATGCTCAACATAAGTGTGGAGGAAGTCGAGAAAACGATAGAAAAACTTGAGAATGAAGGAGTGATTTTGAAGTATAAAACCCTAATCAACTGGGAAAAAGTCGGTGTTGAAGAGGTTTACGCCATTATAGATGTCCGCGTAAATCTAACACGAGAGAAGGGTTACGATGATATCGCAAAAAGAATCGCAAAATTCCCGGAAGTTCACGCAGTTCGACTTGTAAGCGGTGACTACGATTTCCAAGTGGTTGTGAAGGGAAAATCCCTCAAGGATATTTCTTTCTTCGTTGCCGATAAGATCTCGACGATTCCAGAAGTGCGAGACACGGTAACCCATTTCCTTCTTAGAACTTACAAAGAAGAGGGGGTTCTGATGTTTAAAGATGAAGAGGACAGGAGGCTTGCAATTGTCCCGTGATTTTCTAAACAAAAGGGTAAAAGAATTGAAACCCTCAGGGATAAGGAGATTTTTCGACCTAATCATAGGTAGGGACGACGTTATTAGCTTGGGAGTTGGTGAGCCGGATTTTCCCGTTCCATGGAGAATTAGAGAAGAGATAATCTACAGCCTTGAGAGGGGGATAACATCTTACACATCCAACTATGGATTACTTGAACTTAGAGAGGCGATAGCCGAATATTACAAGAAATTCGGTGTTGAAACAACCTACGAGAACGTTCTGATAACAACGGGAGTTAGCGAAGGAGTGGATTTGGCCCTCAGAGCCATAATCAACCCCGGTGACCTTGTTTTAATCCCGGAACCTACCTACGTTTCTTATGAACCCCTCGCCTATCTCGGCGGTGCCGAAGTAATAAAAATCCCCACAACTCCCGATTTCAAACTAACCTATGAGAAGCTCTCAAAATTTAAAAATCAAAAAGTAAAAGCTCTTATCCTAAACTATCCGAACAATCCGACAGGGGTGAGCTACAGAAGGAAGGAACTCGAAGAGATCGCCGACGCTGTTATAGAGCTTGATTGCGTTGTTATATCTGATGAGATTTACGGTGAACTTAGTTACAATTTCAAGCACCTATCCATAGCATCGCTTAGCGGAATGGAGGATAGAACAATAATCCTGAACGGATTCTCAAAAGGCTTCGCAATGACCGGATTAAGGGTCGGTTTTGCGATAGCACCCGATGAAATCCTTGACGGGATGTTGAAAATCCATCAGTATTCCATGCTTTGTGCTCCTATCACAGCTCAGATTGGAGCTCTCGAAGCTTTAAAGAACGGAGAGGAAGAGCTTGAGAGAATGAGATCAGAATACATTAGAAGAAGAAACTTTTTTGTAAAAAGACTGAGAAACGTCTTTGATGTTACGATGCCTGACGGAGCCTTTTACGTCTTTCCAAACATCTCAGAAACGGGATTGAGTAGTGAAGAATTCGCAGAAAAACTTCTTTTAAGCAAAAGTGTTGCCGTCGTTCCCGGAAATGCATTTGGAGACTGTGGCGAAGGATACATTAGATGTGCCTACGCAGTCTCGATTGAAAAGCTTAAAGAAGCCTCCGACAGAATTATCGAATTCGTTGAATCTCTCTAAATTTTTCTAACCATTCTTATCCAGACTCCCCACCTTCCTTTTTCAACGAATCCATGTCTTTTGTAAAATCTTTTAGCAGGTTCGTTTTTCTCTCCGACCCACAATCCCATGATGGATAGTCCTTTTGCTCTTCCATACTGTATTGCTCTGTCGAGGAGTTTTGATGCAATTCCCTTTCCTTTAAATTCGGTCTTTACGAAAAGCTCGTGGAGCTCCGCAACCCTCTTTCCCTCGAAGGGACTTATCCAATTCGTGTCACATGCAACAAAACCAACGGGTTCACGGATCTCGGCGACAAAAAAACCGTTTTTATCCCTTTTAAATAGCCATCTAAAGTATCTCTTTATGTCTCTGACCGATTTCTCCGCATATTCCTCGTAACCTCTATATGCGTCAATGTAAATTTCAACAAAGTGATCTAAATCGTCCTTGGTTACATTCCTGATTATCACAGATGGATTTTTTTACTCAGAGATTAAAATTTGTTTGATGTTGCAATTGCTGAAAGAACTCGTAGAGATAAAATCCGTTTCAGGATTTGAAGAGGAACTGAGAAATTACCTGAAGGAGAAAATCAGCGATTTGGGATTCAAATCAAAGATCGATAAGGCGGGAAACGTTATAGTCGAGGGATCCTCAGACCTATGGTTTGTTACCCATATGGATACCATTCCCATAAAGGCTGAGTTCAGACACGACAGCAAATTTGCTTACGGAACGGGTGTTTGCGATGCGAAAGGAAGTATCGCTGCAATTCTCAGTGCAATGAGCGAGATAGAAGAGCTAAACCTGAATTTCGCATTTTTCGTTGATGAAGAGGAGGGAGGGACGGGATCAAAACATTTCTCACAAAACTATATCGGGAGGGCGGTTGTCATGGAACCCACGGACCTGAAGATCGCGACGATCCAGTTCGGCAGTGCAGAGGTTATTTTGAAATTTAAAGGAGAAAGTGTTCACGGTGCCTACTGGGATAAGGGGGTGAATGCGATAGATGAGGCTATAAAGTTCGTTAACAAGTTGAAGGGAAAGCAGAACTTCTCTATACAGATGATTAAAGGTGGCGGCGAAGAATACCGCATTCCCGATGAGTGCGAGGTAAGGCTGAGTTTTATTTTCGATAAAAAAATCAGTAAGGAAGAGTTCTGTAGGATATTTGAAGGATTGGAATATAGAATTACAGAGTTCTACGAGATTATAGAGTGTGACAGAATTGAAGAACTTGAGAGATTTGTTAAAGAAAAAACGGTAATGCTTTCGTGGACTGATGCGTATAACCTGAAGATGAACGGATGGAAAGTAACAATATGGGGTCCCGGCTCCCTCATAGATTGCCATACGGAGAGGGAGAAAATCAAGATATCCGATTTGTATAAAACATCTGAAATAATCTTGAAAATAAACGAGATATTATGGGCGTCGTAGAAGAGATAGAGGAAATCCTAAAAAGATATTTTGAAGAAGCAAGAAAAAACAATCTCTCCTATGAAAGAGTTCAATGGGAACTCGATAATTTTATCTACCCGTATATAGGAAATTATCTCGCAAGTGGTGAGTTAAGTAAAGAGGAAGCTAAAAAAATATTTATCTTCTGTGAAACAGAACTTAAAAAGTTTAAAAAATGATCAATTTAGCGGTTTATACAAAAAGCATGCATAACGAGTAATACTAATTAATACCGCAGAAGGGAAACTTTTTTCATCAATAATAAATTAGTCCTAAACAAGCTTAGAAGGTGATATCCATGAGAATGCACGAATATCAGGCAAAACAGGTTTTTAAAGAGTGTGGAATACCTATCGCAAGAGGGGAACTTGCAACAAATCCCGATGAAGTTAAAGAGATTGCGGAGAAATTGGGTGGCAAAGTCGTTCTCAAATCACAGGTTCTTGTTGGTGGGAGGGGGAAGGCTGGCGGAATTAAAAAGGCAGATAGCGTTGAAGAGGCTGTAGAACTTGCAAAGAAGATGTTTGGAATGGAACTGAAGGGTCACAGAGTTGAAAAGCTTTACGTTGAGGAGCAGCTTGACATCGAAAGGGAGATGTATGTGGGTTTCACATTAGATAGAGCTAACAAAGGTTTTGCCCTAATTGTCAGCAGTGTTGGAGGTATGGATATCGAGGAGATCGCTATAAAACATCCCGATAAGATTGCGAGGGTCACAGTAGATCCCCTCTTCGGACTCTGGGACTATCAAATTAGAGAGGTTCTTTATCGATCGAACATGCCAAAAGAGTATCAGAAAGAGGTGAGCAAGATAATAAAAGCTCTGTATAGAGTTCTGGTCGATCACGAAGCTGAATTAACCGAGATAAACCCCCTAATTGTAACAAAGGATGGAAAGATTATTGCAGCTGATGCGAGACTTAATATCGATGACAACGCTCTATACAGACATCCTGACTTGAAGAAGCTGAAAGATTACACTGAAATCGACCAATCCGAGAGGATCGCGGAGGAAAAAGGACTCAACTTCGTCAAGCTCGATGGAAATATCGGTGTCATTGCAAACGGTGCGGGAATGAGCATGTCAACGATGGATTTGATCTACTTGGAAGGAGGAAAGCCGGCAAACTTCTGTGATGTCGGTGGAGGTGCGACTAGCGACGTTGTAAAGGAGGCTATGAACTTGGTTTTAATGGATAAAAGTGTAAAGGTGATCTTTGTGAACATCTTCGGTGGAATCACGAGATGTGACGAGGTAGCCAAGGGTCTTATAAAAGCCTTCAGTGAGGTAAAGGTGGAGTTACCGATTGTTCTGAGATTAGCTGGAACTAATGAGGAGGAAGGTCGCAAAATTATTGAGGGATTCATAAAGGAGAACAACATAAATAATATCCATATTGTTGAGACTATGGAGGAGGGTGCTAAAAAAGCTGTTGAGCTTGCGGGGTGATATTGTGGCTATTATTATTGATGAAAATACAAAAGCGATAGTTCAGGGGATTACGGGTTCTCAAGGTAGATTTCATGCTGAGAGAATGATAGCATACGGAACGAAAATCGTCGGAGGCGTCACTCCCGGTAAGGGGGGTATGGAGGTCTTGGGTGTTCCAGTATTCGATAGCGTCAGCGAGGCTGTGGAGAAAACTGGAGCAAATGCGAGCGTGATTTTTGTCCCGGCTCCGTTCGCCGCTGATGCGATAATGGAGGCTGCCGATGCGGGCATTGAGGTAATTGTTGCAATAACCGAGGGCATTCCAGTTTACGATGAGTTAAAAGCATATAAGAAGGTTAAATCCGCAGGCAAAATCTTAATTGGACCCAACTGCCCCGGTATAATCAGTGTTGGAAAGTCTCACCTCGGAATAATGCCTCCTCAGATATTCAAGGAAGGAAACGTCGGTATCGTATCGAGGAGCGGAACCCTTACGTATCAAATCGCCTACAACCTCACAAGGCTTGGAATTGGTCAGTCAACTGTCATCGGTATCGGCGGTGACAGGATTATCGGAACCTCATTCACAGACGTTCTGAAAATGTTTGAAGAGGACGATCAAACGGATCTTGTTGTCCTTATCGGTGAGATAGGTGGAACTGACGAAGAAGAGGCGGCCAAGTTCATCGAAAAGAACATGTCAAAGCCCGTTGTTGGATACATTGCGGGAATAACGGCACCACCCGGAAAGAGAATGGGTCACGCCGGCGCGATAATCGAGGGTGGAAGGGGAACGGCGGAATCAAAGATAAAAGCTTTAAACGAGGTGGGAGTTGAGGTTGGTAGAACGCCTATGGAAGTTGCTGAAATTGTTAAAAGAAAGCTAAAGGGATGAATTATGGAGAAGGTTAGACATGATATAGTAATTGTTGGAGCGGGTTTAGCTGGATTAAGAGCAGCGATCGCCGCCGCTGAAAAAAGCAGAAAAATCAGTATAGCCCTTATAGCGAAGACATACCCGATAAGGTGTCACAGCGTTTGTGCCGAAGGTGGAACGGCAGCCGTCCTGAGACCGGAAGAGGGGGACAGTTTCGACCTCCACGCATGGGATACCGTTAAAGGTGCCGATTTCTTGGCGGATCAAGATGCCGTCGAATTCTTCGTCAGGGAAATGCCCAAAGAGATTCTGCTACTCGATAACTGGGGATGTCCTTGGAGCAGAAGAGAAGACGGTAAAATCGCTCAGAGAGCCTTTGGTGGTCACAGCTTTAACAGAACCGTATTCGCCGCCGACAGAACAGGATTTCATGAGGTTCACACGCTTTACGAGAGGAGTCTCATCTATCCCAACATCGTGAGATACGATGAATACTTTGTTACAAATATTTTTATTGAAAACAATAGGGTCAAGGGAGTTAGTGCGATCCGACTGAAAACGGGAGACCTCGTAATATTCGAAGCTAAGGCTGTGATATTCGCCACGGGAGGTGCCGGAAGACTCTACGGTTTCACAACATACAGCCATCAGGTTACCGCCGATGGTCTGGCGATAGCCTACAGAGCCGGGGTTCCGTTAAAGGACATGGAGTTCGTCCAGTTCCATCCAACGGGATTGGTTCCTTCGGGTATCTTAATGACGGAAGCTTGCAGAGGTGAGGGTGGATATCTGAGGAACAAGGACGGAGAAAGATTCATGGAAAGATACGCCCCCCAGAAGATGGAGCTTGCTCCCCGTGACGTTGTTGCGAGGGCGATGTGGCAGGAGATAGTTGAGGGAAGGGGAATCGAGAGCGAACACGGGCCTTACATAGCTTTGGATCTCACTCACTTAGGTGAGGAAAAGATCGAAGAGAGACTGCCCCTCATCAGAGATGCGGCAAGAAAGTTCGTCGGCATAGATCCCGTTGAGGAGCCCATTCCCGTCAGACCCGTAGCCCACTATACAATGGGCGGAATCCACACAAACGTTAAATGTGAGTCACCCGTTAAGGGATTCTACGCCGCTGGTGAGTGTGCCTGCGTGAGCATCCACGGTGCTAACAGATTGGGTTCGAATTCCACAGCGGAGTGCCTTGTATTCGGAAGAGTAGCTGGAGAACAGGCGGCAGAATTCGCTCTTAACACGGACTTTAAAGAAATCACGAAAGAAGAAGCCGAAGCTGAGGAGAAGAAAATCTTTGATGAATTCCTCGGAAAGAGTGGGGACGAAAATCCCTACGACATTAAGAGGGAACTAAGCAAAGTAATGGAGAAGCACTTCTGGATATTCCGAACGGGAGAGGAGATGAAAGAAGGAATAAAGAGGATTAAAGAACTTAAAGAGAGATACAAGAACATCGAAATTACCGACAAGAGAAGGGGCTTTAACACGGATCTGCTTCAGTCCATGGAAGTTGGATTTATGCTCGATGTTGCTGAAGTCGTTGCCGTAGGAGCCTATACGAGGACTGAGAGTAGGGGTGCCCACTACAGGCTCGATTATCCGAACAGAGATGATGAAAACTGGTTAAAGCACACACTCGCATATTACACTCCAGAAGGTCCGAAGCTCGATTACATACCCGTAACGATCACGAAATGGGAGCCTGTGGAAAGAACGTATTGAGGTGGGTATATGGAGGAGGTTGTATTCAACATAAGGAGATTTAACGGGATAAATAGCTATTGGCAACGATTTAAAGTCCCCGTCAAGAAGGGAATGACCCTGCTCGAAGGCTTATACTACATCAAAGAGAACTTGGACGGATCCCTTGCATTCAGGGCTTCTTGCAGAATGGGTATCTGCGGAAGCTGTGCTGTTCGGGTGAACGGAAAGCCAATGCTCGCATGCGAAACCCAGATCTTAGATTTAAAAGCCAAAAAGCTGGACATCGAGCCCCTCGACAACATGAGAGTTCTAAAGGATCTCGTCGTGGAATTCGACGATTTCTTCAAGAAGCACGAGGCTGTCAAGCCGTATTTGATAAGGGATGACGTATTCTACTCAAAGCCTGTGGAGCTTCTACAGACTCCCGAAGAGCTTAAGGAATACTACGATTTCACCCTTTGCATAAAGTGTGGTAGCTGTTACTCTGTGTGCCCTGCCGCATCAACGAGAGGGGATTATTTGGGTCCCGCTGCGATAACAGCCGCCTACAGATTCTGTGCCGATAGCAGAGATAAAGGCAAGAATGAAAGGCTTGAAGCAGTCTCTGGAACGGACGGAGTCTGGAGATGTCACTTTGCCGCAGAGTGCAGTGAGGTCTGTCCAAAGAAGATCGAACCCGCAAAGGCTGTTCAAAAGATGAGAAGATCTGCGGCGGGGTATATGATAAAGAAGATATTCAGGTGAAATTATGGCTGGAGTAGGAGGATGGTTCAGGATTAGAGGAGTATCCCTCCAAAGCTTAGCATTCTCTCTACAGAGGCTGACGGGGATTATCCTTTTGATATACTTGGTAGCACATCTATCCTATCTGACATCGATAAGACTTGGAGAAGAGGTCTACACAAAGTTCATATCTCTAACGGTGAGACCCGAGACTCTTCCACTTGATTCTCTTTTGTTCCTTGTGACGTTCTACCATGCATTTAACGGACTTAGAGTCGTTCTTAACGAATTCGGAATACTCTACGAATACAGGAAGGCGTTGCTATACATTCTCGCAACGTTGGCAGTCCTATGTTGGCTTTGGAGCACGTATGTGATGTATATTTATATAATGGGGTGATTGGCAATGCACACAAGAAGCGTTTTAGAACCCTTCGGATGGATATTCCAGATGATTACGGGATTTCTGCTCTTGGGGTTTGTCTTATTCCACCTCTACATAACCCATCTTACCTCCCACGAAGCCTTAAGTTACGAACAGGTCGTCCTGAGGCTGAGCGATCCAACTATCAAGGCGTTCTACTGGATATTTTTAGTGGCAGTTTCCTTCCACGCCTTCAACGGTCTGAGAGCGATCATTCTCGACACAGATTTCGGAGGAAAGAATGCGAGAGCTGTCAACGCGATCACAATGTTGCTATTTTTGGCGGCGACAGCCTACGGCGGACTTCTGTTAATAGCTATCTAAAATTTTTTTAACCTACTTATCACCGTTTTTTAGATGCGATCGATGTCTTCCCTCGATATAGCGATAGTTATTAATGAGCTAAAGGATGTCATCGGGAGTAGGGTTGATAAGATCTACCACTATCCTCCAGATGAGATAAGGATAAAATTACGCGGGAAGAGCAGATGGGATCTCATAATTGAAGCCGGAAAGAGGTTTCACCCGACAATATTCCCGAAAGAGAGTCCCCGTTTCCCCTCATCCTTTGCGATGTTGTTAAGAAAACATTTAGAAGGGGCAAAACTCGTTTCGCTTAAGCAATACGATTTTGATAGAGTGATTCTATTAGAGTTCGAAAGGGAGGAAAAAAAATACCTAATTGCTGAGTTGTTCTCGAAGGGGAACGTTATCTTAACGGATGAGAATTTTAGGGTTATAATGCCTTTAAAAAGTAAAGTGGGAGAAAGATACACCTTCCCCGAAAAGCGTGTCACACCCCTTGACGTATCCGTAGAGGATTTAAGGAGTCTATTAGATGAACGGGAGATAGTCAAAATCATAGCAACAAAGCTTGGAACCGGTGGTCTTTACGCTGAAGAAATACTCGAAAGAGCGAACGTGGAAAAGAACAAAAAAGGGTCTGAGATAAGCGATAGTGAGATCGAGAGAATACTAAAAGCTATAAGAGAGATCTACCGATTTGATGACATAAAACCGCACATAGTTATAAAAAACGGGAAATACCATGATTACCAGCCCATTAAGCTAATTAAATACAAGGATTTTGAGAAGAAATACTTCGATAGATATTACGAAGCAATAGATAGCTTTTTCGCATTTAAGGAGAGCGAAAGAGTGGAAGAAGCTGAAAAGAAAAGCGAAATTATTGAAACTCTCGAAGCGAGGTTAAGAAAGCAAATTGAGAAAAAAGATGAGTTCGAAAGGGATTATAACTTGAACAAAAGAATTGCCGATGCGATATATGAGAACTACACGAAGTTAGAGGAAATCAGATTAGCCTTTTTAAAAGCGAGGGAAAGAAAAAGCTGGGATGAGATAAAAAAAATCGTTCTAGAGCAAAAAAGAAAAGGTAATTTAAAAGAGATCAGGGAAATTATCCCAAAGGAAAACGCTGTAGTCGTTGAAATTGCTGGATTGGACATCAAAATAAGGCTCGACAAAAGTCTTCCAGAAATTGCCGAAGAATACTATAATCAAGCAAAAAAGATTAAACAAAAGCTTGAGGGATTATTAAAAGCCATAGAAAAAACAAAAGAAGAGATTAAGAACGCTGAAGAGGTTGAACTGAGAAAAATGCTCAAAAGCATAAGGATTGTCAGAAAGAGAGAATGGTTCGAAAAATACCGCTGGTATATCACCTCTGAAGGCTTTTTGGTCATCGGCGGTAGAAATGCGGAAATGAATGAGGAGATTGTTTCAAAGCATCTTGAAAGTCGCGATTTATTCTTCCACACTTCCGCACCCGGTGGTGCCGCTACGGTTCTCAAAAGGGGTCAGAAGGCTGGAGAACAAAGCATAAGGGAGGCCGCTGAATTCGCCGCCATCTACTCCTCACTGTGGAAGGAGGGTAAATACAGCGGAGAAGTCTACTACGTTTTACCGGAACAGGTTAAGAGGGCGGCAAAGCACGGGGAATATCTCAAAAAGGGTAGCTTTTTCATCGAAGGAAAAAGGAATTACATAAACGTTTCGTTGAGGGCGGCGATTGGTGTGGATCTTAAAAATCTCAGATTGTTGGGAGGACCCGTGGAGGGTGTAAAAAAGCACTGTGACTATTATGTCGAAATCGAAATTGGGGATAAGGAGTTCAATGAGTTCAGCGTTGAGGTCGCCAAAAAGCTTATCGAGATGGCGAAGGAGGATGAAAAACACATCGTTAGGAGTATCGCAACACCGGATGAGATCGCCAAGTTTTTGCCACTGGGTAGATCAAGGATAAAATCTTTATTAAATTCGTGATATCCCAATCTATGATCGCAAGAGAAGTGGAATTCGAAGGCCATCTGATCGATTCGAACATCCTTCCAAAAGTTTTAGATCTCATCCTTGATCTTGAGGGGGAATTCGAGATAATCGAATTCAAAATCGGAAAAAGGAAAGAAGATACAAGCTATGCCAGAATGATTGTTTTTGGTAAGGATGAGGCTCATTTAGATAAGATCTTGAAAGAACTTCACAAGCTCGGTGCCCGTATCCCAGATGTGGAAGATGTGGAAGTGATAGAAGCTCCAGCGGATAGAGTTTTACCCGATAATTTCTACGTGACGACGAATAATCCCACGTTTATCAGACTCAATGGGGAATGGATAGAGGTTGAAGATATCGGCATGGACAGAGTTATAGTGGTTGATCCAAAAGAGAAGAGAGCGTTCTGCAAATTCCTAAACGAAGTGAAGAAGGGGGATCTGATAGTTGTTGGAGAGAGGGGTGTCCGAGTTATACCGCCGGAAAGACCACGAAAATCCACGACTTTTGAGTTCATGGGAGGGACTGTATCTACCGAAAGACCAACTGAAAACGTCATAGAAGCGATTGCAAAAGAGATTGTAGATTTGAAAAGGAGAGGTGGCAAGATTGCCGTTGTAGCGGGACCTGCCGTAGATCACACGGGTGCGAGAGATGCTCTTGCCGGATTAATAAGAGACGGTTTTGTAGATCTTCTGCTTTCGGGAAACGCATTAGCCGTTCACGACATCGAGATTGCGTTGTTCGGAACATCATTGGGAATGGACATAAAAACGGGAAGACCCGTTCCCGGTGGAAATCGACATCACATACACACTATAAGTAAGGTAATTGCCGCCGGTGGTATTAAAAAAGCTGTTGAATCGGGTCTCATAAAGAACGGAATAATGTTTGAATGCGTAAGAAATAACGTTCCATTCATCCTCGCGGGTTCGATAAGGGATGACGGTCCCCTTCCAGAGGTAATAACGGATACGATGGAAGCGAAGAGAGAGATGAAAAAAGCCCTAAAAGGGATAGATATGGTGATAATGCTTGCGACAATGCTACACAGCATAGCAGTGGGAAATCTGCTCCCATCCACCGTCAAAACGATATGCGTGGACTCCAACCCATCTGTCGTGACAAAACTCGTTGATAGAGGTTCCCATCAGGCGATTGGAATCGTCACGGATGTGGGGTTGTTCTTGCCCATGCTTTATGAAAAGATAAAAAAGTTATGCTAACAAATTTTATCCGGTGATACTCCACTGTGAACGAAGCTCCGTTATCAAACATTATTTCACCCACACGCGTCTTCCTTCCTCAACGAATATCAGTCGTGCACCGATTTTCGCAAGCAGATCGCCTATTCTTTCGATATGTCTCGCAGTCAGAACCGCATCGACGTTGCAGTTATCCTCCAACACCTCCATCGTCTCGACGTAGATGTCGTCGATTCGGGTGTCCAGTTCGACCAGCCTCTCCCTCAGCCC
>CBEWZU010000056.1:0-12818 GCA_965561205.1 uncultured Archaeoglobaceae archaeon | reverse complement strand
AGCAGGATTTTCAAGCTTTCACCAAATACCGTAATAGCATGGGTTAGAGAATTTTCTAAAAAAAGGATCTGAGAAATGAAATCTGTCATGATAATCCTGTCGTAGAATTAGATGAGATGTGGAGTTTTGTTAGAAAAAGAGAAAATGAAATCTGGATTTGGTTAGCTTTAGAAGTGAATTCTCGTAAAATTTTATCCTATGCAGTAGGAGATCGTTCTGTTTATACTTTTAAGAAATTATGGAATGGATTAGGTAAAATTAAACGTAAAGTAATATTTTTCACAGATCGCTGGGACGCTTACAATCTAATCCCCTACAAACAGAGAATCATAAGAAAAGGTGGAACTAACCATATAGAACGATTATTCTTAACCCTGAGAAATGATAATACTAGATTTGCCAGAAAAACTATCAGATTCTCTAAATCCCTCGAAATGCTCCAAAATTCACTTAAATTGTGCATCCATTACTATAATCTATCAACATTATAGTGACATTACCGACATGGCTAGATTAGCTATTAGTTCCGCTTGCTCCTTTTACGGATTAAGAAGGGGAGAATTCAATCTTCTAATTATAGATGAACCTCAGCAACATTTAGATTCTAAGCATAAAGAAAAATTCGCAAGAGATTTCTTAGCAGAGATATGCAAGAAATGCCAAGTAGTATTAGCAACAGCGGACGAAAAGCTTTGGGAATTAATGGGACGATATGCTCCTAAGGAAACCATATTTTATGAAATTACTGATTGGTCCCTAGAAAAGGGGCCAGAAATAATAAGGAGGGTCTAATGTGGAATATTATTATTGCATTCTCCTGAAGGAGATAAAAGAAAGGGAAACTCCCCAAGAACTTGGAAGAATAGCTCAAGATATAGTTGCGATCGATTTAAAGCTCTGTAATCCTAAAATCTTAGAATATAATCCTGTTGGGAGGTCTGACGTGGAGATTGAATTTAATGGAAAAAGATACGTATTCGAGGTGAAAAGTGGTCAATTTGAGATAGATCTCAAAGATGTAAAAGACAGGATAAAAAGCAGAATTGGAGAAAAGAAATTGGTTTTCTTCGATTTTTCATTTCCTGCAAGATTGTATGTTTTGTCACTAATGGAATTACCGGATCATCTAATAATTCCGTGCTCAAGAAAGTATGAAGACAAAGAACTCTCTGGAATTATGAATAAAAAACTTCCAGAAGCAATTGAAAAATATCGTGAGTTCTATAATAGAGGAGGCCCGATAGTTGCAAGAGAATTTGTTAGAGATTATATTACTGAAAGATGACATGGGTTTCAGGGAAAAAGGAAATTATCTAAGTGATGAGACGAAGAAGACCTCAAGGTGCAATTATATACTTTCATCCGTAAAAGTAAGGTTTTAGTTCTTCTTCTGGAATATACCTCGAGGCTTGCCTGATTATAGCTTTCAGCGTTCCTTTATCCAGTTCATTGTGTAAGGGAACTGTTAAAGTCTGTCTTGTTCCATCTGGTAAAACTCTTCTTAATTTTACATGGCTACCTTTCTGAGACACAACATCAAACCCGAACTTTGAAAGTATTTTTACAACTTCATTCCCGCTAAGAACTCTAAGCTTTGGCATATTCAAGCTCCATATTAATTAAAACCGAAAAGTCTGGAGATATTCCTAACTCCTCTAGGTCTTCACCCTCTAAATGAAGGCTAATTGCTTCTCTGATGTTTTCCACGACTTCATCTAATGTTTTTCCTTGGGTCACTATCGGCAGATCAATGCATTCAGCAACATAGTATTTCTCCCCCCTGTAAATTCTGAACTGAATTATTCTTTTCATAGTGCTTTTTAGGGCTCGTTTTACTTATTTATTTTTCTGTGGTGTTAACGAACTTGGGACTGTCAAGATATCGCTTGCAATAATAAGAAGGGCACAAAGCTCTCAAGCCGTTCTGATAATTTGAAGGAAGAGTTATGGAAATCCCTTTTGTGAGAAAATTTGATCATGCTCAAAAATTAATGAACTGGCTTGTTTTTCTTAAAGAGCTTTGATACGTCAGCTGATTTAATAATTTATTGTTGCCCTAACAACTCCCAAGAAAAAGTTTTTTAGATAATCTCAACCACCTATTATGATGAAAACCCTCGCAGATCTGAAGGGATATCACATAGTAGGGAAACATTCAGCCGTAAAAACATGTTTATGGCTAAAGAAGTCTCTCAAAGACGAGGGATTTTGTTACAAACAGAAATTCTACGGTATATCAAGCCACCGCTGTCTTCAAATGACTCCAGCTCTCATATGCAACCTTTCATGTATTCACTGCTGGAGACCTCTCGACCTCATGCCTCCCTTTAAAGAATGGGACGATCCATCCTTCATAGTTGAGGAGTCGATAAAAGCTCAGAGAAGACTTCTAAGCGGATTTCATGGAACAAAAGGTGTCAATAAGAAAAAGCTAAAAGAAGCCTATCAACCAAATCAAGTCGCCATAAGCTTGATAGGAGAGCCAACCCTTTACCCTCGCATAGACGAGCTTGTAGATGAGTTCAATAAAAGGGGATTCACAACGTTCCTCGTTACAAACGGGACAAATCCAAGGGCACTTGAAATATCCGAGCCTTATCAGCTTTACATAAGCATAACAGCTTGGGATTCCGAATCCCACAAAAATCTCCAGAATGGAAATCTTTGGGAAAGGATAGTGCGATCTCTGAAAATAATGTCCGAAAAAGATTGCAGGACGGTTATAAGACTGACACTGATGAGAGGGATAAACATGAACCCAGAGAAATTCCTTCGAATAATCGAGAAAGCTAGCCCCGATTTCATCGAAGCAAAAGCATATATGCATCTTGGATATTCAAGAAAAAGGCTGAGCAGAGACGCGATGCCGGAGCACTCGGAAGTTGTTGAATTCTCCCGAGAGCTCGCCAAACTCACATCCTACGAAATCAGAGATGAAAGCGAAATAAGCAGGGTGGTTCTCCTTGAAAGATGATCTCGAAAAGATAAGAAAAGATCTTGAAGAAAAGGAGAAAGTAAGAGAGGAACTCATAAAATTATCACGAGATTTGAGACTTAATGCTTCAAAGGCTATCGCAAACATCCATGCAAATAAGATGGAAAAAACAGAGGAGTATTTGAGAAAAGCTGAAAATCTCTTAAAGAAGGTAGAAGAATACAGAAAATACCCCGAACTTTTTTATTTAGCTCACGATGCCTTACAGGAATTTGTGGAGGCTTTTGTTTTCAAACACATAGTAGAGAATATGATGCTTCCGGAAAAGCTTCCCTTTCAAATTCCCCAATCCGTTTTGGGTGGCTTGGCTGATGTTATAGGGGAATTAAGAAGATATTCATTAAGCCTCATGGTCAAAGGGGAAGATTTGAACAAGATCAGGAAGATCATCGAAATCATGGAAGAGATATACTACACGCTTATAGAATTTGATTTCCACGATAGGCTCACGGGAAATCTGAGACCTAAACTTGATGTGGCGAGAAACTCGATTGAGAGGACGAAATCCGACTTCATAGCGGCGAGAATTAGTCGTAGTGTCTCGCATTCATTTCGATCTCTTCCAAGCCGAACACGGAATACTGCAGGTGATCCCTGATAACGATGTAGGACATTTCCGGGGGGATCGCACCGATCTCGGTTATGATCAGATCGATATAATCGCGAGGGGTCACATCGAATGCCGGATTCCTCACTCTGATCTTTGGATGTTCTAAAAGCTCCTTTGGAGCAACTTCATCTCCGCTCCTTTCTTCTATCACGACGAGTTCTCCGAAGAGTGTTTTCGGACTGAACTTATATGTTTCAGCCGCAACCATAAACGGGACTCTCGCCTCCTTTGCCGCCAATGCTATTTGAGACGTCCCGATTTTGTTGATTAAGGCGCCGTTGACTGTGATGGTGTCTGCCCCGACTATAACGTAATCAACATCTTTTATGAAGTATCTTACCGCGGAGTCCACTATCAACGTCACCTCAATCCCGTAATCAGCAAGCTCCTTAGCAGTTAGATGCCCCTGATATCGGGGTCTCGATTCCGTTGCGATCACTTCTGAAACTTTACCTTCATCAAATGCCGTTTTTATGACGGATATGGCGGCTGATGAATTGCAGTGGGTGAGTATGACAGAATCTTCCCGAATTCTCTTTGCACCTATCTTCCCTATGACCTCCCTCGCGGAGTCTACCCATTTTATGAATTGCTCGGCTCTTTTTACGAGATTTTTTCTCTTCTCTTCATCGGTTTTCCCCGAATAATTCATTACGTAATTTATTGCGTTAAAGAGGCTTACCGCTGTGGGTCTTGTGTTCAAGAGCCTCTGGGCGGCTTTTTGCATTTCCTTGTCAAAATCCCTTTCGACGGTTAAGGCATAGTTCTTCAAGACCTCAGCGGCGAATCTTGCAATTCTTGCGGCTCCCCTGATTTCCATGTTTTCGATTTTTTTTGCAGCATTCTCAATCATATAACCACCATCTGTGCGTGCCAGCACTCACCGATTTTTAAAACCCTATCTTTATCGATAATTCCAAGATCTATTGCAAGTTTGACTGCTTTTTCTCCCGAGATGTTCGCTATCGTTGCTTGCCTTAATGCTTTTTTCACTTCCTCTTCGCTGTAGCTTTCCTTCCCGTAGAATTCCTCTTTTATCTCTATTCTCAGTTCGCCTTCTCTGAATTTTTTTCCAACTATGTCTTCATCACAGACGGCGACTAAAACTTCTCCACGAACTCTGTATATTTTCATTCTGAATTTCATATCGACTTAACCGAGTGCTTTGCACCGCATGCAAGACATTTAATAAACAGTATTCTCTCCTCTCTAACGAACTCTGTGTCTGGCGAGCCACATTCCTTGCACAGAACGAACATCTTAACGTAATCTTCAATCTCCCTTTGAACCTCCTTTTCGGTGAATTTACCCTGAAGTATCAGTCTTCCCGACTCCACCACGCCTGCAGTTCCCAAAGCCCTTACAAGATACTTGTAGAGATGCTCTTCGCTTCTGTTGATCGTTTTTGCTATGGAGCTGAAATTCTTGATAATCGTTCTGCTACCTTCTTTTTGGACGCTTGCCTTCGGAATTTCGAATCTTTCCCTTTTAATGACTTTTTCGGGCATTAGCTTGTAGGCTCTTTCGAGCAGTTCTTCATAACTCCTCATAATTTAGCCTCTCCGCAACGATATACTTAAGCTTTTTCGCCTCTTTTACGAACTCCGTTGGATAGTCCGGGGTGTAAAACAGGTGGCTGTAGCATCTGCAGTCTGAGCTTCCAAAGCCTTTGATCCCCTCATAGAATTTCGATGCGAGTTCGGCGAGTTTGTGCTCATCCGCTTCGCTCTTAAACACTTCAATCACGTCCGCTTTAATAGTGAGATAATCTATGTGCCACCAGAGTTTTTTGTTCTTTTTTAGGTGTCTTTGAATCCTTTTGGAGAACCCCCTCTTAGCCGAGCCGACGTAGATGTAATACCCCTTTTTGAAATCTATCTTTCCAAGTTTTCCAACTTCAATTTCCCGATCATCATCGAGTTTTAAAATAATAAAGTAGTTCATAAGTGTATCAGGTTATATCGGCTTTTACCCAATCCGAGCTCTTCGGCATACTGTATCTGACGGTCAGGAGAGGTTCTCTCCCAGAATCTCTCTTTTAGGAGAGCTTTGCTTGTTAAGCTCTCCCTCTTGTAGGCATCCAAGCTTGCCGCATCTATGGACACGATGTCTTTTGAAGCAAAGATACCGATGTCGGGGACTTGAGGAACACCGCTGTAGGGATGGCAATCGCAGTGGGGTGTGATATCTATTGCAAAATTCAGACATGAAAAATTCTTTTTGCCGACGGTCTCTATAACAGCTTTGGCGGCCTCAACAATCCTCTCTGCGAACTCATCTCCATCAATCCACGGGCCGATTTTCACAGCCCTATCCTTGCACACTTCCGCACATCCGGTGCATTTGAGGCACTTCGTTAGATCGATTTCAAAATCCTTTATTGCATTGACGGGACATATTTCAACACATTTCATACACTCAGTGCATTTCTCCCTATCTATCTTTGGTGGATTCGGTATGTGGATATCGAACTTCGTTGTTTTTGTAACGCAACCTACTCCGATGTTTTTCAGGCTGCCGCCGATTCCCCCCTTCATGTGTAGTTTGAAATGGGTAGCTACCACAACGAAATCTGTCTCCGCAATCGCCTTCGCAACGTGAACTTCCTTTAGATGCTTGGCATTCTGTCGGACAACGACACCGTCAAAACCTTTCAGACCATCCGCGATTATTATGGGAGCTCCCACAGTCTGGGAGGTGAATCCGTTTTCCTCGGCTATGATCAACCTTCCCATTGCTGTGGATCTATCCCTTATCAAGCCGAGACCCGTTGTCTCCGTCACGTAGACGTTTCTTGTTTTCTCCTTAACTTTTTCAACGATCTTTCTGATGAAAAGGGATCTCAACATCTTCGTTGTTCCTCTGTCTCCGAAGTGGGTTTTAACGGCAACTATATCTCCCTGAGATATATCATCGAGAATACCGCTTTCGTCTATCAATTTTTCGAGTCTGAAAACTAAGCTCTGTTGAGGTTGATACCATTTTTCCGGTTCCGTAACATCCACATCGGCACTTACAAAAAACACATCACTCATGGTATAAGATATTGAAGAGAACATTAAATAATTAGCGTTCCTACCTTTTCTCCTTTGAGAGCCTTTCTCAGGTTTTCGGGAGTTCCCTTAAACACGAGGGTTTCGATTTGACTTCTCTGAATTATCTTTGCTGCAAGCAAATCGATGACGCTGCTACCTCCAGCCTTCGCTTCAACCTTTGAAACTATCTCTACGAGCCTATCGTAGGAAATTTCATCAAATTTGACGGCATCCCTGAAAACTTTGGGATCTTTGTCGTAAACACCCTCAACGGCTGTGGCAATCAGAAGTCTCTTTGCTTTGAGATATTCCGCCAAAAGAGCTGCAGTTGCATCTGTTGTATGACCGGGGAAGGTTCCGCCCATCACCACTTTTTTATGATTCTTTAAAAGGATATAAGCCTCCTCGAAGTCCCTCGGGATAACAGGAGAGCAATCTTGAAGTGCTATTGCGAGTATCCTTGCATTTATTCTTGTAACTTCAATTCCGATCATGTCGCACGTCGTCTCATCGCCACCCATTTCTCTCGCGAGGTTGATGTAGAACCTCGCCGTCTTCCCCCCGCCGACAACAATCGCCAGCCTTCCCTGATACTCATTTAAAACGTCTGCGAATTGTTTGATTTTATAATCACCGAAGAGGACGGAACCACCGAGAGCAAGAACAATCATGTCCTAAGGCACTTGGGATCAAAATAAAAAGTATACGATTTCAGCAATTCAATAAATAGTTAAATAGTAAAATATTTATATCATCGATACTAAATAAATATGAGGTAATGATTATGGACTCCACTGATGAAAAGCTTGTTGAACTCCTCTCGGAAGCGGGATTAAATAAAAACATAGCAAGGGTAGTTGTTTATCTCTCCAAAGTCGGAGAAGCCGTGTCAAGAGAGATTGAACGTGAAGCAAATCTGAGACAACCAGAAGTAAGCTTGGCAATGAAGGAACTAAAAAACATGGGATGGATAAAGGAGAGAGAGATCAAAAAGAAGGGGAAGGGAAGACCATTAAAGAGCTACAAACTGAGTCTTGATATAAGAGATATCGTGAAAGATTTAGTCGAAAAGAAGAGAGAGGAGATCAAAAAGCTTGAGAGAGATCTTGAAGAACTTGAGAAACTTGTTGGTCTGAGATGAAGATTGATCTAAGGATTGGTAGAAATTTCTGTAGATTGAATATAGACGAAATTGCGATTATTTGTCACGGTCTTCCCTATGAGATTGGATCTGCTATAGACAAGAGCTATGACAGAATAGCCGAATTCTTTTCAAAAAGAGGCATTCCCGCATTAACTTTCGATTTTAGCGGAACGGGAAAATCTCAGGGGCAGTTCAGCCTTATATCTTGGTTGGAAGATCTTGAAAACATCGCTTCTAACTTTGAGAGAGTCCACGTTGTCGGTTTTAGCATGGGTGGTGCCGTAGCTTACAACATCGAAGCCGAGAGTTACGGGATCGTTGCATCTCCGTTTAGCCTTATGTTTGATGAAAATGCTTTAAGGGATATCTATTCAAACGCCATTCTTAAGGGAATATTAAAGGGATTGAAAGATTTTGATACATTCAAAAACAAATTCATTGAAGAGTTCTCCGTAATCGCTCCAGAAAACTCAAAACCCAAGAGGAATGTTCTGGTCATTCACGGAGTCAAAGATGATATAGTTCCACCCAATCACGGGATAAAGCTGTTTGAGCACTCAAAAAAGCCTAAGAAACTCGTTCTTATAGAAAACGGGGATCACTTCCTCAGAAGAATACCCGCGATATATGAAATAATCTACGAATGGATTTCGGATAAAGATAAAGACGAAGAAAAAATAGAGTCGATTAGGATTTGATCTTTTCGAGGATGTTCTCAATTTCTTTCCAGACCTCGTCTATTGATTTTGTTCCGTCAACTTCGTAGAGGACTCCCTTCTTCTTGTAGTAATCTATAAGGGGCTGTGTCTGTTCCTTATACACTCTAAGTCTCTCTCTAACGGTCTCCTCTTTATCATCGTCTCTCTGGTATAGTTCGCCACCGCATTTGTCGCATTTATTATCCTCCTTGGGCGGGCTGTATATGAGGTTGTAAACGGCACCACAGTTCTTGCAAGTTCTCCTGTATACTATTCTTTTGATTATCTCCTCATCGGGGACGTTTATGTTTATTACAGCGTCAATTTTCTTGTTCATTTCTTCGAGAATATCATCAAGAGCTTCTGCCTGCTTTAAAGTTCTTGGAAATCCATCGAGAATGAAACCTTTTTCACAATCGGGCTGGGCGAGCCTCTCTTTAACAATTCCTATAACGATCTCGTCGGGGACTAATTCACCCCTGTCCATATACTCTTTGGCTTTTTTACCAAGTTCGGTTCCCTTGGCGACGGCTTCTCTAAACATATCTCCAGTAGAGATTTGAGGAATCCCATATTTTTCAACAATTCTTTTGGCTTGGGTTCCCTTACCTCCACCGGGTGGACCAAGCAAAATCAGATTCATAAATCTCGATAATCAACAAATTATTAAAATCTTTTCATTTTTGATTATCAAAGACTATTTTATAAGCCTTCCTGAGAACTTCCCTTACAATTCCTCTGTTTTTAAGTCCTCCAATCTTCCTTGCAGTCTTTCTTATGCTTCCAGTTCTTATGAAAAGTCTAAGAATTTCCTTCTCTTTTTCTCTAAGTTTTTCAGAGTTCAAAGCCTTTTTCGCAATCTCAATTAGATCCCCCTCTCCGTAATACATCTCCTTTGGGTTCAAGGGACTATCAAAGGGTTCTAACTCAAATTTTATAAGATATAACTCCTGATCGGAATAGTAACTGTCTATTTCTTTTATAAAATCTTCAAAAGAGTTGAATCCATCTTTTTTTGCTATTTCTTCGTTGAGATCTTCCCTCTTTATTTTTCTCACTTCCTTGATCTTGGCTTTTCCTATGATTTTGCCTCCGCAGTGAACGAAAACAACATCATTCGACTTTACGTAAGCTCTCCTCCTTATCGTGACGGTCTTCTCACCGTTTAGTAGTTTCTTTAGGTATTTCTCCTTGAATTCCAAATGCTTCATGTTTCTTCTCCCAAAAATATTCCATCCTTCGCTCTGACTATCCTGAATTTAACAGTCTTCCCGACGCTTTTGTTAGTTAACACGGTTACAACTCTGTCCTTTACGATTGCAATTTTCTCCCCAAAATTTCTGCCGTCGGCAACTATTCTCGCCGTATAAATATCCCCCCTCTTGATTTCCTGTGGAATTCTTCTTCTTTTCACTATTCCGAAATCCTTTGGACTTAAAACGAGCTTTACGCCGTATTCTTTTTCGAGTTCCCTCAGCTTTCCATAGAATTCCCTAAAGCTCATAACATTTTTCAGCTTCCTTCCACCTTTGTAGGGAATGTATTTCTGAATTCCGAGAGGCGGCCACTTCTTTCCGGCTCCGATGTCGAGGGCGAACTCTATTATCTCCCGGATATCTTCGTCGTTAATTCCCGGTAGCCATATGGGAGCTATCAAAAGATCGATCTTACTGTTTACGATATATTTAGCTGTATCAATAACCTTTTTTACAGGATATCGGACTCCGTAAATCTTTTTCGCTTTTTCTTCATTTAACGTGCTTAGGCTCAGATTTATCCTGTCGAGCTTTCCTTCGACTGTATCTATGAATCTTTTCGTGATTAGGGTTCCGTTTGTTTGAATCGAAATCACATCGACTTCCCTAACCATGTCGAGTCCTTCTATTAGCTCTGTGAGGTAAGGATAAAGAAATGGCTCGCTCTGACCGTCTATATGGGCTTCGACACCTTTTCCCTTGAATTTGGCAACTTTGCAGAATTCCTCGATCAGATAGTCGGGATCAACTATGAAATCGTTCGCTTTTGTTTTACTCTTTTTCCCCTCATCAACGCTACAAAATATGCAGTTGAGATTACATCCTGTTATCGGTCTGACTTGGATGAGATTAGTCCCCCTGTCGATTAATCCGAAAGCGGCATGTCCCCAAAGCGGGATGCCCCTATGTATGTAGATAAGATTTCTCTTGGTTGTGTGGTGCAGTATCCTTTTATTGTCACAGAACTGGATTATCTCCTCTTTTGAGTATTTTTTGCTCAGAGCTTCGTAGACATCTTTGTCGAATCTGACTTCAATGATTCTTCTTATCAGAAAAACTTTTTCGTTTCCCCTTTCGTATTCCGTTATCATATCTTCAGTTTCTTTAATTCTTCAATCCCCTTTTTCGTGATTTTATAGGAATTTTCTTCTTCTACTATGAATTCTCCGTTTTTAAGTTCTTCGATAATCCCACTGAGGATTTTCTCAGGCAACCTTGTTGATTTTCTCAGCTTTTCGAATTCATTTACATCT
Organism: uncultured Archaeoglobaceae archaeon; assembly: GCA_965561205.1. Classification (GTDB taxonomy): domain Archaea; phylum Halobacteriota; class Archaeoglobi; order Archaeoglobales; family Archaeoglobaceae; genus Geoglobus. The sequence continues at coordinate 1,827 of CBEWZU010000056.1, read as the reverse complement.
TCATTTATTAGATTGAGAACTTTCAGGGCGTTTCCCGATAGCATGATGTTATTTAATCTTGAAGATTTATTAAGATTCCTTTGGAGTAAATCTTACAGCTAAATAGATGAAAGGTGTATCGCAGATTGCAACAATGAACTTCATTATGTATGATGTGAGGAAAATCTCCCAAACTCCCTGCCATCCGATTTGAGCGAAGATCTGCGGATTAAATACGACGAAAAACAGAAAAGTGAACGTTGCGTTATCTATAAGCTGTGAAACCATTGTAGATGCATTATTTCTCAGCCAGAGGAATCTTCCCTTTGTTTTCTGTTTCCAGAAGTGGAATGCCCAGACATCATGGAACTGCGAGATAACGTAAGCCATCAGGCTTGCCACAGTCACATCCGGCATGAATGAGAATATCTGCCTCAATGCAGGATCGAGTGTGTCTTCGGGTGCCGGAACAAACATAAGTGTTATCTGCATAATCACGGTTGTCATAATTAAAGTGAAGAATCCGATTAACACACCTTTCTTTGCCTCACTTTTTCCGTATTTTTCCGTTAGAATATCTGTGGCTAGGAAAGTTGAACCGTAGATGATGTTTCCCATGGCTGTTAGCAGTCCGAAAAATCGTATCATTTTGGCGACCTGAATGTTCGCAAGTATTATCGCCATAGCTATCCAAGCGAACAATCCGTTTTTACCGAAAAATCTGTAGGATAAAGTTATTCCAATGAAGTTTACAAAGAGTAGGAAGAACCACAAAATCTCATTTTGCATGGGGAGAGATATCAGGATTTTTATTTAAGATTTCTGAATTTAATCTCAGTTTGACTTTTGGTGTTCGCCATTGGCAATAAGGATTTACAAGTTGGCAAAGTAAACTGTTCTTCAAGTTCAATCAGAGCAACTACTCTTTAGCAATAATCTCAACGTTAAGGGCTTTGTTTCATGAAACATCATAAAGTATATTAACTCGACTTCCGACATGGCTTCATGCTGAAAAACTTAACTTTCCTGATTCTTTTGTTTGCTATAATCCCTCTAACGTCAGCTCAGATTGTAAAGGTGGAAATGAATCCCGAGACCCTCTTGCCGAACGACGTTGCCTACTGTAAGATAATATTCACTCCGCAGCGAGACACCTATGTCAGCGGGATATCTATATTTTCACCCTCTGGGGTAGATATTGAGCCGTCAGGCGTTTCTGGTGTTGGGAAGATCCCAGCGGGATCAAGTTACGAGTTTCCATTTACGATAAAAGCAAAAAAGAGTGGAATATACACACTAACGGCGCACATAAACACTTTTAATGGAACTGTAAAACAATCAATAGTTGTGAGAGTTCTTGATATCATGCCCGAAATCGTGTTAGACAAGACGGTTCTCCATCTGAATGAGGTAAATGAAGTTAGTTTCTCCGTGACAACTCCGATAGAGTTTGATAACATCGTTGTGGAACCCCTTTTTGATGCGAATCCGAAAGTGATACACGTTGCGGATGGAGAAGGGAAATTCAAGTTTGAGCCCGTAAAGGAGGAGACCTTAAAGTTCAAGATAAAATTTTACAACGGAAATAATTACCACGAAATTGTTCGAACCATCGATGTTACCTACGTTCAGAGCCGGGGAGTTTTGATAAACACTTCCCCAAGATATCTTAACACACCCATCGGTGATGTAAACCCGATAGATATTCAGATAACAAACCTCAGGACTGATACTATCTATTCTATCAGCATAAAGGCTGAAGGAGAGATACTTTCGAGTGATGAAATCCAAACACCACTCCTAAAACCTGAGGAGACCTTCTTAACTGAGATTTTATTCTGTTCGAGG
>CBEWZU010000055.1:0-14439 GCA_965561205.1 uncultured Archaeoglobaceae archaeon | reverse complement strand
CCGAATACTACGCAACATCGAAGAATACTGCAGAGGTTGCTTTCACAGTTTCCGATGAGTTTCAGGGAAAGGGTGTCGGAACGGCAATGTTAGGAGTTTTAGCTGAAGTGGCTGAAAAAAACGGGATAAAGATTTTTGAAGCAGTAGTCAGACCTGACAACTACCGAATGATCTCAGTATTCAGAGATTCTGGTTTTCCGGTTAAAACCGAACTTGAGAGTGGTGAGATTATCGTCCGAATGCCGACAACGATAACGGAAGACATTCTCGAAGTTTTCGAGAGAAGGGATAAGATTGCAACAATGAATGCCTTAAAGAGATTTTTTAGTCCACGATCCGTTGCAGTCGTTGGAGCTTCAAGGGATCGCAATAAAGTCGGAGGAAAAACCCTTTACAATATGCTTGTTTACGGATATGAAGGTGTTGTATATCCCGTGAATAAGTTATCTCCCTCAGCACAAGGTGTTAAGACATATCCATCCGTTCTCGACGTTCCAGATGAAATCGATCTCGCCGTGATATCCGTCCCCGCCGAACACGTCATTGAAGTGGCGAGGGAATGCGGGAAAAAAGGTGTTAAAGCTTTGTTAGTTCTTTCAGCGGGATTTGCAGAGATTGGAGAGGAAGGACGTAAGAGACAGGAAGAACTTCTCAGAATTTGCAGAGAGTATGGAATCCGTCTGATCGGTCCCAACTGCATGGGATTAATTAACACCGATCCAAAGGTTAGGCTTAACGCCACCTTCGCCCCCAATCCTTCGAGAGAGGGGCGTATAGGATTTGCATCTCAGAGCGGTGCCGTTGGTCTCGCTGTAATCGATTACGTGAACTCTCAAGGTTTGGGATTATCTGCATTTGTATCTTTGGGGAATAGAGCGGACATATCAAGTAACGATCTTATTGAATACTGGGAGGATGATGAAAGAACAGACCTCATAATGCTCTACTTGGAATCCTTTGGAAATCCAAGGAAATTTGCAAGAATTGCGAAAAGAGTTTCAAAAAAGAAGCCAATTCTCGCTCTTGCTTCGGGGATTACCCCCGCAGGTGCTAAGGCAGTATCCTCCCACACAGGGGCTATAATAGCTTCATCAGGAATAGCTGTAGATGCTTTCTTCAAGCAAACGGGGATAATAAGAGCGAGCTCGCTCGACGAGTTATTTGCCATAGCCTCCTTCATTCTCAGCCAACCCCTACCAAAGGGAAGAAACGTAGCTATAATAACCAACGGTGGTGGACTCGGGGCTATAACATCGGACTGGTGCGAAGATGTTGGATTGAAAGTTCCGGATTTAACGCAGAAAACTCAAAATGAGCTAAGAAGATTTCTCCCAAAAATAGCGAGCGTTAGAAATCCCATAGATATGATGGCGGCGGCAAAGGCCGAGGACTATTACAGAACGATCAGAATAGTGGCTGAGGATGAGATTATCAACGCTCTGATTGTTATCTTTGTTCAGGCTGTTAGCACAGAAGAAGTTAGGGGTGTAGTTGAAAATATTATTCAAGGATCAAAAAGGGCGAACGAGCTCGGAAAACCCGTGATATTTATATATCTTGGAACAGAGCCTCTGGATAAGATACTAACCGATAGAAGCATTCCGGTATTTATCTATCCAAATCTGGCTGCAAAGGTTTTAAGTAAAACGGCAGATTATGCAGAGTGGAAAATGAAACCAAAGGAAGCTCCTCCAACATTCGAAGTTGATAGGGATAAAGCTTCCGCTATAATAGCCAAATCCCTCAGCAAAGGGGAATGGATGAAAATGGATGAAGCTTTTGAACTCCTCAAGTGTTACGGATTGCCCGTGGCCGACTACTTTTACGTCCCCGTTAATATGCTTGACGATGGGGATATCGTTGCGAAAGTCAAAGAACTCGGGAAGGTAGCCGTTAAGATAGTAGCTGAGGACATCGTCCACAAAAAGGAGTTCGGAGCCGTTAAAGTAAACCTTGAAGGAGAAAAAGCGATAGCCGCTGCGAAGGAGATGGTAGAGAGATTAAAAGATCATAAAGTTGAGGGAGTTCTGTTCCAAAAAATGATTGAGGGCGTGGAGATGTTCATCGGAGTTGCCGAAGATCCCAATTTCGGACCCCTTATCACATGCGGAGCTGGTGGTGAGTTTGTGGAGCTTTTCAAAGACATATCAGTAAGAGTTACTCCGATAACAAAGTCGGAAGCTATTGAAATGGTAAAAAGTCTAAAATCCTATTCACTACTTACGGGATACAGAGGAAGAAAGAAAGCTGATGTAAACGCATTCGTTGATGCCATTTTGCGAATAAATGCTCTCGTAGAGGATTTTTCTGAGATAGTTGAAATGGACTGCAATCCGGTAATGGTTAGTGAAAGGGGAGCCGAGATAGTCGATGTGAGAATAAGACTCCGCAAATGACAACATTTTTTTAATTATTGTTAAAGCTATGATTATGTGTGAGTCGAAAGTTGTTTTGATGGAAAACGGGGAGGAGAAGACGGTAATGGAAGACGTCATCAGGATTGAGGTGGAGGGGAAAAAATTAAAAATGTTCGGTATTCTTGGAGAATACAAGGAGATCGAGGGCAGAATAGTCCTGATGGATTTCAAAAACCATAAAATTGTTGTGGAGGGTTGAATATGATCAAAGTTGCAATAAACGGTTACGGGACGATCGGGAAGAGAGTTGCCGATGCCGTATCCCTCCAAGACGACATGAAGGTTGTCGGGGTTACGAAGACAAAGCCCGATTTCGAGGCAAAGCTTGCGGCGAAGAGGTATCCCCTATACGTTGCGATTCCCGAAAATGCGGAGAAGTTCGAGAAAGCTGGCGTGAAGATCGAGGGGACGATAGAAGATCTTCTCGAAAAAGTTGACTTAGTTGTGGACTGCTCCCCCAACAAAGTGGGCGCCCAAAACAAACCGATGTATGAGAAAGCGGGAGTTAAGGCGATATTTCAGGGAGGGGAGAAAAAGGATGTTGCCGAGATATCCTTCAATGCCTTAGCAAACTACGATAAAGCTGTTGGCAAAAATTTTGTCAGAGTTGTTAGCTGTAACACCACAGGACTGACAAGGGTAATCCACCTGATCAAAGAGATGTATAGCATTAAGAAGGTCAGGGCGACGATGATCAGAAGAGTCGTGGATCCCAAGGAGGACAAAAAAGGAATCGTGAACGGAATAATTCCGGATCCGGTAAAGCTTCCATCCCACCATGCGGAAGACGTCAAAACCGTCCTCCCAGACGTGAATATCGTTACGACGGCATACAAGGTTCCGACGACGCTGATGCACCTCCACAGCATAAGCATAGAGCTTAACGAGAAAGCCGACATCAAGGATGTCATAAGCAGATTTGAAGAGGAGCCCCGAATCCTCTTGGTATCTGAGAACGATGGATTCACATCTACAGCGAAAGTGATAGAATACGCAAGGGAATTCAGGAAAAGATACGATCTGTTCGAAAATGTGATCTGGAGAGAGAGCATAAATTTCGAAGACAACGAGCTATACATAACCCAAGCAATCCATCAGGAAGCGATCGTTGTCCCGGAGAACATCGACGCCATAAGAGCGATGTTTGAGATCGCAAGTAAGGAGGACAGTATTAAAAAGACGAACGAAACCCTCGAAATAGGAAAACTAAAACTTTAAATTTTTTGTTTCCATCTTCTGTTATGGAAACTCTATTACTTTCCAGAGAAGATGTAGAGTCAATCCTTACAATGCAAATGGCTCTTGAAGTGGTTGAACATGCTTTTAAGCTTCATGGTTTGGGAAAGACGCAGATGCCACCGAAAGTCTACCTCTACTTCGATAAGGGTGACCTCAGGGCGATGCCCGCTTACTTAGAGGGTCACGCCGGCGTGAAATGGGTCAATTCCCATCCCTTTAATAGAGAGAAAGGTCTTCCGACGGTCATGGCGATCCTCATCTACAACGATCCAGAAACCGGATTTCCCCTCGCTATAATGGACGGCACATTCATCACGAACATGAGAACGGGTGCCGCTGGCGGAATAGCCGCAAAATACTTGGCGAGGAAGGACAGCAAAATCATTGGATATATAGGATGCGGAACCCAGGCAAGGACGCAGTTTTTAGCCTTAATAGAGCTTTTTGACGTGGAAGAAGTAAAATGCTATGATATAAACGAAAACAGTGCCAAAAACTTCTCGGAGTTTATCAAGGGTTTTGATATCGATGTGAGGATAACAAATGCGGCAGAAGCCTGCGACTGCGACATACTCGTCACGACGACACCCTCAAAGAAGCCCGTCGTAAGAGCGGAGTGGATCAAAGAGGGAACGCACATAAATGCGATAGGAGCTGATGCACCGGGAAAGCAAGAGATAGATGGAAATCTTTTGAAAAGGGCGAAAATAGTTGTTGACGACTATAAGCAGGCTAAGCACAGTGGGGAGATAAATGTCCCCTTATCCCAAGGGATAATCACCGAGGAGGATATCTACGCATCGATCGGTGAGATAGTTTCCGGTAAGAAAAAGGGTAGGGAGAGCGAAAACGAGATAACGCTTTTCGACTCCACAGGACTCGCGATTCAGGATATAGCAACCGCTTCAAAGGTCTATGAGGAAGCCGTAAGAAGAGGAATGGGAAAGAAATTCAGGTTTTTTGATGAGATTGGCGGCTCTCATATCCGGAGGTAAGGACTCTGTCTTGGCAATGCACAAGGCGGCGGAGAAAAACGAGATATCCTGTTTGGTTTCGGTGGTTTCGGAAAACATCGATTCCTTCATGTTTCATACAGCGAACATCCATCTAACGGATGCCATAGCTGTAGCAATGGGAAAACCGTTATACAAAGTTTTTGTAAGAGGAGAAGAAGAGAAAGAAGTTGAAGAACTTAGAAAACAGCTTTCCGTCTTAAAGGTCGACGGAATAGTAATAGGTGGAATTAGAAGCGAATATCAGAGAAAAAGATTCAAAAAGATCGCTGACGATCTTGGTATCGAATTGATAGCCCCTTTATGGCATGTAGACGAAAGAAAGATTCTTGAAGAGGTGAAGGAGAAATTCGAAGCCGTGATAGTTAGGGTATCAGCTTACGGTATGGATGAAAGCTTTTTGGGAAGGAAGATCGATGACGAGATTATCGGAAAACTGATGGAATTAAACGAGAAGTATGGAGTCAATCTCGCAGGAGAGGGGGGTGAATTCGAAACCCTTGTGCTAAACGCACCCCTATACAGAAGGAAGATCGTTATAAAAGATTACGATATCATCAAGGATCCTATGAGTGCCACAATGATAGTAAAGAGGTTTTATCTCAAACCTAAATAATGTAATAAAACACGATGTAAGTCAGAACAGCAAAGATGTAAGCGTGCTTTATTCCGAGAACGGCTTTACCCTCTCCAATGATCCCAGCTATTATCCCGGAGAGTATTGAGACTAATAGGGTGATCTGGAAGAACAATTCCTTCATAAACTCTACATCGATCCCTACACTGATACCGCCGAATCCTGTGGCTCCGATTCCCGAAAAGGATGATAGGAAATTCTTAACAACTACGTAGGATATGAACAGGAAAACTCCGATAGACATGTAGATTATGATAACGTAAAGGAACATGCTACTCCTCAGTCTGTTTCTAAACCTCACTTCAGTTTCCGCGTAGCTTGCGACAATATTGAAAGCGTCCTTGATTGTTGGTGTGACTTCGAGCGATCTAACCACAACTGGAATAACCTTTGCAAGAATCTCGCTCTTAAGTCTCAATCCCAATCTCATAAAAGCTCTTGGGATTAAGGCACCCCACTCAAGCTCTCTCCTCATAGTTTCTATCTCTTTTGTTAGAATTCCCATCTCAGTTTTTGTTAGTATGTTCAGTCCCTCGAATATCGTTAATCCGGCCTCATTTAGCATTGCAAGTTCGGAGAACATATCCGGGATTCTCTCTTCGGCTTTTCTGATTATTCTCTCTTTTATCTCGATCAAAGTAATCAGGGGTAGCAAAACAACCGAAAGCGGGATTAGTGTAGCAAGTTCGATACTTACACGATTATACAGGAGGGCAAAAAAGATCGCCGCTATTAAAACGAGATGAGGGATAACGAATCTAATCTGGAGTGAGTATATGTTCTCCGTAAACGGATGGAGAACAAATCTCTTTAACTTATTTTTTATTCTTTTATATCTGTTTATTGTAAAGGTATCCCTAAAAGTGTCTGTAACATTTGCTTTGAGTGGGGTTTCCCTACCCTCCTCGACCTTCTCGACCATCACTCTGTGAGCTGGGATAGAGGATCCAATCAACCAAGACAACATAACAGCGGAGACCGGTAGAATCACGAATAGGGCGTTTCTGTAAAGAATTAAAACATCCTGTCCGACAAGTTTCATTACGACCAAGATTATCAAAAGAAATAACGGTAAAAGGACAAACAGAGCCAAATATATTTCGGCAAAAACTCCCATAAATTCTATAAACGATTCGAAGGCGACCTCCCTCTCTTCAGTATAAGTCTCGGATTTGCCTTTAAGAAAATCTGTAACGTTCCCACCACCCTGCAGGATATATACAAAGCCATCTAAGAATCCCGAAAGCTTTTCACTTGGTGTAGTATCTCTGACAAATTTCATTGCCTCGTAGAGATCTTTTTTGAACACCTCAACCATTTCAACGATGATCATGAATTCCCTGCCGAGCTCTCCAAAGATGTGCTTCGATTCGGCAATAGTTTTGATAAGATTGTATGCGGGAAGACCTCCGATAGACATCCCATACATCATGTTAACTGCATCGAGGATATACAGATCAATCTCGCTTTTTCTTCTACTCGAAACGAGAAAAGGATATGAAAGGATCAAGTAGCTCACAAGCTTGTAAAGGATCAACCCGATCACAACACCAAATAGCGGGAAGATTTTCGAGATGATCGGGTAATGGGCAATAACAAAACTGTAAAAAGGTGTTCTACTTGTGATGAATAGGATAAATGAGGGTGATAGGATATAAAACAGAGCTATTCCGAGTATAGAGCCTATGAAAAAGGAGATTAAAGAGTAAAACCGACTTATCGCTATAAACCTCTGGAGGGTTAGCGGAAGTCTCGCTTGCAGTAAAGCTTTCTCGATTTCTCTGTATTTATCCCGCTTGGATTTTACTCTTAACGTCCATATCCTTACAAAGGATTCCGGAACGTAAACCCTCAGAGTTTCCCTCATTCGGCACCCCCAATCTCTTCAAAAGCTTTTTCGGGATTTCTGTAATACGCATGGATGTGTCTCGTTACCTCCCTGTAATCCCTGATACCCTTTTCAAAGAGAAGTTCAAGAAAACGTTTCCTTCTCTGTATCTCCTCTATAACCTCAGAGATGTCGACACCGCTCAGTTCCGCAATCTTTTCGAGTTTTCTCGATTCCGCTTCCTGAACGTATCTGTCAGAGGCGGGATCCCATCTGAATATGGTGTTTAGAAGTAGATTCTTCGTTTCAGGTTCTATGCCAACTATCTCCGCGACTTCTCTTACCCTCCTCTTTCTGACACCCCTTCTAACCCACATAAATTGAACGAACACGGCATCCAAGAACTGGATCATAACACGGGGAACGTTAAGGGGTTCATTCTCAAGTCTGTATATTAGCTGGGAAACGTCACCCGAATGGAATGTTGCATAAGAGGCGTGTCCCGTTGCCATAGCCTGAAACAGGGTTTGTGCTTCCCTCCCCCTCACCTCTCCGACGATTATGTAATCGGGTCTCTGCCTTAAAGCGGCTCTCAAAAGATCGAACATATCTATCTCCTGACCTCCTATTCCCATTCTCGTTACTCCCGGTATCCAGTTTTCGTGGTAGAGTTGGATTTCCCTCGTGTCCTCGATCGACACGACCTTAGCCTCAGGAGGTATAAACATCATAAGGGCGTTTAACGTTGTTGTTTTTCCGGCGGCGGTCTCTCCAATCACCATAAAATTCATCTTGTTCTCGATGAGCATCCAGCTGTAGGCTAAAAGACCCGAATTGAACGTCCCGAGTCTCATCAAATCTATGGGTGTGAACGGCTCAACTCTGAACTTTCTTATGGTGAAAGTGCTTCCCCTCGTGGTGACTTCACTCCCGTAGGTTATCTGGATTCTGCTCCCATCGGGGAGCGTAGCATCAACAAGAGGGACAGCATAGGATATGTGTTTTCCCGATTTTTGACCTAATAGAAGAACGAGGGAGTCAAGTTCTTCTTTGTTAAAGATTATATTTGTCTTCATTCCTCCGTATTTCCTGTGAAAGATGTATATTGGAATCCCGTATCCATCGCACGAAATATCCTCAAGATAGGGATCGAGAAGCAAACCCTCTATCGGTCCGAAACCGAGAAAATCTCTGAAGAGATAATAGAGAATCTTAACAATCAGCTCATTTTTGACGCTTAATCCGTATTCTTCAAGAAGTTCGCTCAGGGATTCCAATAGAACGGACGATCTTTCCTCTACATCTTCAGAAACTTCTCTAACGACGAGGCTTTTCCTTAGATCATCGTATATCAAATTCAACAATTCAAATTCGTTTTTTGCGAGGGTTGGCTCAATGAGATAGTAAATGTTCTCTAAACTGTAGATATCCCTCCTTATCTGAACTTTCACAAGATTCGGGATTATCCAATACTCATCAATAACCTCGTAATTTTCGGGAACTTCGTATTCTAAAACGGATCCAAACTTCTCGGATAGCTTGACAAGTTTCTCATAGAGTTCGATCATTTATTATCTTTTACCAAGAATATTTTTAAGTTTTGTCATGCTCCTTTTAAGGGCTTCAAAAATCCCACCCGGCAAGAAAATCCCGACTATGATGAGGATCGAGTAAAGAATAATCTCATCGTTCACTGGAAGTCCCGCCAACTCGATGATCTCTTTCAGCCACCAATTTTTAGATAGATATATCAAAACACCGCACAGAACGGGTCCGTAAATGGTGCCTAAGCCACCTATCACAGCGGACAGAATTATCAAAAGCATTAGCGGGACATCGTAGAGATCAGGGCCAACCGTAATTCTGTAGTGGACTATCGCACTCCCCGTTATTCCAGCGAAAAAGGAGCTTATGACGAAAGCTATGATTTTGTATTTGGTGGTGTCAATTCCTAAAGATTCTGCGAGGTCTTCATCCTCTCTTATGGCTTTGAATTTCACGCCCAACTTGCTGTCGACAATGTAAATCATGACTGAAATTGATGCAAGCATGAGGACTGTGGCGATGTAATACTTTCCGACTGTTGTCTGAGATAGGGCGTTTTCCACCCCTATCGAAAAGCCCTCCTCACCTCCAAAGATATCACTCCATATGAAGACTGTCTGCATGAATACGAGCGGAAGTATCGCCGTAACAAGGGCGAAATAGTAGCCTCTTAATCTTAAAGTTATCAGACCGATTAAAAATCCCAAAACTGATGCCACCAAGCCTCCGATGGGGATTGTTAGATAAACGGGGGGATTGAGGGCTCTCTGCAAAACAGCCGCTGTATATCCCCCTATCCCGATGAAGACGGTATGTCCGAGATTGACCTTACCCGTATATCCCACCATTAGATCCCAGCTTGCGACAGCGATTGCAAAAAGGAAAGAAAGTCCCACAATGTATAGGTAACCCTCCGGGACGATAAAAGGTATTAAAAACAGTATAACCGCAAATAATATCAATATCAATCTCATTCTTCCACCCCGAACAGTCCCGTCGGCTTGATAATCAGGACTGCAATTATCGTTAGCAACATCACGAATTCAGACCACCTCGCCCCTAAAAACGTAATCGTCACGACGATAACGTAACCCACTATGAAAGATGATAGAATGCTACCCCTCAGACTTCCCAATCCTCCCAAAATAACTATGGCAAAAGCATATATCAAGGCTCTCAGGGACTCCTGAGGGGCTACAGCAAATATCTGAGCGTAAAATATCCCCGCTATTCCCGCTAAGATCCCCGAGAAAAACATAACAATAGCGTATATGAAATCAACGTTGATTCCCAAAAGCGTAGCCGCTTCGGAATCTTCGGAAACAGCAAATATCATTTTTCCAATTTTCGTTTTCGACATGAATATCTCAAGCATGAGCAGAACGGATAAAGCCACAAAAAGGGATAGTATCCTCACTTTCGTAACTTTCACTCCGTAAATATTCACGTATCCTCCTAAAAACGGAGTTAGGCTCATTCCATGCTGACCGAACTTAAGTAGAAGAATCTGCTCAAATAGAAGAGCTAAAGCGAGGGTTACTATAATCACCATGACTTCGTGCTCCCTTATCCGTCTGATAAGAAGGAAGACGGCTACTCCCAATAACCCGGCTGTTATCACCCCTAAGACACTTGAAAGGATCGGGTTATACTCCGAAAATAAAATAGCTACATAGGCTGAAATAACAAAAAAAGTTCCGTGAGCGAAGTTGAGAATTCTCGAAACCCCAAAAATAAGGGAAAATCCGGAGGAAACTAATGCCCAGATCCCTCCTACTACGGCACCGAATATTAATATTCTCAGTATTAACTCCATCGTCTCGCCGCCATCACGAGGAGGGCAAGCACTGTCAGAAGGATTTCGAATCCGGGCGTTTTTGTTTCCTCTTTAAACCAATCGGGAAGCTTTAGCTCACCATTGGCAACGTTCCCCGGGTAGATTATGTATTGTCTCCCGTCCTGCCACTGGGATATCCAGTTTCTCACGAATTCGTTACCCCATGCGAGATCGTGGTTTTTCGTAAAAGCAACGACCCTTGTTAGAGTTACGGGATTCGATTCGTTTATCCTTTCGAGATAGCTCACAACGATATCCGGATCAAAGGGATCTTTTCCCTCTTCATATGCCTGTTCGACAACCATTTTGTAGAGATAGACGGCATCGTAAGCACCATAAGCCTGATGAGATTCTGGATAGTGTCCGTATTTGGCTTTGTATTTTTCTATAAATTCTTTACAGACTTCTGTGGGTGGTGCTGTCACGAGGGCACCGCCATCCGCAATGAATATTTCGTAATTTGCCATTCCGTTTGTTTTGTTATAGAATTCCGGATCTATCGCCGCCAAATCGTGTCCCGCCAACAAAATCTTAGGCTTTAGTGTTGCCCACTGCTTTGTAAGAACATCTCCGGTTCCCACAATAGCTATTATAGGCATAATCAGATCGGCTCTCAGATCTTCAGCCTCAAGGATTAGCTGTTCGTATTCCGTATAGCCGCGGGGAACCTGAACATCTTTGACAATCTCAACATTCCTCTCTTCAAGAAGAGGTCTGAGATTTTCCATCACAGCGTCCGTCCACACATGCTCGTCTCTGATTATGTAGACCTTACCAACCTTAACACCCTTATCCCTCAGAAAATCGATCATCTCAGCGAGATCTAAAGCGAAGGTGCTTCCGTTATTCTGGCTTATCCTGAACCAGTATTTGTATTTTTCGTAGTTTTCCTCTACCTTTTTCGAGCAGCTCGGAGAGGAGGAGTCTGCTAAGAAAACAGTCTTTGTTTCAGCCATTGTCTCCATCATTGAGAGCATTACCCCGCTTGAGAATCCTCCGATTATCACGTCAGCTCCCTCGACTTCGGCTAATCTCCTGAATTCTGCGGTTGCCGTATCGGGATTTAGTTTTGTATCACCGACTACAACTCTGACAGGCTTCCCGAGAATTCCACCATCGGCGTTTATCTCTTCCACAGCGAGCATGACTGCTTTTTTCTCTGCAATCCCCTCTGGAGTTGACATCGGTCCTATGACTCCGATAACTATCTCATCCTTTGCCGATGCTGTCGCTATCAACATCATCAGCAAACAAACTATCAACATTCGCATGTCAATGTGTGACGAACCGCAATATTTAAATTTTGTCACTTTGTAACAAATTAACATGCTCGAAGTTGCCGAGATATCAAAGAAATTCGGTGAACTCACAGTGTTGGATAACGTCAGTTTTGATGTGGAAGAGGGTGCATGCCTCGGTATAATCGGGCCTAACGGTGCTGGCAAAACAACCCTTTTCAATATAATTTCGGGATTTATAAAACCCAATAAGGGTGAAGTCAAGCTTAACGGTAAAAATCTGATCGGTAAGAAACCAAGTAAAATAGCGAAGTTTGGTCTGATTAGAACCTTTCAAATAGTTAGGGTTTTCAAAAACATGAGTGTTGAAGAGAATCTTGAAGTCGTAGATGCCGATTTGAATATCCTTAAGGATTTCGGATTATGGGAAAAGAGGAAGGAGTTTGCATCCAATTTGTCTCATGGGGAGATTAGAAAACTCAGTATAGCGTTATCACTATCAGCAAAACCAAGAATTCTTTTATTGGATGAGCCTTTCTCAGGGTTGAGTCCAGCGGAGGCTGTAGATCTTGCAAAAATCATCAAAACATTAAAAGGTGATGGAATGACTCTTATGATAATTGAGCACAGATTAAGTGAGCTCTTTGGGGTTACAGAAGACGTTCTCGTTCTAAACTCTGGAAAGGTCATATGCAGAGGGACTCCTGAGGAGATAGTGAAAAACGAGAGGGTTGTTCATGCCTACCTCGGAAAGAGGTATTCTAATAACAAAGGAGCTTTATGCGTATTATGATAAAGCGGAAATCCTCAGAGACATCAATCTCGACGTAAAAGAGGGCAAAATCACAGCAATCTTGGGGCCAAACGGTGCCGGAAAAACGACTTTAATGAGATCGATATGCGGACTTGTTAAAACAAGAGGTAAGATAATTTTCAACGGGATGGATATTTCAAATCTGAAAACGTATGAAAGGATTAGAATGGGAATCGCGATTTGCCCAGAGGGGAGACGTCTCTTTCCCAACATGAGTGTTAGGGATAATCTCCTAATGGGTTCGGTCTTCGTTGATAGTTATGAGGAACAGCTTGAGCATGTTTTTAATCTTTTCCCAAGACTCAAAGAGAGGATAAATCAGAAAGCCGGAACGCTGAGTGGCGGTGAACAACAGATGTTAGCAATAGCAAGAGCTTTGATGTCAAAGCCGAAGCTCTTGCTACTTGACGAACCTTCTATAGGTCTTGCACCCATTGTTGTGGAGAATATTGGAAGTGCAATATTGGAAATCAACGAAGAATTGGGAATTTCTATAATACTCGTTGAGCAGAACATCCATCTGAGTTTAGAAATAGCAGATTACGCTTATGTTCTTTCAGAGGGAAGGATAAAAGTGGAAGGGAAAGCTGAGGATGTAAAAGAGTTTGAAGAAATTAGGAAAGCCTATTTTGGCGTTTGAGTCTTATGTGCAGGAGCTTGCTACCCGACATCCCAATCAGTTCAGAAATGGTTACATACTTCGATTCCTTACATACTTGAAATAACCGAGGAGGCTATCAAATCTACAACCTAAGGCTATTTTGCTTCTACACAATTATCAGGGACTAAAAAATTCAGGCCACACATCAATTGTTGGAGCGTAATGCTTATATTATGTTCAGACTGTATTGATAAATATGGTAAGTCAGACTATTCAGGTTGGGAAGAAATACGCTATATATCTCCCCAAGAAGATTGTAAAAGAGATGAGAATAAAAGAGGGTGACCTTTTGATAGCTCAGCTTAAAGGCAGAGAGCTCATTCTTAAACGTGTGGAAACGAAACTAAAAATTGCCAAACCTTGGAGCAAAATAAAGTCAAAGGAGGTTGAAAAAGTTGGAGAAGAAATCACAAAGAAAATACTCGAATGAGTTTTTACTGGATACGAGTTATCTGTTACCTTTAGTTGGAATTGAGGTTGAAGAGATTAGCTCTGAAGACTACAACAAAATTCTTCAGCAAAAACTCTATTACCCATTATCTATGATTGCCGAGCTTATAGGAGTTATTGCAAAGGAAGTTAAAAAGGCAGAATTAGATGAATTACCGGAAGATGCTATAGACAGCTTCAACTCCATAGTTTTCGGTAGGGGCATTAATATCGTTTTACCCGAAGGTAGTGATGTAGAGATCGCATGTAAACTAATTAAATCTGGCTGGAATGATATATTCGATGCTTTGCTCTATGCAACGGGTAAAAGAATGGATATGAAGATATTATCATTGGATAAAGAATTTAAGAAATTTCTTAAGGAGCATGGATACGACTACGAGATTATAGTAAGTCATAAAGAAGAATTTAAATAACAAAGTTCATCACAATATTATATTCTTTTAACCATTTAATGATCTGAAACTTTAAAGTAAACCTTCGCCGAAGTCCTTTATGATACTTGTATCCTTTTTTTTAACATTTTTAACATTATGTTCCACGCATCTATTTCTGAGCACCCTACTTGCTGTGTTGAGTTTACTGTTATAGTTGTGGTGGGATTAAAGCAGCTAACAAAGTAAGTTCACTAATAAACCACTTGGCTCGAAGCTTAGGTATCTCCTAAAACTCTTTTAAAGATAATAAAATTTATATTGCATGATCTTAACGTTACTGTGAGGTGTCTGAAATGAAAAAGATATTAGTGCTTGCGGCTGTG
>CBEWZU010000054.1:0-14888 GCA_965561205.1 uncultured Archaeoglobaceae archaeon | reverse complement strand
AATGGAGAAGGGTGTTAAACGGAATGAGCAGTAGATTACATAATTTCACATCGAATTTAGTGAAAATTTTTGAAATTCGGCAACGAATCTTAGGTAAGGTAGATATGCAAAAAACCGTTTATTTCATGAAAAGATTTGGAGTAGATGTGCCTTTTGAGTATCGATGGAGTTTTCTAGGTCCATACAGCTATGATTTAGCACATTACTGCAATTCTCTTGAAGTTGAAGGGTTATTATTCTATTCTGGGATTTATTCGTTAAACAAAGAAAGGGCTAAATTTTATGCTGATTCCACAATTTCCTCAGCAGTTCTTGAAAAACTTAAAATATTTTTTACAAAAATTGATGAAATATGTGCTCGGAAAAAATATGATAAAGTTGCTTTCCTAGAATGTTTGGCATCGTTGGATTTTATAAATCAAAACATATCACTAAGGAAACATCGTAAAAGAACTGTTTTTCTTCTCTTACAACAGTTAAAGCCTGAAAAAGCAGAAATTTTTAAAAATATGCGAGATGACGCGTGGAATCTTCTTAAAGACGTAGGGTTAATAACGGCGCAGGAATATGACCAATGAAAAATCCAAATTCTTCCGTGATCCCATACATGGTTATATAGAAGTAGATGGTCGCTTTCTAAAAATAATAGATTCCTCTTTTTTTCAGCGTCTTCGTAGAATAAAACAACTTGCATTTACTCACCTAGTATACCATGGTGCCGAGCACTCAAGATTTGGACATTCTTTAGGAGCATATCATTTGGCATCTGTTATAGCTGACCAAATAAACCTTAAAGATATACGCGATGAGTTTCGTCTTGCAGCGCTTCTTCATGACATCGGTCATCCCCCATGTTCGCACGCATTTGAATCAGTGCTTCAAGATGTTTACACAAACAGTGCACATGAAGATTACACAGAGGCTATAATAATGCACAGTGAAATGGGAGATATCATTGATAACTTAGGCTTTGATAAGCGAGTTGTTGTAAAGTTAATAAAGGGTAACTACGTTGACAAACCGCAAATTGCATATTTGAATGATCTAATCAGCTCTGAACTTGATATAGACAGAATGGACTTTCTGTTAAGAGACGCGTATTATTGCGGAGTCCCCTATGGGCACTATGACATTGATCGGCTTTTATTATCCCTTAAAGTGCATGAAAATGAAATAGTCGTACAAGAAAAAGGAAGGCATGCGATAGAAAGCTTCATACTTTCTCGATTTTACATGTATACGCAAGTATACACGCATCGTACCAGAAGAGCTTTTGATATAATGCTTAAAGCAATCCTCACAAAAGAATTAATAGAAAATATGGATTATCCAAAGGCAACAGCTCGAGACATTGATCGATTAATTGAATTTGATGACGCTTGGCTCTTTGATTACATTAAAAAAATTGCAGAAGAAGGATCGGGCGATGAAGCCAAGATCGCTAAACTTTTCATAAAAAGGGAGCAAATAAGAGCTGTAATTGAAAAAATTGCTTATTATGATGTAGAGAGCAAATCAATTGATCCAACCTTTACAACAATAGAGGCACTAGAAAGCTTTAAAAAAGAACTCGCACGCGAGATTAAAACAAACCCTGAACTTATATTCTTTGATAGACCCTGGAAAGAACTGCCTTTCGAAAAAAGATACAGACAATATTGTCCTTCACAGGGAGAAGGAACTAGAACTATAAAGATACTTTTAGGCAATGAAGCTAGAGACATTGCCTCTGACCCAAGTTCATTAGCGTTCCACCTTTCAAAGAAACTCGCTAAAGTTATCCGAATATACACATTAAAAGAAAAAAGAAAGAAACTAGAGAAAGCAATAACCAGGAGACACCCTGAATTAAAGGATTTGGTAGTTAAGAAATCCTAGTCTCATAAGAATTTTTGCGTACTTTTTTCTTTTACAAGCTATAACATATAATAAAGATTTCGAAATTTCTGCATTCCACTCCGTAAGGTGCTATATAAATCGCTTTTGGAAAAACATGACGTATTCATGTTTGAAAATGTAAAAACCGTTCTTTAATGCTCTGTATTGCCACAAATGTTCCTGTTTCATTTTCCCTCGGTTTTTTACTATGTTTTTTACCACTATACTTTTGAGTTTGCAAAAGCCAGTGTTAAGGATAGTATTCATTGTGTAGAATCCAAGCGGGATCCATTCTCCATGTACGTAGATGTCTCCAATCACTAGAACTAAATACCTTCCTTCTTCAAGAATGTCAATGAAGTTTTCTATAACGGCTTTAAACTTCTTCAAATATGCGTTGAGGGATGGAGCATTTGATAAGTCACGAGGATCCTTGCTGAAACGAATAGCATTATAATACGGCGGATGCAATATGAGAAGCTGAATTCTTTTCTTGTTATGAGCGGATAGGATAGCTTGCACTCGCTTTTTCGCTTCAATGGAGGTGCTGTCTGCGATTATTACCTTGGCATAAACATAGGGATTTGGTTCTTGCGCTATTAGTTGATTTGCCCACAATGCAACTTCTGGAACAAGCTCAATTCCAATAGCATTTCTGCCCAATTGCTTGCATTTTATTAGTGTAGTTCCACTACCCGCAAACGGGTCTAACACCCAATCTCCTTCCCGAGTAAATCTGATAATAGCTTGATGAGGAATTTGAGGAATGAAATTTCCCCAATATTTTGCAGTATGGGCTCCTGTCCTTTCTCTCTCCGGAAAAATCCACAGACTATCTAGTAATATTCCCTTATTTTCAATTTCTTCCTTCCATTTTTTCAAATTAATGTTATTTATAACATCTTTAGACTTTCTGGCCAGCCGCTGAATAAGTTTCACTCATTTCCCATTATACTAAAGATTTCATGGTCTTAAAAAGAATTGATTTCCATATTGATCATCATTAACTCTATAAATCTCACCAAAGACTTATTTTTAAAGTTTAAATTACGCTAATATTTTTTGCAATTTTGAAAGTTTTCAGCGAAATATTTAAATGTCGGTTTTTTCATGGGCCATGATCCGAAAGAAGCTCGTGGAGGTGAATTTGGACGGATTGGGGTTGGAATACTCCTGTTTTTTCTGAGGTAAAAATTGAGCCTTTGGTAGTTTTTCTTTCTAATATTTCTATTGGCATTGAGGAGTGCGAAGATCCCCAGCCTCTACAGCCTTTCCACGCAATTAATTCTATATGTGCAAGGGCTAAAGCGCACAGTAAAGGTCTACTCATTCTCTTCAAAGAACGTGATAAATACGATCTTTACGGTAGAAAAATGGTTTATTGGGCCATCACGCCAGAACTAGCCCAAAAACTGATCCGATGCGCAATAGATATGAAAGCCGAAGAAGAATTCAACGACGCAGAAATCACAATTCTACAAGACCTTGCAACTAAAAAATGGATTAAAACAATAAAAAACAATGGAACCACCTACTATTACGGATTAAACCGCAAAACCACTTCAGCCCTCAAAAATCAACTAAAAATTATTTCTAAGAATAAATTACGCTAATTAATACTTTTACTTATAGTACCGCCAAGTTTTGACATAGGTTATGTTTGTGCATAGTATATTCATCAAGCACTACAGTTTTTGGAAATATTTGGAGAGAACACTAGTAAATTGTTTCATTGTTTCGGTTCCCCATTTTATAATTTCAGGGTAGTCTTCTTCTGAAAGAGAGCTTATACTTCCTTTTAGTTTTTTGTAGATAGCGATTCTGCATGCTCTTTTTTCTTCGAGTTTCTCCCAGCTTACGCCCTTTATTTTGTTTTCAATTTCATTTTTATATGTTCGTAAATCTTCAAAAATCCTTTTATTTTCATTTTTGTCTCCGGTGTCAATGTATAATTCGATGGAGAATCTGTTGTTACTTCTAAATGCCCAACCTAGAAACAAGCCGCTTTTTCCAGCCCCGAAGTTTAGCCAACTTTGTGGTTGTGGTTTTATTTTTCTCCATTTCGGATTAATTTTCTTATATGTATCCACTAACAAGCTGTAAAATTTTAGATATTTTCTTTGAGTCTCACTTAGTGTAGGCCACCCTTTGATACTTCTCTCCCAGTCGTTTGGTTTAACTATAATATCAAAGTATGGTGCTGGCGGGGAATTATCAATCTTGATTACTTTAATTTCAACTCCGAAAAATGAAAGATCTGATTCGGGGTTCACGTTTTCATTCAACCACTCTAATACCTTTTTATGTTCTTCTCTAAACTTTTCTGCAACCCAAATAATTATGCCTGCGTCCTTTCCGGCGGCATAAGTGAGTATTTTTCCTAGATGATCATGATCTGTTGCTCCAAATTGATTCTCTATGATAATCGTTCTGTTTGAGTCAGAATCTCTAGCAATAATGTCACAATGAAAATTTCCCACATTTTCTTCAATGTTATTATCCGTTATATTTAGGTTTAGTTTTTCTCCTAAAATACTAATGTTCTCATTTAGCCATGGCGTAAAATCTTCATCTTCTCTATCGAATACTTCTCTTATTTTGACCTGCTCAATTTTACCTAGTTTTTGTTTTATCATAAAATTAAATTGGTCCTTTTTCTATAAGGATTTTTTCATGTTTAAAGTAAATTTGCATTATCGATTCAATTAATGTCGGTTTTTGTTTAGGTTTTCACATATCCTTTGCCTTTTTCTAGTTTTAGTGTGAAGCTATGCTTTCCGTCTTTTTTGTATTCTCTGAATTTTGTTCCGCAGTTGCATTTGTATGCTTCTACTTTGAATATTCCGTATTTCCAAGTTTTTGTTGGTTTTTTGATTTCCTTCTTACAGTTTGGGCATCTTGCCATATGCATTCCCGAATTTATTTGCTGCATTTTCATTTAAAAGATTATTATCTAACCATTCATAATTTGCCTTTAAACGCTCTATCCAAAATAGCAGGAACAAGCATTTCAAGCTCTTTTTCTGTCTTTTGCTGAAGCTGCCTCAGAGATTCTACAGTCTCACTTATTTTGTCGAGGTATGTTGTTATCTCTTTTTGCTCGGTTATAGGGGGGAGCGGAATTTTGAGATTTTTTAGAATTGTTTGATTAATGTTTCTCTGGGCCATTCCTCTTCCGACATTTAGCAAAGAAAGCCCAAAATTCTTCAAGCAGTAAAATAGATATCTTCGATCAACAACTTTCTCATCCTTAATTTGAATACCTGCTATAGCTTGATTGGTAGAAGCATCAATTCCTAATATGCCAACTTTAGCAATCGTTGCGAAAATAGAAAAGAGTATTGTACCCTTTGGAAATATTTTAGCACTAGAATTTTTAAGCCCTTCTTCAGTTATCTTTTCTTCAGTAGCTAAAACTAATCCATGCTCAGGTATATCTGAAATTTTAACCCAAGGAATGTTTCCATTCCAATATCCCTTAATCGATCTTTTAGGAGTCCCACCCGCAGAAATTCTAGCTATCTGTTGTAGCTTTACCCATTCCCAGTCTTTTTCTTCAGCTCTGCTAAATACCTTATGTAAAGCAGCCTGCATTATTTTTTCGGTTTCTTCCTTGGCTGCTTTTCTAAGCCTCTTTGCTTCTTCAACTCTGGCAATAAGCTGTTCTAAACGCGAAACAATACGCCTCTGCTCATCAAGAGGAGCGAGAGGAATCTCGATGTTACATAGCTCCCTTGCGTTTATATTTGCCATTTGCACCGCAGGGCGAGCCATATTAAAAAGTCTCTCTTTCATCCTTTTTGAATTAAGGAATGCGGAAATAAACTCCGGAATGACTTTTTTTCTATTAACAACCACTCTAATTAGATAGGATGCGAAAACGAACTTTCCTTCTTCATTGAAAACTGTAGTTTTTCCTACGAGTTCTCTGCTATTTGTTCGATTAAAAAGAATATCACCTTTGTTAAGCATGAACTTTTCAGCCGTTTTTTCGTCGATGTCAACATACTTCAGTTCGCTCAGATCTAATCGTCCATCATATGTTACATTATTCATACGGATAATAGGGAATCCCTTTCCCTCTTTGTTCATCGCCTTGGATAACCCGTACTGAACACGCAAAACTACATCCTCTAACTTAACCCATTTCCAACCTTCAGGTAAATCATAAGGCCCTTTAACTTTCACTTCGCTACTTTCATACGTTCCACTTTTTTGCTTATTCATAAAAAAGTCTAAGCTTTTTTGCTTATTCATGAGCATCTCCTATTACAGCCCGAAGTTGCTCTATTAACTTGATAATCATTTTTTCCTTTTCAAGGACACTCTTTAATATTTCATTGGGTTCCGGAAAACTTATTTCTTCTTTTTTATTCGGGTTCTTAGCAGATAAGTCATAATTTTTCTTCCTAATCTCTTCATAAGATACAACCCATGAATTTTCAGAAACCTCTCGGTTCTTCCATTTTTCAAAGCAATCAGCTAAATCCTCATCCCTTATTGGATTTGCTTTGGTATATTCGCCTTGAAGTTCATAATACCATATCTCTTCTGTAGGCCCTGTCTTGTCAAAAAATACAAGATTTGCCTTAGGTCCTAATCCTCCTTTCGGGGCAATATAAGCAAAAGTTCCAGAAGGTAAACTTATTATTGTATGGACATTAAAGTTGTTCAGCAGCTCCATTTTAACCCGCTTATATACTCCACTTCTGAATAAGACACCTTCAGGCAAAACTATTCCGCATCTTCCACCCTTATTCAATTTCCTCATACAATACTGCAACGCCGCTAACTCAGTCGAACCAGTAGGAAAAGGAAGATTATCCCGCAAATGCTTTGCAACCTTCCCTCCAAAAGGCGGATTAGTTAATATAACATCAAATCTCCTACTAGGAGTTATTACGACATTTTCCTCAAAAGTATCCCTCCTAACAATATTCGGTGACAACAATCCATGCAAAATACAATTCATAATACCAATCAAATAAGGTAAAGCCTTCAACTCCTGCCCATAAAACGTCTTCTCCTGCAAAAAACGCTCTTCCTCAACAGTCAACTTCCTCTGACTCTTCATCCAATTAAAAGACTCAACCAAAAAACCACAAGAACCACACAAAGGATCAAAAACGGTCTCCCCAATCTTGGGATTAACAATCTTAACCATAAGCCTAACAATAGGTCTAGGAGTATAATACTCGCCAGCAGCACCACCCTCCTTACCCATCATCATCAAAAGCTCTTCATACAACTGCGAAAGAACATGAGAATCCTCAGGATCATTAAAATCAATATCATCAAGCATCATAACAACTTCTTTCAAATTAAACGGATCCCTCATCCTCTGACTAACCTCAGCAAAAACAGAAGCAATCAAATCCCTCTCCTTAGAACCATGCAAACCACGCAAATAAGGCAACAACTCACCCTCAATAAACGCCTTCAAATCCTGAGCACGCATATCCCTCCTAGCCCAACTAGACCAACTAAACTTAGGATCAATAATAGGCTCATACTTCCTACCCTCAAACTCAGCCTCAAGCCTAAAACGCTCCTCCAAATCCTCAAAAACCTTCAAAAAAATAAGCCAAGACAACTGCTCCATATAACCCAGAATAGTCAACCCATCCCTACGCATAACCTCGCAAACCTGCTCAATCTTACCCGCAAGCTCACGCCTATTCAACTAAGCACCAGCCCCCGCAAGCTCAGGATACAACCCCAACTCAATCTTCCGGATAGCCTCTTTTAACTGCTTCAAACCACCAAATATCTTAATCACACCCTTCAAATACCCCAGCTTATCAAAAGGCGGAGTACGGAAAATCCTAGGATCAGTAATCTCATCGACACCAGCGATCCTATAACGATCAACAAGCTCCAACAAAACTTCCCTAGCCCTGTCTCCATACTTCTCAAAAAACTCCCTACGCAAATCAAGCAAAGCCCTAGCCCGCTCATCCCTACTAATAATAGGAGCATTAAACAGTATATGAGCAATCAAATCAAACTCATCAGCATCAGGCTTCTTCACCAACTTCGACAAAACACCCAAATCAATCCCCATACCCTTCAAATCCTCCTTAAACTTCCTCCTTCTTTCAGGATCCCTCCAAATCTCCTTCAACTGCTCAAGACTCATAACTCTCTTAATCAAACCATTCTTACAATACTCAATATACTCAGCCTCTAAAAGCTCATTTCCAAGAACATTAGCCTTGATAATACCCTCCTCAGCAATATAAACCTCTAGATTCTCAGCTCTAACAAGTTGTCTTCTACGCTTAACCTCACGCTCAAGAGCAATAGTCACAACCTTATCAGGCGCAGGAAACGTCGGAACTTTCGACTCCTTCTTCTTATAGCCACTTGCCGAAACATCCACAGTAACACTCCCTCTAGGAACTTCCTTCACCAAGAAAGAGCCATTCTTATCCGTTTTAACCGTCACAGGCTTACTAGGAGCCTTAATAACTACAACCGATGCATTAGGTATTCCCTGACCAGTCTCAGCGTCAACAACTTTACAAGCTAAGTACCAATCATTAGGACCATGCTGCTTAGGGGGCTTAGGCAAATCCCACTCATCAAAAAGCCTAGTAGCATTAGTATAGTCAATGATTCTAAAAGTAAACTTCTTAGCATTCTCATCAATACGACTGCCACGCCCAATAATCTGATGAAACACCACCTTCGAACCAATAGGCTTCAAAAATACAATATTCTTAACTGGAGGAATATCAACCCCCGTACTCAACAAATCAACTGTGGTTGTAACAACCGGGAAGTTTTTCTCCGAATCCCTAAACTCATTAAGAACAGCATGAGCATAAGGCTCATCAGCAACAACCCTTACAGCATAATTATCAACCCTAAACCTAGGCCCAAAATAGTTGTTCAACTCCTTAGCAACTTCCGCCGCATGCTCTTGAGAAACACAAAAAACAGCCGTTTTAGCCAAAGGTCCGGTTTTCTCAAGCAACTTCGCAAGATGCTCACAGATTTTCTTAGTTCGATCAGGAAGAGTAATTTCCCTTTCAAACTGCTCAACTGTATAAAAGTCTCGCAGCTCAACATCCTCAGGAACCTCTATTTTTGCACCATAACTAATAGCCTCAGTAATCGACAAGACACCTGCCTTATCGATGTTAGTAAATGCCCTAATAATCTCACAAGGAGCCAAGTAACCATCTTCAATTCCTTCACGCATTGGATAATCATAAACTGGCTCACCAAAATACGCGTAAGTGTCAATATTATCATCACGTTTAGGCGTAGCAGTCATACCAAGGTGGATTGCATTTGAAAAATACCTCAAAATATCATGCCATCTCCTCCAACCAGACCTATGACATTCATCTATAATTACCATGTCAAAGAAATCTGGATCAAATAACTCATAAACGCGCTTTCCATCCTTATCGCTATAAAGTGTTTGATAAGTAGCAAAATAAATGTCCTTATGAAACTTAATCTCCTCAGCCCCAACAAGCTCTTCACGAGCATTACCAAATGGATAAAACGCATCATAAGCTTGTCTCCTTAGAAAAATTCTATCAACCAAATATAGAATGCGCCGAATCTTCCTCGTCTTGTAAAGCTTCCAAGCAACCTGAAAAGCTACATACGTCTTACCAGAACCTGTCGCCATAGTAAGAAGAACCTTTTTGCGACCGTTCAAAATAGCCTCAATAACATTTCTTACAGCAACCTCCTGATAATACCTAATAGGCTTGTCAGGAAACGGAAAATACGGATACAGCAAAGGATTAGTTTCTTCCTCGACGACTCCGCTTAGGCCCTTCCCCTCAACATATCTCCTCCACAACTCTTCCGGAGAAGGAAA
This sequence comes from uncultured Archaeoglobaceae archaeon, assembly GCA_965561205.1. Classification (GTDB taxonomy): domain Archaea; phylum Halobacteriota; class Archaeoglobi; order Archaeoglobales; family Archaeoglobaceae; genus Geoglobus. Next base: position 5,167 of record CBEWZU010000054.1, on the reverse strand, counting down.
CCTTTCAAGCGTACTCTGCTTCTTTATAAAGTCATCGTACTCCTCAACCTTATGCCCATTCGTAGAATAAGCAAATGGGACGCCTAACCTACGCATATACTCCTTAGCCTGCTGCATACCAGCCAAATGAGACTTATCCTCAGCCTTGGCTTCAATAACGGCAATCGCCATCCCTGCTCTATTAGGATAATACAAAATGTAATCGGGTTTTAAAGGAGGAAGCCTATCACCACCATCGTTGATAATTCTGCCTCTTGTTATATATCTCTCCCTGACAATCATGTTCTCGGTCCAGCCACAGGCGTGAAGCATGGGATCAATAAGCTTAATTCTGGTATCAGTTTCACTCAACATTAACCAACATCATCTCAGCAATTAGTTTTATTCAAAATATATTAGAGGCAGTTATGACAATAAAATGTTATTAGCGGGAGGAGGCGGTGTCTGTCTACATGCTGATTTGTTATATTATGACTAGGAAAAGATAAGCTGGAATAAAAATAAGATTCTTGTCAGACTTCAGCAGATCTTTGGTGATTACTATTCCTTTGGATGATCCCCCTCCTTTCATAAAATTATATAGACCAGAAAGTTCCTTTTTTGGTATTTCTTTTCTAAATTTAACTTCAATAGGAACGTATTTATTATCTACTTTCAATGTAAAATCAACTTCTTTATCACGTCTGCCTTTCCAATACATCACCTTCCTTCTATAGTCGTATTCAGAACTTGGAAACAAAGCAAATGCTAATCGAATAAGATGATTACATATCACACATTCCAGAAGTCTTGCCTTATTTTCGATATCATCAAGATACTCCAGCGAAGCTTCATAAGGATCTAACGAGAAAACCCAGCTTCGTAATGAATGAAAGAGAAATGGATCTTGAAAATGTATTTTTTTGTCCTTTGAATAATCGGGCGCATTTTTTGACCTGTCAAGCTGGTAGATGATTGAAACAACGAAGCTAGACTCTAATACATCAACATATTCCGCCACAGTATGATGTGATCCTAAATCCGTTCCTTTCCAAAGGGCCTTCCAACTAACTCGTGTTCCTATGGTTTCAATTAACCTTCGTATGACTTGTGCCATATACGTCTCTTTCTTATCCCAGCGCATCGCATCGCCTAACATAACCCTTATATAGGTTTCATAAACCTGCGGAGGTACCTCGCCTTTAGATACATAGGAGTCGATTGCTGTAGCTATCCCTCCAGTAATAAGATAGTCATCTAATAAACTCAGGAGTTCCGTAGAATATAGGTTTAATTCCTCGATTTCACTTGGTATTTCACCATTCGCTAAATTGAAAAGCACCCTTTGTCGATTAACTCTAGCTAGGAGATCCAAATTAAGAATGACTTTGCGAATCCCTTTATGCCTAACATCAACGTACTCAGCAAACTTCATAGGAAGAAGAATCTTATCCAACACATCAGCCACTCTTCCTCTTCTACCAGGAAGTCTTTCTGAAGCTCTTCGTATATCTAAACTGTGAGAACCAGTGAGAATCAAAGTGCAATTTTGAAGTCTTCCTGTATCAACCAGAAATTTAATACCTTTTTGCCAGTCTTTAACTGAAGATATCTCATCGAGAAAGATGAATAATCTATCAACTGGAAATGTTTTTCTGGCCCACTTAATGTAAGTTTCAAGCAATAAAGCTAGCTCTTTAGGCCCACTAATTAAATCACAAGTCCAGTAGAAAATTCTCCTTCCATCCACCCTCGATTTCTCAATAAGCTCTTTAATCAATTCCTTTACAAGGGTTGTTTTTCCAACTTGTCTGGGTCCTCTTAATGTATAGATCGCATCTTCATCAAATTTAAAGAAATGTTTGATACGTGGCGACCATTTTGCAGCTGAAGCCTCCTTTTGGGCAATATAGCGATCTTTGTATATCGCCTCTTCATTAACCCACCATTGATTCTGTGATCTTAACGCGTTAATACTTGTAATACTCATATGGGGCAATGTATTGCCCAATTACTTATAAATTTTTGGGCAATACATTACCATTACCCTACAATAGAAACAACACTAAAATTTCACTAAATCATTTAATTATTTTCTTAATTTCTTAAAATCTTTCCGCTACCAATTTCACCTAACAGTATCATTGTAGGAGATACTTTGATGCTCTTTTTTAAGGTGCGAGATAATAGGGTATTTTGCTTATCTAAACGACAAGTCAGTGGGCTTTGTGGGAGCCAGATATAGACATTAAATACATCAACTACAAAAAAGTAAAACGCAAATTTGGTAATGATAATGGGCGTCTAAAGCCTTCAGAAGACAAGAAATGGGTACAGCCCTAAAGTTCCAAAATCAAAAAAGAATGGAAGAAGTCAAACTAGGCGTCAATGACCTAAATTCAACAAAGACAAGGGAACTCTACGAAAAAGATCGCCTTTAAGGTAGTTAAAAAGTTTGACTTAAAGCGGATTGTACAACTTTGTTCCATTTTCAAAGGCTAATATTGCCTCCACTTGACATTGAGGGGCTTCCACTGGAAAAAACTTAAAAGGATGTTTCACAAATTCATTTGTTTGAAAGGGGCACGCGGCAATGGTAGTTCTTACTGTAGATGAAATTGCAGAAGGTATTTCCAGGGTTCTTAAGCCAGAAGCACTAAGACAACCTAGCATTAAGGCAGAAGACGAAACGGAACTTGTTGAAAGGAGAGATTCACGGCTTGTTGCCACGCCACTTCCACTTGAGGGTGATATTGTATATGAAATTTCACTGGAAGAAATACAGGAATATCGCAATTCTGGCGCCGTAGGAATCGACGAAGGACTGTGGCGATGGATTCAAGGAACCCATGATACAATTGTTTGCAATGCTGGTTGGATAACAACATCTACAAATTGCCCCTATTTTGCAAAAGAAGTTTCCCGTGATTGGGCAATAATAGCAAGGAACGTGGAAGTTTTAAGGTCCAATTTGCCTGGATCGCTTCGGAACAGAGTTTTTCAGCTTTCCTCGAAGAAACCAATTGAGGATCAGATAGATAAGCTATGCACTAGGTTTATGCAAAAACAGCTTAGATCCGCAATTCAAAGCGCTGCGGAACTCTCTCAAATAAAAATTGATGAAATAGACGGAGCTTTGAGAGCCCATAGCCACAAAGATATAGATGATCTGGGCAACTTTTACAAATATATTCACGAGAAAACTTCGAAACTTGCTGTCTTCGTGGTCAAGAGGCCAAGAATTCAAAGTGTGGTCCGACATTATGGGTTAAACCTATACTCGGACGACAGAGCCTTCTATCTAGAAAAGATGGCAAAAAAACGTAAAAATCCTGAAAACTTCGTTCGATCCCATTGGATAAGAGAACGAGATCCCCGAATTTCAGCCGAAAATCAAGTAACGATGTGTTGGATAATGACTCCTAGAAACCTTGTCTTTAGAGTCGAAACTTTTTACTGGATGGCTGAGCAGTACGGTCACGAAATCTTGATGAGGGTGATGGCGGATAGCTATCAAAACGGTGGGGGTTACTTTCCATTACACCAAACAATGGCTCATCAGCACTTTTCAATGTCTTACGGGTTTAGGCAAATGCTTCAGGCCAAATTAACATTCCATCTTGAGTTTATCTCACCCGAATCTGCTCCCCTAATAGCTTACGGGAGGTCTTAGGAATGGAACGCGAAGAAATATTAGAAGGTAGGAAAATAATCGGCATAACTACTCCAAGCGAATCAGAACCAGCAACTATTACGGAGGAATCCATGACAGTTTTAGCGGATTTCACTTTAGATGCTAATATATCACTGGGAACTTTTGTTGTAATTGGTCTGTTTTCAACTAATGAAAAAGGTTTTTTCATTAAACATAAGGTTGCTGCACAAATTAGCGAACACGGCCTTCAGCCCCCGCCGGGAATAAAAAGCCCGCTGTTTGCTGGATATAGAGACTTAAAACCTTTAACTCGAAATTGGGCTTTACACATTCGAAGAATAATTCCAGAACTTTTCCAAACATGCAGACTTAAGCTCTTAGGGATAATAGATGAAAACACGAAATCGTTAAAGCCTTTGCTTAACCCTATTCCTTACGGGTGTCCGATAGTTCTCCCAACCAAGGAAGAAATGAAGATAATATATGCTTTCAAGGAAGAAGGTTGGCCTATCGGAGCAATAGTTCAAGGTATGGAAGTTGTAAGGTTTAGAGAGGGCAAAGAAGAGAAAATCCTTTCATATCCACTTGACCCGTATACCGTCTTTAGGAGCATGTATATAGTTGGGGGGCCTGGATCTGGAAAGACAGTTTTCGCCAAAAGCCTTATTGAATGGGCTTATCTTGATAATTGGGTGATAAATGCTCCAGACTTTAAAGATGAGATAGCTCAGATGATTTTCGAGTCGGATCCAAAGAAGCTTGGATTTTCAGAAGAAGATATCGAATTATGGAGGGAGCTAGGTTTAAATCCTATGAAGATTGACAATTGCTTCATCTATTACATACCTGCTTATGCTCCAAATTTTGCCTACTTGAAACAAGAAGGTTATGATATCTCCGAGATAAGAAAGCACATGGTTCCCTTCACTATATCTTGGGAAAACGTTTCACCAGATATAGCAGCTCTATACATGCCCAATCCATCAGAGCAAGCAGTAGATTTCTTTCCTCAAGTAATGGAAGCCTTCAGACAGTGGGCCGAGTACAATGGGCGTAGACCTACTCTAAGGCAGATGCGAAATTGGGCTCAGTCTGAAGAGGGGCAAGACATAATGAAAGATTTAGGGCTATACTCTTCCACTATTCAGAGCATTCAGAGAAATCTAATTGCTATGGAAAGATCGAAACTCTTTGATGTAAATGGAGCAAACGATTTCAGCGCAGAAATTGTGATGAGATCGCCTCGGTTGAACGTAATATCCGTTAGTAGGGTACCGTTTGAGTTCCAAATGATTTTCCAATTGCATCGGGCGCAACGGGTTACTTGGACACCAACTACAAGGGGAAGGCCGAATACGCCCTAAAAGCGCTTGAGGAAGTGGATTTCGTCTACATCCATGTCGAGGCACCCGATGAGGCGTCGCACGCCGGGGCTGTGAGCGCGAAGGTCGAGGCGATAGAGAGGATCGATGAGGAGGTCGTGGGGAGGTTGATCGAGGGGATCGGGCGTTTCGGAAAGTTCAGGATGATGGT
>CBEWZU010000053.1:0-14902 GCA_965561205.1 uncultured Archaeoglobaceae archaeon | reverse complement strand
GTGCTGTTCGGGTGGAAGATAAATGTACCATTAAAATGAAAACAAAAATATATTCTCAAAATATGGTCAGAATGTTTATAAATCCAAAAAACAAATAATTAGTAACAAAAAATTAAGGTGAAGAGAGATGTATGGTAGAAGATCTGTTGCTTTTGTTCTGTTGTTGTTGGGAGTATTTGGTGGTCAGCATAGTGGCAGCAACAAAACTGCAAGATGTAACCCCTTCTCAATATTGGCCGGGAACTGTAGTTACGTTTGTAGAGAAATCTAATGGAGAGAGAATTGGAGAAAAATATCATTCGTTTTATGGGTCCGCTAGTGGAACGGATAGTTACTATGATCCATCTACTTGGAGCAAGTACAGAGCCGGCGCATCTACCTGTGCGGAGGTACTTGCGCTGAAAGTGGAGAGGGTAACTGTAGCGTGAATGCGTTGAATGCTCGTACGGGTGCAGTCTCTAAAACCAATGTAACACCGAAGGACCGGTACGGTTACGATTCCTGTAAGTATTGGGACAGTGGAGGCAGCTGTTCTATGGTCTATGGGACCGTCTCAGCCTCATGCTCTACCATTTATGGCTGCTACATTGACGTAGAATGGCATGCGTTGTGCTATGAAGGGTGATGGCAGTGACAGGAAAGAAGGAAGTATCTATTGTTACATTATTTTTTGTTGTGATTTCAATTTTGATACTTTCCCTTTACATTGACCATTGTACACCTCCTCCCGAATTGATTCAGCTAATGAAATCGGAGTGGCCTGTAGGGGGCCTTGAAAAGGTAAATGTGAGCACCTACTTGATGGTCTCAATGAAATCTTTTCTGGTGAAAAATGGCGACACATATGTTGTTAAATGGGGGGAGGGTAAGCTCAGCATCTTCAAGTTGAATCCTAAAGATTCGAGTGTGAATGAGCTCTGGAATTACACGCTTGAAGGTTACCGGATTTTCTCATATCCCTGCGTATCTAACGGACACATATACGTGGCTGTAACCGGTAGTCCGAATGTTCACGAAAAATCTGAGCTGATTGAAATAACACCTGACGGCAAAATCAGAAAAATCACTGAGCTGGAAGAGTTTATTTTTAAGGTGGCCAGAATGCCTGATGGGACACTTATTCTAACAGGCTTTGATGTGAAAACTGAGACGGGAAGGGTTGTGCTAGTTAAGGGCAATGAAAAGATTTTTGAAAGAAGCATGGGTAACAGAGTTCTCGGTAGCCTCGTCCATGACTTGGATGGAGATGGAGCAGAGGATTTCATTGTTGCAAGTGTGGTTTTTGAAAATCACACGAAAAGCACAATTTTCACGTTTCTGAACGGATCCGGCAACTTTGTCGAAGACGGCAGGTTTGAGCTGTTGAACGAGAACATATGGGGGCTGGCGAAGTTTGAAAAAAAAGAAGCCATACTTCTGTACGGTCCAAAGAGCATATCTCTACTGGATCTCAGTGATGCAAGCGTTTTGAAGCTCTACGAGGCGAAAGAGGGCTATTATCTTACTCCCATAGAGGTGGACGACAGCGATGGTGATGGACAAGATGAAGTTTTTGCTGTGCTCCACAACAAAACCGAGAGTATTTTCGCCAAGTTTGAATACGCAAACGAAAGACTGCAGGAGAAGCTAAAAATCCCTATAAACGCAAAGGTCTTCTCGATACTGTCCTTGGGAAACAGAAGCTTCCTGCTCGGATCGAGCGATGGGGTATTCCTTCTCAAATTACCGAAATAAAAAATAGAGTGCCCTTTAACCTTTCCAACTTATTGTAAAAGCACAAACAGCTTACAAAGATCCGGTTTCTAAGGATTTAAAGCTAAGAGCGGAAGAATATCTTGATCCTTTCTGCTTTAAAGAAGAAAACACCGACAACTAAGCTTCTTTTACCGAGGATTAACGCTTGAATTCTAAATTGTTATTCAGAAACTTTTATATTGAAATTCTTATCCACTAAAATCGGTGATGCCCATGGAGGAAATCAGGGAGATTGCTCAAAAGTTTGAGAGATACAGTGCTCACTCACATATAACGGGTCTCGGATTAGATGAGAATTTAAGAGCGAAAGATATCGGTGGAGGTCTCGTAGGTCAAAAAAGGGCAAGAGAGGCAGCGGGCATCATCGTGAGGTTAATCAAAGAGGGAAAAATGGCCGGAAGAGGTATCCTAATAGCCGGACCTCCCGGGACTGGAAAAACAGCAATTGCTGTTGCAATCAGCAAGGAGCTTGGAAAGGATATTCCATTCGTCCAAGTCTCGGCAAGTGAGTTTTACAGCACTGAGATGAAGAAAACGGAGGCATTAATCCAAACAATGAGGAAAGCTATAGGTGTTAAGATAAGGGATACAAGAAGAGTCCTCGAAGGAGAAGTCGTTGACATCAGCTACAATATGGTTCCAAACCCCTACAATCCAACACAGAAGATACCAGAATCGGCAACGATAACGTTGACTACGAAGAAGGAGAAAAAGACGTTCAGTGTTGGAAGCAGGATAGCTCTCCAATTCTTATACAATGGGATCGACAAGGGTGACGTAATTGTAATCGATAAGGAAACGGGAAGAATTCACAAAGTCGGTCGAGCGAGGGAGAGCAAAAAGTACGATATCGAAGACGAAATTCTCGTGGAAAGGCCGGACGGCTACATAGAGAAAGACAAAGAATTTACGTACGTTGTGACACTCCACGATCTTGACGAGGCAAGGGCTCGGAGATCCACGATCTTCAGTCTGTTTGGATCAGAAACGAAAGAAATCGACAACGAAATCAGGCAGGCTGTTGACGAACAGGTGAAGGAGTGGATTGAACAGGGAATGGCTGAGCTTATACCGGGCGTTCTTTTCATTGATGAGACCCATTTGATGGATATCGAGCTTTTTGCATTCATGAACAGGGCTATGGAGTCTGAGATGGCACCCATCATCATTCTGGCATCGAACAGAGGATTCGCAAAAATCAGGGGGACGGACATCGTGGCACCTCACGGTATTCCGTTAGATCTTCTTGATAGACTTCTGATCATAACGACGGAGCCCTACACGAAGGAGGAGATAAAAAGCATCATAGAGACGAGAGCCGCCGAAATGGGATTGCTATTAGATGAAAAAGCTTTGGAGAGATTGACGCAACTCGGATACGAAAACAGTATGAGATATGCAATACAGCTCTTAGCTCCAGCGAACGAGTTAGCAAAGCTAAGAAACGGAAGCAAGATTGAAGTTGAAGATGTTGAGAGAGCCGCACAACTATTCGTGGACGTCGGTAAGAGTTCTTCCTATCTTAAAGAGTGGGAGGACAAAATGCTATCATAAAAATAAAAAATAAAATTATTTTTTCATACTGCTTACTGCGAGCTTGATGTCATCGACTTTAACAGTCTTTCTTCCCGAATGGCTCGCAAGTTCTACAGCCTTTTTAGCAACTTCTAATGCGTAGTTCTCGATGGCTTCTGCGAGAGCTTTTTTAGCGTTTTCGCTAACCCTTTGTGCACCTGCTTTCCTAATTATTCTTTCGACTGGTGCAAGTGGCAACTCCATATAGACACCTCCTGACTTTTTTTCGTTAAAATTTAAGTTAATCAATTATATAAATTTTTGGGTGCTTATGGGTCTCCGTTTAACCGAATCAAGATTGAACGAAACCGATAATCTTTAATCTCATCAAATCGCCCTTACGCTATGGAAAGGATTTTTGCCCCTTGGAGAATAAGATACATAGAAGCTCCAAAATATGAAGGATGTATTTTCTGCGATTTTCCGAAAGAAAACAGAGATGAAGAACGACTGATAGTTTATAGGGGAGAAAAGTGCTTCATAATCCTGAACAATTATCCATACAACCCCGGACATGTGATGGTAGCACCCTACAGGCATTTTAAGGAGATCGAAGACATAAGCGATGACGAGGCGATGGAGCTTATAGAACTTACAAAAAAAGCTGTAAAGGTCATAAAGAAAGTTATGAAACCGGATGGGTTCAATATCGGGATAAATATTGGTAAGGTGGCGGGAGCAGGAATCGAGGGGCATCTGCACGTTCACATTGTTCCGAGATGGGATGGAGATACAAGCTTCATGCCCGTTCTTGCCGATGTTAAGATAATAACGGAAGCAGTTCAGGATACTTACAAAAAGCTGAAAAAGGGCTTTGAAGAACTTCAGTAAACTTTACCTATATTATTAGCAAACTTTGATAAAATTTGACTGGATGGACGAATTTTGGCGATTTTCTATTTAGCAATAGGGATCTGAGGTGGTTATGTTGGCAGAACTATTATTTTATCGTAAAATTTAAATAAGTGGGTTACAAAACAAATTATAGGTGCAAAACAAGATTATAAGCATAAATTATGAAAGTGGCGACAACATGTAAAAGAAATACGAGAGAGGGAGGATTTCTAGGTTCCTCAATCTAAAAAATTGAATTTGGGTGATAGAAAAGAGTGTGGTGAGAAAATGGGAGGTTATATGGGTAAGATTTTGAAAGTGAATTTGAGCGATGGCAGCATAAAAGAGCTTCCAATTGACGAGGAAATTGCCAGAAAGTATCTTGGCGGGAAGGGATATGCAGTAAGAATCCTCTACGATTATCTCACTGAGTATGAGAAGCTTGGAATTGCACCCAAGGATATAGACCCATTTGGGGAAGAGAACGTTCTGATTTTTGCAACAGGACCGGCAACAGGAGTTACGGGCTTCCCAGAACCGGGAAGATACCATGTAATGACTCTCAGAAGTCCACTAACGGGTGGAATCGGTTCCGCCAATAGCGGTGGTAGATTTGGCCCGTATCTGAAGTTTGCGGGCTACGACATGATAATCATTGAGGGCAAAAGTGAGGAACCGGTGTATCTCGAAATCGTTGATGGTTCGGCAGAGATTAAATGTGCCAAAGACCTCTGGGGCAAGAACACCTTCGATACCGCCAGAATTCTCACAGAGAGAGTTGGTGGGGACTGCAGCGTCGCATGCATCGGCCCTGCTGGGGAGAATCTTGTACACATCGCGTGCATAATTAACGAAGAGCACAGAGCGGCAGGAAGGACTGGTGTTGGAGCGGTAATGGGATCAAAGAAACTCAAGGCGATAGTGGTCAAAGGATCAAACAGGCCTGAAATAGCGAGACCTGAAGAATTCAAGGCAGTCAGCAAAGAAATGCTCGATAAAATAAAGCAGAACCCCGTAACGGGGGAGGGGTTGCCTAATTACGGAACTGCGGTTCTGGTTAACGTAATAAACAACGCAGGTGCTCTGCCCTACAAGAACTGGCAGGAAGCCTACAACGAGAAAGCCGATGAAATAAGCGGAGAAACAATGGAAGCCAAGTACTTAAGGAAGAGAGTTGCGTGCTGGGGCTGCAGCATAGGGTGTGGAAGGGCAACCGAGGTTAAGACTGGCCCGTTCAATGTCCTCAACACCGAGGGGCCAGAATACGAGTCGATCTGGGCTCTGGGCAACGACACGGCAGTTATCAACCTTGAAGCGATCATCAAAGCAAATCATTTCTGCGACGAACTCGGCTTGGACACAATCTCCATGGGAGCAACAATAGCGTGTGCGATGGAGCTTTACGAGAAAGGCTACATAAAAGATGAAGACCTGCAGGGACTCGATTTGTCGTTTGGCAACGATGGTGCGATGGTTGAGGCCGTGTGGAGAACCGCATACAAGACGGGCATTGGAAAATACTTGGCTCTTGGAAGCAAGAGGCTGGCTGAGATATTTGGTGCACCTGAGCTTTCAATGAGCGTTAAGGGACTCGAGATGCCCGCTTATGACCCAAGAGGAATTAAAGGTATAGGCCTAAACTACGCAACCGCAAACAGAGGAGGTTGTCATGTTACTGGCTACACGATCTCGCCAGAGATTCTTGGGCTGCCGGAGAAGATTGATCCGCTCACATACGAGGGTAAGGCGGCATGGGTTAAGGCCTTCCAGGACTTCACATGCGTTGTTAATTCAGCGGTCAACTGCCTCTTCACGACCTTCGCCCTGGGTGCAGAGGATTATGCCGTGCTGCTCTCACACGTTACTGGTTGGGACATAAATGCTGACGAAATAATGAAGATTGGAGAGAGGATTTATAACCTTGAAAGGGTTATAATCAACAAGTACGGCTTTGACGGCAAGGATGACACTCTTCCAAAGCGCCTGCTGACCGAGCCGCTCAAGGAGGGACCTGCGAAGGGGCAGGTAGTCGAACTGGACAGGATGAAGGAAGAGTACTACCAGCTAAGAGGATGGATTGATGGAAGACCAACTGAAGAAAAATTGAAAGAGCTTAATATACCTTAACTTCATATATTTTTTATGAAAGTGACCTCCCCCCTCGCTTACGCAAGGGGCTTCCACCGGAAGCCATTAGGGGGGAGGTTGAGGAGTGTGCCGTGAGGCACTCCCCTTCGGGCTGGGTCACAGCAGCCCCTGACCGCAGGATATACCCACGGCCTCACTTCGAACTTACATTAACTTCGGAGTATAATAAACTAACTACCTCCTACCAGCCCCCACCCACCTCCCCTAATTCATCTCCGCCCTATCGGACGGAGCCTTCTTAGCGACTGAAGGTAAATACTTGGCTTTGGATACTAAAGCAGTTGAAGAGCTCGTTAAAGGTAAATCACTCGAAGATGTATTAAAAGATTTGAAGAAAAGGTATTTAAGCTTAGATAAGAATCGATAATCATGGGAAAGGTTATACAAATTGAGGTTCCAGATTGGGTAGATGAAGATCTCGTCCGTAGAGTTATCAATATGTTCGTAGAGGTGCAAGAATTAAAGAAAAGAAAAGCCGTTGAAGAAATCGAGAAAATTTTGTCAAAATCAAAACTGACAGACGATGAGGCAAGAGAACTCGAAAAAGCAATTAAGGAGAGTCTATGGAAGGACATATCAGAGTTGTTGTAGATACAAGCATTTTTATAAAACTGTTGAAACCGGATAGCTATACAAGAAAAGTATTTTATGGCACTGTAGCCGTTGTAACACCCTATCTAATCTACGAAATTTACAAACACAGAAAAAGAATTTCAAATTTTACGGGAATTTCCGAAGATGAACTGATGAAAGTCATCGGTCACTTGCTGGAGTTCTGTGAGATCCGACAGAGATCGAATACTTCGATAGGTGGGAAGAAGCCTACGAGTTAGCAAAACAGTTTGATGAAAAAGATACCCCTTTCATCGCTTTAGCCCTAAAGCTAAACATTCCAATATGGACGAATGACAAACAAATGATAATCCACGGATTGAAAACGAGGAAATATATCGCATTAGACACTGAAGCAGTTGAAAAGCTCGTTAAAGGTAAATCACTCAAGGATGTATTAAAAGACTTGAAGAAAAGATATTTAAGCTTCGATGAGGATCGATAACTATGGGAAAGGTTATACAAATTGAGGTTCCCGAAGAAATTGGAGTTCTGATAGATTCAGACCCTACATTAAAAACGTTGTCGAGAAAATTGTAGAGCAAGATGTTATTGAATACATCCTAACAATTCTGACGATGGACAAGCTCACAAGCGATTCAACATTAACAGAAGAGGAAATACTTGAAATTGACAAGAAAATTAAAAATGTCTATATGCAGTAGATGGGAAAATGAGAATTTGTATAGTCACTCCATACTTCACACCATTTGTTAGAGGTAATGAATATGGATTAGCCGAAAGCTTGTCAAGACTTGGAAATGATGTTACCATCATAACATCTATGAGCAAAGCTCCAAGAGAGAAAATTGTCGCAAATAGACAAATTAAGAAAGATTATCTATTTGAAGTAATATATTTAAAGACGATAGTAGACGTTTTTGAGAATCCAATAGTCTTTGCAAATTTTAGAAAACTTATAAGTAAGTTCGATGTAATAATGCTTCAAGAGGATTACCCCCTAATTTGTCATTACGCATTTTTTGCAGCAGAGATGCACAATATAACGACAGTATTATCGTCAGAAAGAACATATATTCCATTTGACTTAAAGAAAAGAATTGGTCTGTTTATTTTTGATTCAACAATTAATAAACTGTTGAGAGAGAAATGTGATATTTTTACTGTTCATTGCACAGCTGCGAAGAATTTTTTGAGAGATGTGATTGGTGTTAGAAGAGATATAGAAGTTATTCATGTCGGTGTGGACTGCAAACTTTTTAAACCAATGACAGAACCAGAAAATCTGACAAATTTTGGAAATGAGGATTTAAGGATTTTGACGGTGGCAAGATATCATAGATATAAGGGTTTGGACTATTTGATTATGGCTATGAAAGATGTAGTTTGTGAGATTAATGCCAAACTTTATCTTCTTGGTAGGGGTGAGGAAGAATTGAAATTGAAAAAACTTGCAAAGGATTTGAACATCTCTAAGTATGTTGAATTTGTCAATACATCCATTCCAAATGAGGACATGCCTCATGTTTATTCATCTTGCGACATATATGTTCAACCAAGTATAATAGAGCCATATGGAATAGCGGTTCTTGAGGCAATGGCGTGTGGTAAACCTGTTGTTGGAACAAATGTTGGTGGCATGTTGGATACAATTGAGCATGGAAAAAGATTTAGAGCTGAACCAAGGAATCCTAAAGAGCTTGCTGAGTATATTATAAGATTAAGTGATGATAAGCTTAGAAAAAGAATGGGTAAGAATGCAAGAAAGAGAGCGGAATTGTTTGATTGGATCAAGATCGGCAAAAAGTATATCAAGTTAATGGATAAAAATATAGGAATTAATAAGAATTGAGATCAGTAGCAAAATAGTAATTATAGTCAAGTGCATAACGATCTAAACTTAGAGTTATGGAATATGCTAATTCTACGTTTATCTGCCACCGTTAAGCTGAATAACTTAAGATTAGTATAACTCTTTCTGCACAGAACTATGATATACAGGCTGAATAGCATGTATAACCAGTATTTTTGATAAACTCGTTATCGAATATTATCGTTTAACAATAAAGGGAGCACACTGAAAATACGATGGCGAAGCATCCAAAAAATTACGAATATGATTTTCAAAACTGGATTTAATGGAATTCCAAGCAGCCTACTCGACTAAAATGCTATCAAACTTGAAAAAACGTTTAAAAATAGTAAAATCGCAAAGTAGTTCATGAGAATTTTATTAACTCTTAAAATGTCTAATTATTGGACATCCCTTCGAATCGGAAAATTTATATGGTATACTACTAAAGTAGCAAGATGTCGATAAAAAAGGTTGCTGTTTACGTGGATGATGAAGCGTGGAGCAGATTCAAGGAGGTTGTATTGAGGAAATATGGCACTACAAGAATGCTTAGCAAGGAAGTACAGCGCCTAATAGACTCATACCTGGCAAATGATATTGAAAAGTTTCTAAGAAAGTTCAGTTCTGGATTTATCTCTTCAGAGGACGTGAAAAAAAATAGACCTGAGCTGAGGATTTCTGCAGGAAAAGTGATTAGAGAGATGAGAGATGAAGCGGGTTTACCTTGACAGCAGCGCTATCGTTAAGAGATACGTAAAAGAAAGGGGAACAGAGGTAGTTGATTTAGTATTTGATAATGCTGAACTTGGAAATGTTAAGATTTTCTTTTCCATCTGGAATATCGGGGTCAAGTAAAGGTGGGAGCTCTTAGAAACTTCCACCCAAACATTCATCCCCCGATTTTGCGACGGGAGCCCAGCTTACCCCGCTTAGCGAGTTCACCGAACACCCATCGGGATTACCCTTCGCTCCACCTCGCCTGGCTCATCGACTTCATCGCTAAGGCTCATCTCCGAAATGTATTTATATCAACAAGTATATAAGTATTTTGTTGATAATATGTGGGTGTATTGAACGTCAAGATCAACGATGAGTTAGAGAAGAGGTTTAGAAAAGTCGTAATCGATATTTACGGCTCTAAGAAGGGAGCTTTGGGCAAGGCAATTGAAGAGGCGATCGAACTATGGTTGCAGAAGTACGAGAAGCAAGAGTAGATTTCTTAACGATACAAGGTTTACTAATCCCGAAAACTCAAGAAGATTACTTGAAACTCGTTAAACTCTGTTATAGATTTAGAGAAGCGGTTAACGTCGCTGTAAGACTACAGTCGAAGGATATGGATAGATCAAGTGGAGTTAAAGAGCTACGAAAAATCTTGAACAACTGGTGGTATGCAGATTCAGCTTGGAACTACGCTAAGATGCTCGTAGGGGGATGTAAAAATAACGGTAGCAATCCTAAGCATATTCACGTCAAATCGAAATTTTTAGTCAGTTATGCAAAGTCGAATGAGAGGGGTAACAGAAACGTTAGAATTGACAATCACGAAGTTAAAATTAGAGATCCATTTTCGAGGGAATGGTTGTCGTTTAGACACGACTTCGGAGATAGATTTATCAAAGCTGACAAATATACTGCTAAAGTCGTTTTTAGGAATGGCAAAATATACCTTCACCTTAGCTTACCCTTTGAACTCTTCAAATACGGAGTCACATGTGGGAAGCTTATAGCATCGTTTGACTTAAATTCAGACAGAATTAACATGATTATAGTTGATTGGAAGGGAAAAATAAGGGACGTTAAATCCAAACACTTTCCAGAAGTAACATCTCACGGTTTTCTCAAGAGTAAGGCTAAAGACGTTAGGTTGAAGGCTTTAGCCGAACTGCTCGATTATGCTTACTATCACAGCGTAGGAATAGTGTTGTTCGAAAACCTCGATAGGATTAAGAAGAGACGATTTACGAAAAGTCGTAAGGCAAATCGCAAGATTTCTAAGTTCGCAAAGCGAGGGTTGTTGCATTACGGTATAACTATGGCTTTAAAGAGAGGTTTCAAAGTGTATTTAGTGAATCCAGCAAATACGAGTAAAGTAGCTAAGCGGATTCGTAGAACGTTGGGATTAGATGTTCATAGCACTTCCGCTTACGTCTTAGCACAAAAGTTTATAAATCTATAATTTTCTATTAAAAACGTAACGGCGAAGTTTTGGGAGTTCTTGATAGGTATAGGCGAAGAAATCTCATCAGTAGCGAGGAATTTGAAAGTGCACTCGGTAAATTTGCGAGCGAATTCTTAAAACTTGTGAAGCTCAATCAGCTCGATCTCATACCTCTTTATTCTGACATAATAGCTGATTCGCTGAATACAAGTAACCAATAATATATATGGTAGGGTTTATAGAAGAACTAATTGGACCACTAATGGGGCGCTATAATGACAACTACCGAATCCTTAAACTTATCTGTAATAGTATATATACATACTTAAACTATTCTTAGCTTTATATATTTAGTATGTGTAAATACAACCACCGTTAAATTAAATTATAAGGTGTTCTTCATTTTGCGACTTAGATAATTATCGAAACGGAGTGAATTCAGCAATAGGTTTATGAGAGTGTTATAATCTTTATTATCCAACTCAAATCGATTCACCTGTATCCCTTCGTAAAAGAATATACCTCCGATTATCAATATAAACGCTTATCTTTCAAGTTTCAATCAACTATCGATAGAACATCCTAAATTAAATTACAGTTCTGTGCAGAAAAAGTTATACTTAATCTCAACAGTTATTTGACTTAGCAGTGGCAGATAAACTGTAAAATTAGCATACATGGCCTTAAGTTTAGATCGTTATGCACATGACTATAATCCAATGGAACACTTTAAGGGTGAATTCGCCGATAAGCGGGATAAGAAGTATCAGAAAACTCTTTTTATGTTTGTTCTATCAAAGTCACTATCGTTTGAAACTATTTCTTTCACGTTTTTTCTAAGAGCAACTGCCAAATGAAGGGAATCCTCAAAATCTAATCCAAAATCGTTCATTATCTCCAAAGCTTTTGCAAAGTCTTCTTTAGCAAGAGATTCGATCTTCAAACCTTTCAAGCCCATGATAGAATTAAAGACGATCTTAACGAATTCTTTGTCTTTAAGACTCTTGTTGGTCAGTCCAGCAACGATTACGAGAGTTTCGTAAATTGTTAGAGAAGAGGTTATACAATTCCCTTCCTTTTCAATCTTTTCAATCCAATTCTTAGCCTTTTCCCCAAAAGATGGATGACCACAAAGCCAATAAACGAATACGTTAACATCTACATATCTTTTAGCCATCTCTTTGCCACCTCTTTCATCAAGAACTCATCCAAATCCTCAGGCCACTTTTCAACCTTAAAAGCTCCAAAGTACTTGTCAGCAATGGATTTTATAGGCTTTAAAACTATTTTATCTCTTTCAGCCCTTATTTCCACATAACAATCTTCCATTCCCAACTCCTTTCTCAACTTCTTTGGAATGACTAACCTCCCCTTTCTATCAATTCTTACCACCGTATTGTCCATACCACTTTTAAATTAGTTCCACGATATATATCTTTCCACTATCCAATATTACCACTTCTCCTTTAAGAATGATTTAAAAATCTACGTAATAAGAATAAAAACATGGCAAACAAGTTCAATGTGGCATACTTTGCATTCGATCAGTTCATCCCCTCTAATCATGCCGGATTCGTTCACACGTTTTCAATTGTGAAAGCACTTAGGGATATAGGTAACGATGTCGTTCTTTACGGTATTCCAAGTGGATTGAATTTGTTCAATCTGCTGAAATGGCGAGGTAGCTATAAGGGTATTCCTGTGAATTACACTCGTTTTATAGTTTCCTTCAAGTTAAGATACCAGTTTTTCTCATTTCTGAACACTTTAAGTTACCATAAAGTTGTTAGATTACTCAAAGAACAAAGTCCAGACATCATACACGAGCGATTCCATGTTCCTAATCCGTATAGCATAAAAATATGCGAAGAACTCGGAATTCCAAAGATATTAGAGGTTAACAGTCTGTACATTGAGGAGGGTGTTTACAACGGAAGGGCGAAAGAGGTAGCATTAAAGCAAAGGAAAAAACTGTTTGAGCAATGTAAAGCCATAATAACTCAAACTGAGACGTTAAAGAACATGATTAGAAATCTTACGAACAAACCTATATACGTTATCCCAAACGGTGTCGATACAGAGATGTTTAAACCCGACGTTTATTGCGAAGACATGAAGAAAGAGTTAAACATAGATAATGACGATGTAATTGTAACATTCGTTGGCTCTTTCAAGAGATGGCACGGTGTAGATCAGATACCGAAGATTGCAAAGAGATTTGAAGGTAAAAGAGTTAAATTCTTGCTTGTGGGTTCTGGTGAACTCTTTGAATACATTAAAAAGATGAAAACAGATAACATGATTATGCTCGGTGCCAAACCTCACGAGGAAATACCAAAATATTTAGCCTTATCAGATATACTGATTGCGCCCTTCAACGATGAATACTTCAGAGACTTTGGCTTTTGGTGGAATCCAGTAAAGCTATTTGAATACATGAGTTCAGGAAAACCAATAGTTTCATACAATTACGAGGAGGTAAGGAAAATCGTTAGAGACGCTGGGCTGTTAGCAAAACCTGGTGATTTGGAAGATTTCATTAAGAAGCTAGAGTATTTGATCGAGGACGAAGATTTGAGGAAGAAGATGGGCAGAAAGGGGAGGAAAATTACAGTTAAGGAGTACGACTGGAAGATAAGGGCAAAACGGACTGTAGATGTTTATAAACTTGTTCTAGAGGGTTAATGATGGTAGAGCTCGCAAGAAGGGTTTTGAAGAACTCGTTTTTCAATGCTTCTTCCACCTTAATAAGAGGAATAGGAGGCTTCCTATTTTCAGTTATAATTGCAAGAATTCTAACACCTGAGCAATTCGGGATCTATGCTTTGGCAATTTCTGTGTGCTTTTTCATCATGCAGATAGACTTTGGAACTGGTTATACTACAATAAGATACATAGCATACGCTGTCGGAAGAAAGGATGAAAGATTAACAAGAGGATATTTTAGATTTTTCTTGAAGATTAGGCTCGTACTAGGTTTTTTATTTGTTCTATTACTCATAGTATCGGCAGAATCTCTTGCAATTCATGTTTTTAAAAAGCCTGAAATATTCGTGCCTCTTGAAATTCTCGCAATATTCCTTTTTTTCTTCTTTCTTACTCATTTCATAGATTGTTGCTTTCAAGCTTTTCAGGACTTCAAGTATTCTGCAATAAAATCTATAATATACGAATCTCTTAAGTTTGCACTTGTGATTCCTCTTAGCCTTATATTTTTTAATGGCATCTTCATCGGATTGACTCTCGCTTCTGCCTTAACATTCATAATAATACTTTCACTTTTTCGAAAAAAATATTCTTATCTCTTTAAGAATGCTGTAAAGAAGATTGAAAGAAGAGGAGTTTTGAGATTCATGAGCTTCGTTAGCATAGGCAATTTTTCGAGCGTTGTTTTTACTTATGTTGATATGATTATGCTTGGTATTTTTCTATCTGCCAAATATATTGGCTATTATAAGGCTGCTACAAACATAATTTTTGGAATTGCAGGCTTAACTGGAATTGCAGGAGTTCTCTTCCCAGTTTTCACTCAGCTTGAAGGAGAAAGTCTGAAGGATGCATTTAAGAAGGTTTTCAGATATGCTTCAATCCTTTCCTTTCCATTCGCAGTTTGCATAGCCTACTTCTCCCCGCAAATCGTAAGCGTTATCTATGGTGCAGATTATCTTCCTGCATCATTACCTCTCTTAATTCTTTCTCCTATAATTATCTTTAATGCAATAAACTTTTTTGGAGTTTTATTTGGAGCAAAGGAGAAACCAGAATACAATACTGCTGTTTCTATAACTTCAATGGCTATAAATATCTTATTAAACTACGTATTAATATTGAAGTTTGGAATGATTGGTGCTGCAATTGCAACAACAATGTCAAGATTCTTTAATATTGTATCTTCTGGAGTGCTCTCATGGAGAAAGTTAGGAATTTATCCAGAAGTTAGTTCAATTTAAACTACGTATTAATATTGAAGTTTGGAATGATTGGTGCTGCAATTGCAACAA
>CBEWZU010000052.1:0-15287 GCA_965561205.1 uncultured Archaeoglobaceae archaeon | reverse complement strand
TGAACGTAACCTCCGCCCTCACGTATGGTGGACAGCCGGTTGGTAGAACTGTTGACCCTAGATAAGGAGGCAATGAAAGCCTACAACAGAGAACCCGACATGTGCTGGGAGTGCTACAGCTGTGTTAAAATGTGCCCACAGGGTGCCATCGACGTCAGAGGCTATGTTGACTACTCACCCCTCGGTGGAAGCTGTGTCCCCATGAGGGGGACTGCGGACATCATGTGGACAATCAAATACAGAAGCGGTAAGGTTCTGAGATTTAAGTTCCCGATTAGAACAACTCCATGGGGCTCAATCCAGCCATTCGAGGGGTTCCCCGAGCCAACGGAGGACGCTCTGAAGAGTGAACAGCTTGCGGGAGAACCCGATATATTGGGATTAAGCGAATTCCCACAGGTTAAAAAGAAGGCATGAGGTGGTTTGAATGGTGTATGTTCCGAAAAAGATCGAAACGTATAAGGCAGATGAGGTTGAAACCGAAGTTGTTGAGACAGAC
The DNA here is from genome assembly GCA_965561205.1 of uncultured Archaeoglobaceae archaeon. Taxonomy (GTDB): domain Archaea; phylum Halobacteriota; class Archaeoglobi; order Archaeoglobales; family Archaeoglobaceae; genus Geoglobus. Next base: position 14,788 of record CBEWZU010000052.1, on the reverse strand, counting down.
GTCTTAGTAATCGGTGGCGGTTTCTCAGGATGCGGTGCCGCCTACGAAGCCGCTTATTGGGCAAAGCTTGCGGGTCTGAAAGTAACACTCGTCGAAAAAGCCGCTATTGAAAGAAGCGGTGCAGTCGCTCAGGGTCTTTCCGCTATCAACACATACATCGATCTTACCGGAAGATCTGAGATTCAGAACACGATCGAGGATTACGTCAGATACGTTACCCTCGACATGATGGGTCTTGCCAGAGAGGACCTGGTCGCTGACTACGCAAGACACGTTGACGGCACAGTCCACTTATTCAACAAGTGGGGACTTCCGATATGGACAACGCCAGATGGTAAGTGGGTTAGAGAGGGTCAGTGGCAGATAATGATCCACGGTGAGAGCTACAAGCCGATCATTGCTGAAGCCGCAAAGATGGCCGTCGGTGAAGAAAACGTCTACGAGAGGGTGTGCATAATCGAGCTTCTAAAGGACAAGAACGATCCGAACAGGGTTGCTGGGGCTGTCGGTTTCAGCGTAAGAGAGCCGAAGTTCTATGTGTTCAAGGCAAAGGCTGTAATTCTCGCCACCGGCGGTGCAACACTCCTCTTCAGACCGAGAAGCGTTGGTGAGGCTGCTGGTAGGACATGGTATGCGATCTTCGACACGGGCAGCGGTTACTACATGGGAATAAAGGCTGGAGCAATGCTCACCCAGTTCGAGCACAGATTCATCCCCTTCAGGTTCAAGGATGGATATGGTCCCGTCGGTGCATGGTTCCTGTTCTTCAAGTGTAAGGCTAAGAATGCATTTGGTGAAGAATACATCGTAACAAGAGCGAGTGAGCTTGAGAAATACAAGCCATACGGAACAGCAGCTCCAACACCAACACCATTGAGAAACCACCAAGCTTTGCTTGATATAATGGAAGGTAAAGGACCAATTTACATGGATACTCCAACTGCAATGGCAGAGCTTGCTGGTGGAGACAAGAAGAAGGCTAAGAGAATTTACGAAGAAGCTTTCGAAGACTTCCTTGACATGACTGTTTCACAGGCTCTTCTCTGGGCTTGCCAGAACATCGATCCACAGGAGAAACCTTCCGAGGCCGCTTTGGCCGAACCATACATCATGGGATCACACAGCGGAGAGGCTGGATTCTGGGTCTGCGGTCCAGAGGATCTAATGCCAGAGGAATACGCTCAGTTCTTCCCACTTAGATACAACAGAATGACAACTGTGAAGGGTCTCTTTGCAGTCGGTGACTGTGCTGGTGCGAACCCGCACAAGTTCTCAAGCGGTTCATTCACTGAGGGTAGAATCGCAGGAAAGGCGGCAGTTAGATATGTGATTGAGCAAAAGCCCAGCCCAGAAGTCGACGACGCAGTTGTCGAAGAACTCAAGAAGAAGGCTTTCGCTCCGATGGAGAGATACGAGCAATACAGAAACCTTTCTGTTACAGATGACGTTAACCCAGAATTCTTCTTCCCATGGCAGGGTCTCGTCAGACTCCAGAAGATCATGGATGAATATGCGGCAGGTATCGCCATGATGTATAAGACCAACGAGAAGATGCTTGAGAGGGCTCTTGAGCTGCTTGCCTTCCTCAAGGAGGATCTTGAGAAACTCGCTGCAAGAGATCTCCACGAACTGATGAGAGCTTGGGAGCTCGTCCACAGAGTCTGGACTGCCGAAGCCCACGTCAGACACATGATGTTCAGAAAGGAGACGAGATGGCCAGGATACTACTACAGAACGGACTATCCAGACCTCAACGACGAAGAATGGAAGTGCTTCGTCTGTAGCAAATACGACGCGGAGAAGGACGAGTGGACGTTCGAAAAGGTTCCATACAAGCAAGTCATCGAATGGTCTTATTAAATTTTTTAAATTTTTTTAAAAAATTAGTTGTTAGAAGAGACTTCGAGTCTTGCTTGAAATTCTCTGAACTTCTCTCTCGATTTCTTGTAATATTCCTGGGCTTTTTCGTAATCCTTCATCTCTCTGTATAAATCACCGAGATGTTTCAGTGTTGTAGCTACGAATTGTGTGAAATCCTTATCCCTTTTTTCTAAATCTTCCATAATCTCTAAAGATTCTGTTAACATCTTTTCAGCCTCTTTGTAGTCACCCCGCATTTTTCTGAGCATGCTGAAATTGCTTAAGGTGATTGCGAGATTGAAGGTGGCACTTTTATCGATCTCCATAAGGGATCTGTATATCTTTTCGGCTTCTTTAAAGCATTTTTCGGACATTTCAAAGTTCCCCACCTTCTTGTATATCTCCCCGGCATTTACAAGAGTCTCTGCAAGTTCTTCATCACTGCTTAATGCTATTTTTATCCGCAGAGCGTTCTCGATCTTGTCTAAGGCTTCCTCGTATCTTCCAAGTTCGAACAGAAGTGTTGCGAAATCGTTTTCAACCCTCGCAAATTCCAATTCATCGGAATTTTCCGCAATCCTCTCGGCTTCAAGATACATCTTTTCAGCTTCATCTTTCATTCCCATCAAGATTAGAGCTCTTGCGGCATTTCTCAAGAATTTTGGAATCAAATAATCGATACCGAGAGTATTACAAAGCTTTACAGCATTTGTTGAAGAAACAACACAGGAAACAAGGGATTGGTTGTCGTTTCTTTCTGATGTGAACTTCGAAACATAAGAGAAATACACTAACGAGACCATTTGTCTCCAAGGCTCCTCAAGTTTTTTAATACTCAGAGGGTCGTTGAGAATATTTTTAATAACTTCTTTGATATTATTTGGTGCTTCTTTCTTTAAGTATTCCAAAGCTTCAAGGGGCTTATCCTCTTTGAGCAGTCTGCAAACTTCATATAGCTCTACCATTTTTAGTGGTCAGATTTTAAACTTAAAAAGCTTTTGCTTTATTTTAGCGGAATTTATCGTTATAATTGTCCACAAAAGAAAACATTTTTATCTTCAATTAACCTAAATGGAATATGGAAATCGAAATCGACTGTCCTATTTGTAATGACGGAAAAAAGCATATTGCAGAAGTTTTAAAAGTTTCTGAAGGTAAGTTTAGAAGAAGATCCGCAGAATTTGATGCCATTGTTATGATTGTCAAATGTAAGGACTGTGGAACTATCGGAATCTACAGGAGGGTAGACTCAATCAACGTGGAGAATTACGAGTTCCCCTATGAGGGTGAAATTTGACGACAATATAGGGACAGAAACCATAGAATGCTGGGGAATCACAATCCACCTTCTAAAGAGTATTTTATTTGGTAAAACTGAAGAGGAAAGGAAAAAAAGAATAAAAGAAATTATCTCAGAAAAACTCCTCGAAATCCTCCCAAAAATAGAAAAAAGATACGGATACATCGAAGAAGTCCGCGTATCCCTCGCGTCAGCATGGACTCGCTATTACGTTTTTAAGCTTGAATGCTCTGGAGAAAATAAAAATGTATTCGCCTTAAATCTCCTATCTCCGAATTCACCCTTAAAATCTTTTAAAAAATTCGAAAAAACTATTAAGGACATCGCTAAGAAATTCTCCGAAAATATTGCGATGCCCCTTTACATCTCCGATGATGTTCTGCTTCAAGAGTGGGTTGAAGGAAAACTGCTCTCCGACTTCAAGGATGGTGATATTCTGGTCGATGAAGAGAACGCGAAAAAGTGCATTCCCCTTACTTCTTCCTTCCTCTACAGATTGAAAAAGGCAGGTTACGTCTACACCCCTTGGGACGATTATGAAGTCGTTCTTAAGAATAACAAAATAATCCTGCTCGATGTGACAAGATTCGTAAAAAGGAATCTAAAAGAAGAAGAATTCTTTGAATTCTACTACGGTGTTCCTTTCACAGCTCCCGAAATAATAAAACCTCATCCAGAGAATCCCGCTCATCGTCTCTACTGGAGAGGTGTAGACGATAAAGATTATTTCGGCACGGATAGAAAAGAATACCTTAGGCTATTCTTCTTAGGTGTTGCTAAAGAATGTGAGTCCTTTGAGGAATTTAAGAGGGTGTGCGGGAATGTAATTAAAGATGCTGAAGGATTGTGGCGTGAAGTATTTCGAAAATTTCGATAATTTTATTAATACCCTTCCCATCACTTAACCAAAATAAAAAGCGAGGTAAAATTATGGCCGGCGAAATACTTGTTATTGGCGGTGGTATTGCTGGACTAACGGCTGCAATAGAAGCCGCTGAAACTGGTTACGATGTAATCATCGTCGAAAAAAATCCTTATCTCGGTGGAAGGGTCGCACAGTTGAATAAATACTTTCCAAAGCTCTGTCCACCATTCTGCGGCTTAGAAATTTTCTTCAAGAGGATCAAAAGTAATCCAAAGGTGAAGTTCTTCACAAACGCCGAGGTTGTCAAAGTGGAAGGTGAAGCCGGAAACTTCACGGTAACAGTAAAGCTGAAACCGAGATATGTGAACGAGAACTGCACGGCGTGTGGAGAATGTGCAAAAGTCTGTCCCATTGAGCGACCTAACGAATTCAATTTAGGTCTCGACAAGACCAAAGCGATATATCTCCCCAACGATATTGCCATGCCCTTTATGTATGTGATAGACGATAGATACTGCGACAAATGCGGAAAGTGCGTTGAAGCATGCAAATACAACGCAATCGACCTGAACGAGACTGAGAGAGAGATGATCCTAAACGTCTCTGCGATCGTTGTCGCTACCGGGTGGAAACCCTACGATGCAACAAAGCTTGAGAATTTGGGATACGGAAAGTTCAAAGACGTCGTAACGAACATGGAGCTTGAGAGAATGGCTTCAATAAACGGTCCTACCGAAGGTAAGATCACAACCTCAGACGGAAGACCGATAGAAAGCGTCGCATTCGTCCAATGTGCTGGAAGTCGTGACGAAAATCATCTACCCTTCTGCTCAGCGATCTGCTGTCTCGCAAGTATGAAGGAAGCCACCTACATAAGGGAACAGTATCCCGATGCGAAGATTTACATCTTTTACATCGATATTAGAGCGTTTGGCAGATATGAGGACTTCTACAACAAGATAAAAGAGGATGATAAAATCCAATTCATCAAAGGCAAAGTCGCAAAGGTGGAGAAAGATGTCGAAAAGCTTGTTGTTATAGCAGAGGACACGATAAGCGGAAAGAAAATCGAAGTCCCCGTCGATTTAGTAGTTCTCGCAACAGGAATGCAGCCGTCATCAGCCGACTATAAAATACCCGGCATCGAATACGACGAATACGGGTTTGTCAAAGAGAAAGAGGGCATCTATCCCGCGGGTGTTGCGGCGAAGCCAATGGAGGTAGCGGCATCTAACGAAAGTGCTACTGCGGCGGCTCTAAAGGCGATTCAGATTGTGAGGAGGTGAAATTATGGAGAAGGTTAGCGTTTATATCTGCACCGGATGCGGCATAGACAAACTCGACATTGAGAGGTTAAAGAAAGTTTCCCAAGAGGAATACGGAATCGAACCTGTTATTCACCCCCACTTATGCTCTAAAGAAGGAGCCGAAATGATAAGAAACGACGAGGCTGATGGCATCGTAATAGCAGCCTGCTCACCGAGAGTAAAGACTAACGTCTTTGATATTGAAGGAAAATATGTGGAAAGGGTAAATCTCAGAGAGGGGGTAGTCTGGAGCCACGATATTGACGAGCACGCTCAGGAGCTTGCCGAAGATTACTTGAGAATGGGAATCGTTAAAGCCCAGAAGGCTCAGATGCCCGAGCCGTATATCGAGGAAACTTCCAAGGATATCTTGGTTGTCGGCGGCGGTGTCACGGGGCTTACGGCGGCACTTGAGATAGCGAATGCGGGATACAAAGCCTATCTTGTTGAAAAGGAGCCAAATCTTGGAGGATGGCTGGCTAAAAACTACAAGGCATTACCCACGACATCTCCTTACAACAGACTCGAAGAACCCATAGTTCACAAGCTGATCGAAGACGTGACATCTAACGGTAACATAACTGTTTACACATCATCTACCATCGAATCGATATCCGGACAGCCGGGAATGTTTGACGTGACGATCAATCAGAACGGGAATCAAATCCAGTTCAGAGTCGGAGCGATCGTTGTCGCTACCGGGTGGAAACCCTACGATGCAACAAAGCTTGAGAATTTGGGATACGGAAAGTTCAAAGATGTGGTAACGAACATCGAATTAGAGCAGATGGCTAAGGAGGGCAAGATTGTCAGACCCTCCGACGGCAAGGAGGTCAAGGATGTCGTCTTCATTCAGTGTGCCGGACAGAGGGATCCGGAGCATCTGCCTTACTGCTCCTCCGTCTGCTGTCTCGTTAGTTTAAAGCAGGCGAAATACGTTAGGGAACTGAATAACGGTCACGCCTTCATAATCTATAAGGATATGAGGACGGTCGGAATCTGGGAGGAATTCTACAAAGAAATTCAACAGGACGAAGGGATATTCCTTACGAAAGGTGAGGTCACTTCAATATACGAGGAAGACGGGAAGATTGTCGTCGAGGTAACGGACACACTCTTAGGAGAGGATCTCAAGATAAAAGCGGATTTGGTCGTCCTCGCCACAGGAATGGAATCAACTCTCAAGGGATTATACACAGTAAAAGAGGAGTTCCCCGATGAGAAGACGGTTCCATACAAGCACATCTACGAACCTCATCTGATTAAGAGTGAAGAGGATGTTGAAGAGCTTAGGAAGATCGGACACATCCTCAACCTTCAATACAGGCAGGGGCCAGAGCTTCCAACGCTTAGATACGGATTCCCCGATTCGAATTACATCTGCTTCCCATACGAAAGCAGAAGACTCGGAATTTACGCCGCAGGTTGCGTTAGAGCACCAATGGAGGCCGCTTCTTGCATCGAAGATGCAAGAGGTGCCGCATTAAAAGCCATCCAAGCCGTGGAGCTTGTTGCCGAGGGTAAGACCACATTCCCGAGGACGGGTGACATCGACTACCCGCAGTTCTTCCTCCAGAGATGCACGCAGTGTAAGAGGTGCACCGAAGAGTGTCCCTTTGGCGCTTTAGACGAAGACGAGAAGGGAACGCCGCAGCCGAACCCGCTCAGATGCAGAAGATGTGGAATTTGCTTCGGAGCATGCCCCGAAAGAATCATCAGCTTCAAACAATACAGCATTGACCAGATATCCTCCGCGATCAGGGCGATATACGTCCCCGATCCCAACTGGGAGGAGGGAGCTGAAGAGAAGTTCCGTTTCATCGTCTTTGCATGCGAAAACGATGCGTATCCAGCTCTCGACATGGCGGCTCTAAACGGGCTGAAATACAGTCCCCTCGTCAGAGTTATTCCCGTCCGTTGCTTAGGTTCCGTGAACACAGTGTTTATAGCGGATGCCCTTTCGAGTGGTATTGACGGGGTTTTGCTCCTCGGATGCAAGTTCGGTCAGGATTACCAGTGCCACTTCATCAGAGGTAGTGAACTCGCAAACAGGAGGATGGAGAACGTTCAGGAAACCCTTGAAAGACTTATGCTTGAGTCGGAGAGGGTTAAAGTTATCGAAGTTGCGATAACAGACTGGGACAAGCTTCCGAAGATTATCAACGAGTTTGTCGATGAAGTGATGCAATTAGGAGCCAACCCGTATAAGGGATTCTGAGGTGATGTCAATGGAAGTGGATGTTGAATTTACTAAGGAAATCCAAGAGCTTGGCGGAGGAGATTTAAAGAAGTGCTTCCAGTGTGCAACGTGCAGCGTCGTTTGCCCTCTAAGTCCCGAAGATAAACCCTTCCCAAGGAAGGAAATGATATGGGCGCAATGGGGTCTCAAAGAAAAGCTCCTTACCGATCCAGATGTTTGGCTCTGCCATCAGTGCAACGATTGCAGCGATTACTGCCCGAGGGGTGCAAAACCCGGTGAAGTTTTAGCGGTTCTAAGAGCAAGACAAGTTCAGGAATATACATTCCCATCATTTTTAGCAAAGCTTCTTGCAAAGCCCATCGGACTGATCGTATATTTTGCGGTTCCAATAATCCTAACGTTAATATACTTCGCCGTCTTCAATCCCCAGATTCCTGAACACGAAATTATCATCGGCAAATTCATACCTCACACCCATGTGGAGTTCGCCGGATTCGCTGTAGGAGCATGGGTAATAATAGTCGCAGCTGTAAGTGTCTGGAGATACTGGAATCTCGTGATTTTAAAGAACGTCCCCAGATCTGGAGAAGGAACAGCTAGAGGCTTTTTTGACGGTTTGATTCAGGCTGTCGTTGATATAATCTACCACTTAAAGTTCAAAGAGTGTGGAAAAGCTTCCTACAGATACTACGCACATCTCATGATCTTTTGGGGATTCATTATCTTAGGAATCGCAACCATCGGAGACATCATTTACATCTACGGAATGGGCGTTGAAGAGCTTGCACTCCCGATATGGGATCCTGTAAAGATCTTGGGTAACATAGGAGCATTCCTTCTCTTCGCCGGATCTGCATGGGCGATAGCCCAGAGGCTTTCCGACGAAAAGATTGGAGCCGGAAACTATTTTGACTGGCTGTTTCTCCTGACACTTTTCGGGGTTGTGATAACCGGAATCACAATCGAGCTACTAAGATACGCCGGGAATGTGGGTGCTTACTATGCCTACGTCGTCCACCTGATTTTGGTTTTCACACTGCTCGCCTTCGCCCCCTACACAAAGTTCGCTCACCTGCTCTACAGAACCCTCGCATACATCTGGGCTAAAAACGTCGGAAGGGAGGTCAAAAGGTAATTTTTTCTATTTTTTCGTCGATCTTGTATAATTCAATCCCTAACTTTTTCGCTTTTTTCAGGATGTTCTCATCGAAATCAAAAACACCGAAGACAAATCTAACTCTTCTGTTCGTAAATATCGGATTCGACAAAATTTTATCGTAATTTTTATGGATTTTTTCAAATTTTTTTAGAATTCTCCTTTTTTCGGTTTCCACCTCTAAGATTATCACCTCATCATCTTTTATCAGGATTGCGTCTGGTCTGTATCCCCTCTTAGACAGACCGGTTCCTTCAGATTCGTAATAGCAGCAACCCCCAAACATCTCTACGAGCTTTTTTTTCGCTAAGTAGTGGGCGAAGCTTTCGGATCCCTTTAAATCCCTCTCTTCTTTTAAGGCAATTTTAATGTAATCTATCGCTTTACTTAGAGCTTTGCTTCTCATATCCCTGTTTATGCTTTCGAGTTCCGTTAAAATATCCTTTAGCCTCTTAATATATCCCGACATTTTCTCACAATTTTATCGAGTTCTACTAAAGCCTGAACTGGTGTAAGCGAATTCACATCAATTTTTGCTATTTCCTTTACGATTTCCGCATCGTTACTGTTGAGACTGAATCCCCTAAGTATCTCGTTAGCTCTCTTTGTAATCTCCTTGGGGATTTTTGCCAATTCTGCGATCTTTATCCCGTAACTTTCGGAGGCGGCACCCCTCTTTATCTTCCTATCGAATTCGAGTTCGTTACTGTCTACTATCCCGAAATAATAATTTTTAACACCTTCGAGTGTATTTTCAAGCTCCGATAGTTCATGATAATGGGTTGCGAAGAGCGTCTTCGCCCTTATCTTGTGAAGATATTCGACAATAGCCCATGCTAAGCTAAGACCCTCCTTCGTTCCAGTGCTTTTTCCGACCTCGTCGAGGAGAACGAGGCTTCTCTTTGTTGCATTTCTTAGAATTCTACTTATCTCAAGCATTTCTACCATGAATGTGCTGTAACCCTTTGTTATGTCATCTACCGATCCTATGCGGGTGAATATCCTATCAACGACACCTATCACGGCGTAATTAGCTGGAACAAAACACCCTATCTGGGACATTATGGTGATTAGGGCAACCATCCTTAGATACGTGGATTTTCCCGCCATGTTTGGCCCAGTGATAATCAGAACGCGGCTCTTCTCATCCATTGTTACATCGTTTGGAACAAATTTCGTGCAAAGCTCAACAGTCGGATGTCTTCCATCCCTTATCAGGATTTCGTATCCGTCGTTGATTTTTGGTCTCGTGTAGTTGTAAAGGACTGAAACCTCTGCAAACGTTGATAGAACGTCGATCTCAGCCACTCTTTTGGCAAGTTCCTTTATCTCGTCAATCTTCTCAGCTACCCGATCCCTTACCGATTCGAAGAGTTCGAATTCAAGCTCCTTTATCCGTTCTTCACATGCAAGGAGTTTGTCCTCCCTCTCCTCCATCTCCTTGATTTTAAATCTCTCAGCATTTACGAGGGTTTGAACCCTCTTGTAATCCGAGGGGACGTATCTGCTCTTACTTTTCGGAATTTCGATGTAATACCCGATTACGCTGTTGTATCCGACTTTAAGCTTTTCTATCCCTGTTCTCTTCCTCTCACGTTGTTCGAGCATTTTTATGTAGCCATTTTGTTCTTCCCTGAATCTCCTCAGCCTGTCGAGTTCTTCGCTGTATCCATCCTTGATTATCCCTCCGTCTTTTACGCTGTGAGGCGGATCTTCAACAATCGCCCTTTCTATCAAGTCCACCAAATCGTTGAGGTCTGCAATCCCGTTTAAAATATCCCTCAGCTTCCTTGACTTGAAGTTGAATCCCCTGAGATTGTTCACAGCCTTGAGAGAGTTTTTCAGGGCGATCAAATCCCTCGCATTTGCAGTTCTATAACCCACACGACTGATTATTCTTTCGAGATCAGCAACTTCTCTCAGGATCTCTCTTAAGCTCAAACGAACGAATGATTTTTCTTTTAGCTCTTCTACAGCATCCAATCGAAGTTCGATTTCATTGATGTCGAGGAGAGGTCTTTCAATCCACTTTTTTAGGAGACGGCTTCCCATCGCTGTCACGGTCTTGTCGAGAACTTCAAGGAGAGTTCCCTTCCTGCTTCCGTCGATTAGGTTCCGGAAGATCTCCAAATTTCTCAAGGTGGTCGAATCGAGTATCATGTAATCCCTTTGGGTATACTTTTGAAGTCTTATCGCAAGGTTTTTTATTAAGAGAGAATCACGAACGTATCTTATGGCGGCACTGCTCGCTCTAAGGCACTCATCTTCAAATTCGTTAACATTTACATTCTCTTTTATTGTATCATCCAGTGTGTAGTATTCGCTGCTGATCGTGTGGACTGTCCTCACATGCTTCTTAAGCTCTTCCAAATACTCTTCATCAAAATTTGTCGGAACAATGCATTCCGAAGGTGTGAATTTCAAAGTCTCCGCTATCACCTCTTCAAAGCTCTCAAGAGCGATAGTGAAAAACTCGCTCGTTGAGATATCTATGAACGCCAAACCGAAGAGCTTTCCCTTATAAACTGACATGAGGTAGTTATTTTCTTTCGTTAGTAACTCCTCTTCAATCAGCGTTCCGGGAGTGATTACCCTCACCACTTCCCTCTTAACGAGTCCCTTCGCCTTCGATGGATCCTCAACCTGTTCACATATTGCTACCTTGTATCCCTTATCGATGAGCCTTTTGATGTATGGGAAAACGGCATGATGGGGGACCCCAGCCATGAAGTGTCTTTTATCCCTCATCGTCAGGACTAACCCGAGTTCCTGAGAAGCGATCTTCGCATCTTCATCGAAAAGCTCATAGAAATCTCCGACTCTGAAAAATAGAAGTGAGTCCTTATATTTTTCCTTGATCTTGTAGTATTGCTTCATCATTGGTGTAAGTTCTTCCACTTTAAATTGTTCAAATAGGAGATATTTAAAATCTCTGCTGTAAATTTGAGTTTGGGTATGAAAGTGTTGGTAGTTCAGCACGCTCCGCATGAGCCGTTGGGATAACAACGATACTTTCGATCTTCCAAACGGTGCTAAACTCATTTACACCGGCATTGAAGTTAAAAATCAGGCTTTCAGATTCAAGAAAGCCATAGGGTTGCAGTTCCATCTTGAGATGAAATACGAACTGATAGAGAAGTGGCTCGCTGAAGTAACGGAATCCGAAAGGGAAAAGATACTGACGGATAGCGGGAGATATTTGAACGATCTCAACAAAATGTGCAAAAAGCTTATCGAAAATTTCTTAAAGCTTTAATGAAAACTTTAAGCTCTCTCCGCTAAAAAATAACATGGAACTCAAACCGAGTCAGTTCACAAGACTTCTCGTGAGACCTGTTGTCGTGATAACAACCATATCCGAGGACGGGAAGGTGAATGCGGCTCCCTTCAGCTTCAACACTCCTGTCAGCTTTGATCCCCACTATACGCCTTCGCCTCCGATCCGGAGCATGACACTTGGATCAACATCAAGAAAACGGGAGAGTTTGTGGTGAATGTCGCTGGGAAGGATATGGGTGACTTGATGCACATTCTTGAGACCGACTATCCCTACGGTGTGAACGAACTCGAAAAGGCTGGGCTGACGGAGGAGCCAGCGAAAAAGGTGAAACCTCCGAGGGTGAAGGGGCTCTCGGCTGGATCGAATGCAAGGTCGAAAAGACAGTGCTTCGCTCAGGACATGAAAATAGCAAAATACAAGAGAGCCTACGGATAGTAAACGAAATCCGCGTATTCTTCGAATTTAGATGTGTCTAGCTTTCTCCTCTCCTTCCGGATTTTTTCTATTACATTAAGGGCACCGATTCTGTTGAGAGGTTTGTTGTTGTTTCCGCATCTGTAGCTGAACGTGCATTTCGGACAACCGTCAACCCTTTTACAATCACAATTTTCAAGAACATCCCTTGTTATCTCAAGGGCTTTTTCAATCCTCTCGAAGAGGAGTCTGCTCAACCCGTTTCCTCCTTCGGTAGCATCATAGACGAATATGTATCCATCAGGTGTTGAAATGCCCCCGAGATACTGACTTCCGTTCCCCGTTATCACATCGCTCGCCTCGATAAGAACATGCTCAAGGGCGTGGAAAGATCCCGCGTAATAATCTTCGTAATCGAGGTAGTCTGGATAAGGGCTAACGAAGACGAATCCCTTTGTCTTGAACGTGTAGCTTACGGGTTTTTTAAGATACCTAACATCTACAGTTTTCTCGTCGAAATCCTTTATCACGTATCCATCAACGAACATCGTGATCTCCATATCGCAGTAAACCGAGTCGATCGGATCGCTTCTTGTCTCGATAACCCTCCTTATCACGGGTATCGAAGTGTAGAGGGGCATGGTCCAGTGGATTGTTTCGAATCTCTCGACCTCCGCAGTAAGGGAATCCATATCAAGCTTTAAAACCCTGTATTTCTCTCCATTATGGATTAGAATTGCTCCAGGATACAGTTCTCTAATGGCAATCGGAAGATTTCTCTCCCCGATCATTCTGTCCCCCTCCAAGATCTTTATACTCCTCCCTATACCTCTCATGCTGAAGCTGTAATCGGTAATACCTGAGATGTAAAAATCTCCCATATCGATTAGAGTGTTTTCCCTCACAAGCTTTTGGATTATTTCATCTCTAATTTCTCCCTTCATTAGCGGTTTTTCCCTTGCCATCGAGATTATGTGATGCCTTTTTATCAGCTCATTATCCTTTTCGACATAGCAGAATAGTCGATCTTCGAAATACCTTTCGGGATGCCTTCTGTAGTAATTGCTTATTGAGTCCTCCTCTCTTAAAATCAAAATCGATAGGCTTTCCTGACCTTTTCTTCCAGCTCTGCCAGCTCTCTGAATGAATTGAGGATAGCTCACGATCTCACTTATAACCACATCGACATCTCCCACATCTATCCCAAGTTCGAGTGTGGGTGTTGACACGATTAGATTGAGAGAACCCTGTCTGAATTCTTTTTCGACCCTTTCTCTGATCTCTTTGGGAAGTCCAGCCTTGTGGATTGCTACGTTGAGTCCCTCCCTCCTGAGTATCCAAGTGATCGTCTCGGCACTCCTGTAGCTGTTCGCAAAGAATAGGACTTTTCTATCCCTAAGCTTTAACGCAAGTTCTTTCGCTATTGAGTAAAGGTTGCCGTAGATCATTATCAAGTGCATTCTCTTTTTACTCTCTTTTGAGATTACGAGGTCAAATTTCCTCTCGAAAAGCATTTCGGCAAACTCCTTAGGATTTGCGATTGTTGCTGTTGAATCTATTATCTGGGGTTCCGTAAATCTCCCGATCCTCTTCATGAGCCAGTGGATATTGGATCCAAGCAAGGAGGAATAGCTGTGGAGTTCGTCGAAAACGATGAATGCTACGTTTTCGATAAATCTTCTGAACTCCGGTGTATTTCTCAGGTGATAATCCACCATATCGGGATTCGTTAGGACTATATCAGCTTTGTTGTTTAAAACGAGTCTTCTCTCGATGTAGCTGGAATCTCCATCAAATCTGACAACCTTGACTCCGACAAAGGATGCGTAGTGCTTGATTTTCCTTTCTTGATCTCTCGCAAGAGCTTTTGTCGGATAAATGATCACGGCTTTCCCCTTTTTGATTTTTATTTTTTCAAGTATCGGGATGAGAAAGGCTTCGGTCTTCCCCATTCCCGTTGGTGCCACTATCACAACATCGCGTCCATTTCGAATCGTCTCGAACGCTTTGACCTGAAACCTGTATAAGCTTTTTATGCCTCTTGAGGTCAGAGCTTTCTTCAGCCTTCCGTCGATATCCAATCCCTCGACACTCACGGATGCTTCCGCAACGTCGGATATCCTTTTGTAGTAAACTATCTCATTATCAGTGTCGAATATCTTTTTGAGCCAACGGATTTTGCATTCTCTCTCGAATAGCTCCAAATTCCTTTGATTGATTGTTTTCCTCTTGCATATGCATTTACTTTTCAGTCTCTTGCATTTTTCGCAGAAGAATTCGTTAACATTCATTAATTTTTAAAATATTTTTCACGGCCGAAATATTTTTTTCTCAATTTCGCTTTTTATTAATTCCATATAAAGAAATTTATAAAATTTTAAAGAAAGGTGGTATTGCCCTTGTTGG
>CBEWZU010000051.1:0-15293 GCA_965561205.1 uncultured Archaeoglobaceae archaeon | reverse complement strand
CCCAACGGCTTCACGGTGGAAGCTCCCGACTTTAGTCAGGGAAGGTGGTCACTTATCACCTAAACGCTATGGAGGTAACTTTCTCCTTTCTTTGATCAACCTTAACGTTCCCGGTATAGCCAATGGCAAGAGTATCATTTCAATCCTAAGATCATCCATTGGATTCCACTCCTCGCTGACTATCACTGCATCCAGTCTATTCGCTAACATTATGAGTATGTAAAGAACGCTGAACGTGAGAAGCATTATAGAACCGAATTCGTAGAATGCATAGTGTTCTCTATGCGTTAAACTCCTTAAAAACACTGCTGATATCGTTAGCATTACCAAGCCTCCGAATACATCACTCGGGATTAGTGCAATTGCATTTCCACTCAAACCGTTCAAGATCTCTATGATTCCAATTACAAGCGTTATTATAAAAAGAACTGCTGAGAACAACTTCATAGCACCACCAAGGCTACGGCATACACTATCAAAGCCACAATATATGCCAATATCAGCTCGTAAGCCAAAACAAACCCAGTCCACTTCCAGCTACCAATTTCCTGCCTTATAACTCCGAGCGTTGCCAAACACGGAAGGTATATTAGCGTTATCACCATTAATGCCAAAGCCGATGCCGGTGTAAAGTGTTGTGTAACTACATCAGATAATTCCTCTTCTCCAACACTGTAAATCATTGCAAGTGTTCCGACGACGATTTCTTTTGCAAGAAAACCACCAACCAATGCCACTCCAGCAGTCCAGTCTAAGCCGAGGGGGCTTATAAGCGGTTCAACTGCATGTCCAATCATTGAAGCATATGAATTCTCTATTATTTCTCCTCCGTTAGTAGCATCCCATGGATGCGTTATAAGAAACCACATTATAACAGCCCCCACGAAGAGTATTGTTGCGGCCTTCTTCAGGAATATTTGCACTCTTAGCCAAGAACTCATGAGAACACTTTTAATCGATGGAACTTCATACGGTGGCAATTCCATTAGCAGCGGTGATGGTTCACCTCCGAATATGAATTTTCTAAACAGTGTTGCCATTATTGCTGCAAGAATGATCCCCAACAGATACATGAATGTAATAACAGCCCCAGCAACCTCTTTGAAAAACACACTTGCGAATAGGACATATACCGGCAATCTTGCACTGCACGACATTAGCGGATTTACCATTATCGTAATCTTTCTATCAGTTTCATCGTCTATCGTCCTCGTAGCCATTATTGCCGGAACGTTGCAACCGAATCCCAGAAGCATTGGGATGAAAGATTTCCCCTGCAGTCCCCTGCAGTCCAACCCTTGTCATAGCTCTGTCAACGACAAATGCTGCTCTCGGTAGATATCCGGTCTGTTCAAGTATTGTTAACGATATGAAAACAAACGCTATTGGCGGTAGGAATACTAAAACAAACCCCCATCCGCCAAAGAAACCGTCACTCAGAAATGATGCGATATGAGGATTTTCAATTCTGCTTGCAACAACATCGGCACACCATGAAAAGAGGATATCTATCGCATCACTGAAAGGTGCTGATACGCTGTATGCAAACTGGAATACTGCCCACATTAGAGATAAAAATATCGGAATTCCGACATACTTATCTGTAACGACAACATCTATAATATCGGAGAAAGTCTTTGGCCTCTCAGTTTTTTCAACGCATTTTCCTACAATTTCACCGATCTTCTCATATCTCGCAACGGCTAACTCACTGACGAAATCCATTCCTCTATCACCTCCTCACCTATTCCAGCTTCATCCATAATTTCATCATCAAGTTCAAGCAGCTTTATTGCAACAAATCTTGGAGGATAACTTGGAAGAACTGATTTCTCAATTACCTTGGATTCAACAAATCTTATGTATTTTTCAATTCTCTCCGAATACCTTATAGATCGTTTTCTCTTGACTTTTAAAGCTTGTAAAATTGCTCTCTTTAGCTCTTCTATTCCATCTCCCCTTACCGCAACAGTCGGAATTACTGCAACTCCAAGCTCATGTGAAAGTTTTCTTACATCTATCTTGTATCCTTTTTGTTCTGCGAGATCCATTTTGTTTAGGGCTATTACAATGTTTGCCTCCATCTCTATTAGTTGCATCGTCAAGTATAGGTTTCTCTCGAGGTTTGAAGCGTCGACAACGTTTACAACCACATCCGGCTTCTCTTTTAAAATGTAATCTCTCGCAATCTTTTCATCTATTGAATGCGTAGTAAATCCGTAGATTCCCGGTAGATCAACGACGTGGAATTCAACATCTTTGTATTTGCATATCCCCTCTTTCTTTTCAACTGTAACCCCCGGCCAGTTTCCCACCTTCTGTTTCATCCCAGTTAGTGCGTTGAATATCACACTCTTCCCAACATTTGGATTTCCAGCCAAAGCGACCCTTATCGTTTTTTCACCTCCACTATTACGTTTTCAGCTTCTTTTCTTCTCAAGGACAAATAGTACCCTTTCAATTCGAATTCTATCGGATCTTTGAGTGGGGCATTTCTTACCATCTTTATTTCTGCACCTTTAACGATACCCATGTCCAATAGCTTCCTCCTGACTTCGCTGTCTCCTATAACCTCTACTACTACTCCTGCCTCTCCTTCTCTAAGTTCACTCAGTTTCATTGTGTATACATTTTAATTTCAGGTATTATATACTTATCCCTAATATAATTAGGTTTTTAGGTGAATTTTCTAAAAACCTTGATAGACCTTTAATGGGAACCCAAGGTTTTATTAAATTTAAGGACAGTTAATGAGCATGCAGGAGATTTTCGGGAACGTATACTGCGTTGACACTTTATTCAATAATGAAGAGAGACTGATCGCATCCTACATCCTCGATTTCGAACACGCCGCCATCATCGAAACGGGGCCGAAAAGCGTTGCGGATAACGTCGCCGCTTCCGTGAAGGAGATCGTGAAGGACGTAGAGTTCATTTTTGTAACCCACATCCATCTCGATCACGGAGGTGGTGCCGCAACTCTTGCTAAAAAATTTCCGAACGCTAAGATCGTCTGCCATCCAAGAGCGGTGAAGCATGTTGTGAATCCGGAGAAGCTCTGGAGGGCTTCTGTCGAGCTCAGTCCCCTTGCGGAAATTTACGGGAGACCGGAGCCAATCGAACATCATAGGGTTATGCCGATTAATGATAACGAAAAAATCGATCTTGGAGGTGCCACTCTAAGAGCAATCCACACTCCCGGACACGCACCCCACCACGTATCATACTTTATCGAGGATTACGGAATCCTCTTTACGGGGGATTCCGCTGGAATGTGTGCCGAAGGCTTTCTCACTCTTACAACACCTCCCCCGTTCCATCAGCAACTCTTTCTGAAATCTCTTGAAAAGATGAAAAAACTTGATCCGAGATACATAGGATACACCCACTTCGGTTTGTTCGATGCCGACGGGTTACTCGAAAAGGTGAAAAAGATAGTTTCCCTCTGGAACGAAACCGCCAAGAAATCGAGAGATTTGGAAGAATTCAAAAAACTTCTCTTTGAAACCGATGAAGATCTTAAAAATTTTTGCCATTTATATAAAAATTCAGAAATAATGAAAAGCTGGATAGATCTTGGAATCAGGGGATTTTTCGAAAGCGTTAAAAATAGATAGTCTCCTCCTCTGAGGATGAAAATCAAGTTTGTTACATCAAATAAAGGGAAATTCGAGGAATTTAATAGGATTGCAAAAGAACACAACATCGAAATAGAATGGGTTCGCATGGAGTATTTAGAGCCTCAGGGAGACTCTTTAGAGTTCGTAGCGAAGAAGAGTGCTGAAATACTTGCGGGAAGCTTAGATCCTCCGTTCTTCATAGAGGACAGTGGACTGTTTATAAAAGCTTTAAAAGGATTTCCCGGTGTTTATTCTTCCTACGTCTTTAAAACGATAGGAAACGAAGGAATTCTAAAACTAATGGAAGGCGTAGAAGACAGGGAAGCTAAATTCGTCTGCGTTATAGCTTACAATGATGGAGATGTGCATGTTTTCAAAGGGGAGGTGGTCGGCGAGATCACCCATGAAACGAGAGGTGATTTCGGATTCGGTTACGATCCGATATTCGAATACAACGGCAGGACGTTTGCAGAAATGGGTGATGAAAAAAATCTCGTCAGTCATAGAAAAAGGGCGGCTGACGAATTCTTCAGCTGGTTGGCAAAAAATTTTTAATCACTCATGCCTGAGGTGAGGCATATGGCAAGGATGCACGCAAGGAGAAGGGGTAAATCAGGATCAAAAAGAGTTTACAGGGATTCACCTCCAGAGTGGGTAGATTTAAAACCAGAAGAAGTTGAAAAACTCGTTTTAAAGCTTTACAATGAGGGATACGAACCGAGCATGATCGGAATGATACTGAGAGATAACTACGGGATACCTTCCGTGAAACAGATAACCGGGAAGAAAATTGTCAAGATTCTGAAGGAACACGGAGTTGAAATTAAGCTACCTGAAGACTTAAAATCCCTAATAAAGAAAGCTATAAATCTCAGAAAGCACCTCGAAGTTCACAAAAAGGATCTGCACAACAAGAGAGGTTTGCAACTAATTGAAGCAAAGATTCACAGACTCTCAGTTTACTACAAAGAGAAAGGTGTTCTTCCGAAGGACTGGAAATACGATCCCGTTAAACTTGAAATCGAACTGTTCAGATGAAGCTGAGAGGACACCATCTGATTTGCTTAAACTTTTTTAAAGGAGAAGGCTACAGCAAAGAGTTTATAGAAAATATTGAAAGAATTCTCAAGGAAAAAGAGATCGAAGTCGTTAGCGGAGCAGACGACGTTTGCTCCAAATGTCCCTACCTAAGGGGTGGCTTCTGTAATTACAAAGAGGACGCCGAAAAAGAGATCAGAGAACTTGACGAGCTCGCATGCGAACTGCTTTCGCCCGGTTCCATCACGAGCTGGGACGAGATAAAAAACAAACTACCGAAAATAATGAAAAAATGGAAAGAATTAGCCTGCCGGAATTGCGATTGGATAGAAGTTTGCAAGACGAATGGGGAGTGGCTGAAATATTAGGGAAGAGATAATCGCTCACGGACATGAAAATATAACTGCAAAGCATGGAACAACCCTACAAGTCACCAAAGATAAAGAAATAACTCCAAGAGGAGACTGCATAATCGGTGTTAATGCGGATAAATCTGTTCGCGATCTGCATCCCAACTTTAAGGAAAAACTAAAAACCGGAAAAGAAGTTAGAGTCTCCATCATCCTACCCGATTACGGTTGGATAATCGAATTTAAAGCGTTTGGACGCCCGAAGCTGATTCTGAATCACGAAACGGATGCTGTTATAAGAAAAAGCGATTTTATCTGCGGAAGAACTCTTCTGATTAAATCAGAGAAATCTGCAATCGATTTGGATAGAGAATTCGTAAATTTATTAAAAGATAGGAAAACTACCGTTATCCTAAGGCTACGAATCTAAGACGTGTTTTTCTAAAACGTAACAGTAAAATACACCCTTTAAAACTGGCTTATCGGCCACTTTGGCTGTGACCTCAACTACTTTTTCTTTTCCCTTATCTTCAATAACTTTTGCGTGTGCAACGACTTCATCCCCACTTTCACTATTGACTGCAAGCATCGCAGCGTAATTGGCAAGACCAAACGTGAATCCACCGTGGATCAATCCTTTTTCATCAACGATCATATCTTCTGTTGTTTTGAGTTTTACTATCGCTTCGCTTTCTTTAACCTCTACAGGTTTTCCTATGAGTTTTTCGAAAGCAAGTTTATGGGCTAATTAGATTAGCCCAGCCCTTTGCAGTAGGAGGAGATCTTCTGTTTCGAGTTTTTCGCCTTTCATGAACATTTCGTATATCTCCTTAGCCTTCCTGATGAGTTCTTCCCTCTCTCTCTGTTCTTTACTCTTACTTAACTTGGCTCTCAGAGCCGTTATAACCTTGTCGAGATCTTTGATGTCTTTTCTTGTCTTTATGATCTCTGCGTGATATCTATCTGCCTTTTTCCTTGCCTCTAAGAACTTTTGGTGCATTTCATCCGCTTCTTTTTTGATTTCGTCTACCTGTGAAAGAATGCTCAAGATCTCGTTGTGATATTTGTCCGCCTCCTCCTGATACTTCTTCATCTCTTCTGTCAGTTTTCTAACTTCCTCTTTCAGTTTTTTGATTTTACCGATAAGTCTTTTGAATTCCTCATGCTTTTCTAATTGGGCTTTTCTCTCTTCCAACTCTCTTCTCAGTCTTGCTATTCTTTCGATCAACGCTCTTTCTTTTTCTATTGTCAAAACGGCTGTCTGCTGTCTGAATTCGAGTCTTCTTATCTCTTTTTCTATCTCGCCAAGGGGTCGTCCACCTCGATCTATGTTCTTTCTGAGCTTATCAAGTTCCTTATAAAGAGTATCGATCTTCTTGTATAGATCCCTTCTCTTAGCTCTTACCTCTCTCGCCTTTTGATTGAATTCGTCTCTGTGGACTTTTAGCTCCTTAACCTTGCTGAGCAGTTCCTTAACTTTTGCATTGAGTTCATTTCTGCGCTCCGCATACTTCTTGGACTCTTGATTCAGTTCATCCCTCCTTTTGATAAAGTCCTGAAGATCCCTTTCGAGCTGCTCTTTCCTCTCTTCCAACTTTTCCAGCATCATGGTCTCACAACAGTTGGCTTTGTGCGAAGATTAGGCGATACAAGTCTTATGCCGTTAATTCAACAAAAGAAATATAAAAGTTTCGTTAGTCAGCTACCCCACATTTAAGTGCGGAGCTTGCTCGACCCCGAATGGGAGCATTGGGACGGCTGACAAACGCCCTGTTTTGGAGAAATTTCAAAACTCTTAACATAATATTTTTAGCACTGACGATGTCTGCATGTTCTTTGAATCCGCAATTCTTGCAACTGAATTCTTTTCCATTTCCGTTTTCTTTAGCTGTGTAATCGCACACTGGACAACTGATTGATGTGTATTGTGGATTCACGTAAACAACCTGACTCCCGTAGAGTTTAGCTTTGTATTCGATTAAGGATTGAAACTCTCTGAAACACCATTGACTGAACAATCTTTCACAGATATCGTAACCATTCTTTGAGTTGCGAAAAATTATTGCAGTGTTCCTTCCTGTGGTTTCCACTGTAGTTATTTTATTTCGGGGAAGATGTAGGCCTCGTGTTCTTCAAAAGTGTATTTGATCTTATTAAATCTTGTTTTTAATTCCCTCACGGTTTCCTTCGCCTTCTCGATCGAAATCTTGTCGTTAAGAATTTTGTAAATTAGCTCAGCAATCTCCTCCATTTCGCTTTCCTTCATTCCGAGTCTTGTCAGTTCCTGAACACCGATTCTTATTCCTGAGGGATTTGCCGTATCTGTAAGGGAGTCCCATGGTAGGAGATTTTTATTAAGGATTATGTTAGCCTTTTCAAGCTTTGATGCCACCTTCTCACCACCGCCATAATCTCGAACGTCAACGGCAACCTGATGGGACTCCGTGAATCCTTTATGGGCACCTACAACATTGAATCCGAGATCGTAGAGTTTTTCCGCTAATTTCTTTGCGTTCCTAACGGTTTGATCCGCGTAATCTCTTCCAAACTCCCTCATCTCCATTGCGGCTATAACGTAGCCGGCGAGCGTATTTAAGTGGTGATTACTCACAACACCGGGGAAAACAGCTCTGTCAACCTTTTCAGCGAGCTCCTCTTTTGAAAGGATGATAGCTCTTTGGGGGCCGAAAAAAGTCTTATGAGTGGATCCCGTGACAATATCAGCCCCCTCTTTAAGGGGCTGCTGAAACTTTCCTCCAGCAATCAGTCCGAGAACGTGACTTGCATCATACATAATTTTTGCCTCTATTTCATCGGCGATCTCCCTTATCTCTTTAACCGGCTGGGGAAACAAAATCAAACTTGAGCCGAGAACGAATAGTCGAGGTCTTTTTTCAAGGGCAATCTTTCTCGTGGAATCCAAATCTATCTCAAACTCTTCATTATTGAAAGGATAGTGAAGAACATCCAACCCCCTTAATCCCGCAGCTGAAATCGTATCGTGGCTTATATGCCCACCACACGGTACCGAGATCGACATTATGACATCACCGGGATTTGTTAGAGCGAAAAAGGCTGCGATATTTGCGACAACACCGCTTATCGGCTGAACGTTCGCATGCTCAGCTTCGAAGATTTCCTTTGTCAGCTTTAAAGCTAAGCTTTCAATTTCGTCTATGTATTTGCAACCCTGATAGAACCTTTCTCCAACCTTTCCCTCGGCGTATCTATGACCTAAATCGGAGATATAACATCTCCGGACAAATAGACTCGTTATATTTTCGCTTGCAATCATCGGTAATGATTCAAAGAAGAGTTTGTGATGCTTTTCTATGATCTCGAACACATCATCGGATTTCATGAACTAAGTTAAAAAGAGCATTTAAAGAATTTTTGCATCAATTTTCTCATAAAAAATTTATAAAAAATTAAGATAATCACTCAGCTTTCGGTGGTTTCAGTATAAACGATATTATCAACGCTATCAGACACATTATTCCGGCTGCGACGTATGCGGCTTCATAACCACCGGTGGCATCTCTTATGAATCCCGCGAGCTGAGGACCGATGAGTCCAGCGGCACCCCAAGCTGTGAAGTGGACTGCATAGTTAAATCCGAGATTCTTCGCTCCGAAAAAGTCTGCGTTCAACGTGGGCATTAGAGCGAGAACACCTCCGTATGCGAGACCGACTAAGATAACTGCCAAGAAGATTCCTGCAACTCCAGTTGCTATGACAAGCGGTAGGAAGACGAACATCATCAGTGTCATCAGACCTGCATCAAGGATAAGGGCGGATCTTCTTCCAGCCTTATCCGATAGATATCCGAAACCGGGTCTTCCGAATCCGTTGAACAGTGAAAGCATACCAACGGCTATGACTCCAGCGGTTGTTCCCAGCATCGGAAGGTCGGCACCGTATTCTTTTGCGACGATTTTTATGTGACCTATGGTTAGGAGACCTGCGGCAGCCATAAACCAATACCACAGCCATAGCATCCAGAATTGCTTTGTTCTTATCATTTCCCTCCAGTCGTAGTCTTTATGGGCAACATGGATCTTCGCTTTAGTGTCCGTTGTTGGTGCTGGTGGCTCCCATCCCTCAGGTTTCCAGCCTTCTGGCGGGAATCTCAGAACAGCTCCCGCTCCGCAAACAACGATGAGGAACAGGATACCCATGTATAGGAAAGCGTTAGACCAGCCAGCTGAATATATCAGCTTAACGGCAACTGGTGCAAGGAAGAGGGCACCCATTCCGAAACCCATGACTGCAAGACCAACGGCAAGTCCGGCTTTGTCGGGGAACCATCTTCTTGCAATTGGAACGGGAACATTGTAGGCAAATCCTATACCGATGCCGCCTATGATACCGTAGGCGAAGTAAAGCCAATATAGAGAGTTCATGTTGAATCCAGAGCCTCTACCGTAAACTATCGACTCAAGCACGGGCTTGCTGTCAACTACGATAGCAGCATCTGTGAATGTTCTGCTTTCACCGGGAGGTATCACAACCTTCTCGCCGTTTACAGTTATCTCCAAGGGCTCTTTGAATTTGTTAGGAATCGTTATGCTATCAAAGTGTAGTTCTCTGTTCAAGAATTGTTTGCTCGTGGGATCTGCAAAAAATCCATCTGTTGCAAACATGCCTGCGGCACTTGTCAAGATCCATCCTAATGCAAGCAGAATCCCTCCAAGCCATACGACTTTCTTAGGTCCCCATTTAGCTAAAAGTGCACCTGCGGGCAACATTCCAACTGCAAAGAAAGCTACAACAAGTGTAAAAGCTCCAGACGTCAAAGCTCTTGTCCAACCAAAGATGCTCTCAAGTGGTCCTATGAACACAGACCACGAGTAGATCACTCCCAACATCAGGTTAATTAGAAATCCACACAGCAGATATACCCACCTTGGCGTCATACCCAACACCTTTTTTAACGATTAACGATTAAAATTTGGACAACACATATAAATAATTTACCCTTTCTCCTAAATTCTATATTACGTTAACTTAACGAAAAATTAAAATATTTGTAATACTTATATTACTAAATATTATCTAAACATTAATATTAGCCAATTTACATAATAATTCGACTGAGGGGATATTTCCAAGCCAAAATTATTAAAGAGTAAATTAAAAACCGAAACTCTTAAATATTAGATGTACACAATATACCATAACAATTAAATGTGAAAAATTTTAGGAGGGAGTTGAATGGCCGAAGAAAGAGGGTATGAGTTAAAGACTGCATTCGAAGCAGTAGGGATGTACAAAGAATGGTGGGCAAATCCGGCAGTCATAGGACTGATGGGCTTCGCTTTGACAACAATGGCAACTGGTCTCCACCATGCGGGTCTTTGGGGTGGCGGCCCCACCCTTGTTCTTGCGATTGCATTTGGTGGAACAGCTCAGTTCATCGCTGGGATAGTTGACCTAAGAAAGGGTAGCATATTTGGCGGAACCGCGTTCACATCATACGGTGCATTCTGGTGGGCTGTCTTCTTCATGCTATTTGTCCTTCCGAATGGAGGGGTTACGGTTACGCCGATGGACGAGTGTGGATTCTTCCTGATGTGGACACTGTTTACGTTTGCTTTTGTCTTAGCGGTTCCCAAAGTCGGTAAGTATCTTACAGCATTGTTTGTCTTGCTGTTCATAGCCTTCTGTATGCTCGATGCATTTACCTACGGAGTTGCCACAGGAGCAGACATGTCAGGATTCAGAGTAGCAATGGGTTGGGAGATCTTCATAACAGGTCTTCTTGCATGGTACATCGCAATGGCTGAACTCGTTAACACAGTCTATGGAAGGCAGGTTCTACCACTTGCCTAATTTTTACTTTCTTTTTTTAACAATAAATTTGCTGAGTAAATATTATATTTAACTCCAACGTCAAGATTATTGTGAAGCTCGGTATCCTTGTCGTTGGAAACGAGATCTTAAGCGGAGACGTAACCGAGATAAATGCAAATTACATTTCCAAGAGATTAACCCAATTGGGACACAAAGTCGAGAGGATAGTAGTGGTTCCCGACAGAGTCGAAGATATAGTCGAGGAGTTGAATCGGCTCAGAAGATACGATTTTGTGTTTGTTACGGGGGGTCTTGGAGCTACACATGATGATGTTACCGCGGAGGCGATAGCAAAATCCCTTAAAAGAGGACTCGTCCACAGTGAAGAAGCCGAAAAACAAGTCCGAAAATGGGTTGACAAAAAGGAGGTCATAGAAAAAATATCAAAAGTTCCAAAAGGCTCTATCATAGTAGAAAACGATGTTGGAGTGGCACCTGCCTTCATTGTCAGCAATGTCGCCGCTCTTCCCGGCGTTCCAGAGGAGATGAAAGACACCT
This sequence comes from uncultured Archaeoglobaceae archaeon, assembly GCA_965561205.1. Classification (GTDB taxonomy): domain Archaea; phylum Halobacteriota; class Archaeoglobi; order Archaeoglobales; family Archaeoglobaceae; genus Geoglobus. The sequence continues at coordinate 3,934 of CBEWZU010000051.1, read as the reverse complement.
TTGAAAAAATTGTGAAAAGATTCTCAAAAGAGGAGTATCACGTTGAATATCTAAAGGTTAATAGATACGAGAGCAGCTTTATAGAACATCTCAACAAGGTCGTTGAGAAGTTCCCCGACATCGAGATAGGATCTTACCCGAAAACGAAGTATGTTCTGATAAAATTTGCAGGTAGAGATCCGAAAAGGGTTGAAGAAGCAAAAAAATATCTTGAAAGTTTGCTATGAGACCTTTTGTTTTTATAAATGCTGCAATGAGCCTTGACGGAAAGATAAGCAACGAAAAGAGGGAAAAAGTTAGAATTTCCTCTAAAGAAGACTTTGAGATAGTTGACAGACTAAGAGCGGAAAGCGACGCGGTAATGGTGGGAATAGGAACGGTGCTATCGGACAATCCCAAATTGACGGTAAAAAGTGAAAAACTAAGAGAAGAGCGAGTAAAAAAAGGTAAGCAACCAAACCCGATTAGAGTTGTTGTGGATAGTAAAGCGAGAACACCACCAAATTCAAAAGTCCTAAATGACGAAGCAAAAACAATTATCTCCGTCTCAAAGATGGCTGATAGAAAAAGGATCGAAAAACTCAGAGAAAAGGCAGATGTTATTGTATTCGGGAGGGATAGGGTAGATTTAAAGGCTCTTCTCGAATACCTTCACGATGTGGGTGTTAGAAAGCTTATGGTAGAGGGGGGAAGCGAAATAAATTATTCCCTCATAAAAGCGGGACTCGTAGATGAGATAAGGGTATTTTACTCGGGAATGATAATCGGGGGGGTTTCAGCTCCCACTCTTGTTGGGGGAAAATCTTTTGATCCACCGATTAGAGTGGAATTAAAGTCTTATAAGGTGTTGGGAAATGGCGTCGCCATAACTTGGAAAATGGTTCATCGGGAGTAAATCATCGGTCTCGAGGGTAACTCCATTCATCCCTGTTGTATCTCTTTGTCCTGTCCTTATAGGAAGCAGGCTATGGAGCTTTTTCTATCAAAGTTAAGTCTGTTTAGTGCTCAAATGCATAATTCCCTGTCAATAATTCAGGTTTGTTCTCGCAGTATTTGAAGACTTAAGAGTTGCTCCTTCCATCAGAAGCCCGGGCGAAGATTTCACTTTCTACATATCGCTGACCAGACAAAGGCTTTCCAATATTTTGACACCCCATTCAATGGATAGATTTTTAAGATAAGATTAAATCTTTCTGAGAGATTTGTCAAGATCTAAGAATATCGTAGCAAAAGAACATTTATCTATAACGGCAGTATTGTACATTCGAACAAACTAAAAGCAGATTTAAAGGGGCTTTTGGTAGCCTTCCCAAATAGGAAAAGACCGAGCTACGGTCGCAGTTGGTATATTTCGCAGTTGGTATATTATCGAAATGTTAATCTATCCGCAAACATCTCTTGACTACTCCCACAAAATCCTCAACATTACCGCCTGCCCTTCTTAAATTTTCGAAACATATCGGACAGAGGGTTATTATCTTTCCCTTCCCGAGTTCCTCCAGTCTCAGTTTTGATATTTCCCTTGAAATCTTAGGAGATAATGCCTCCATAATCCCACCACAGCAGGAGGTTAGCTTTTTCGAATTCCTGACTTCCTCGTATTTAACACCCAGGTCGTCGAGGATCTCTCTGTAAACATCCGATATTTCGAGAAATCTACCATAGTAGCAGGGATCGTGGATTTTGACTTTTTCTTTGCAGTTTCCTTGAATTTTCCCAGTAAGAATTTCGAAATAAGTTTTCACTTCGAATTTCTTTGGATACAAAACCCGTAGAGCGAAAGTTGTATGGGGATCAACGGTAACGATTTTACGAACACCTGCGCTTTCAAGCTTCTCCACAACGAAACTCGCATGTTTTTCGAAGGCTTCATCTTTTCCGAAATCGTGGAGGAGAATGCCACTATAAAAATCCAGTTCTGGGAGATAGTAAACATCCACAAAATTGTTGAGAATCGTATAAATGTCCCGAAGAACTTTGTCGAAAGAACCTTTCAGATTTCGGTTTACCAACAGTTTTAAAGGGGATTTCGGAAGAGATTTGAACAGGGGAATTAAATGCTGGAGCTTACTGTTTTCAATCTTTTCAAAAATGTTCACAATAAAATCGATATATGGTGTGATTTGATAGAGCAAACCGGTAAACAGAAGCCAATCTCCATCCCTTTTTATTTCGAGACTTTTCCACCAATTATTGATAGAAGGGTTTGAAATCCCTAAGGGGTTACGGGTTTTTTCAATATTATTTATGAGCAGGCTGACAATGTATTTCGGATAAATCATGATTTCATCACCTTTAAACATTATTTTACTTGCCAATCTCCCTCCAAAGGAAAATACAAAAATTTATATTACTTTCTACTAAAGAGACCCTAAGATTTAAAGGAGGTGTTCGATATTCTAATAGAAATCAGGTTTCACGGTAGAGGTGGACAGGGTGCTGTGACGGCGGCAGATCTTCTTGCAGTCGCTGGTTTCAAAGATGGATACTACACACTCTCCTTCCCAATGTTCGGTGCAGAGAAAAGAGGAACACCCGTCGTATCTTTCTGTAGGATTTCCGACGAACCGATTGCGATGAGAGATGAGATCAAAACTCCCGACTGCGTGGCTGTGATGGATCCCTCACTGTTCGATGTGGTGAACGTAGTTGCCGGGCTCAAAAAGGATGGTGTTCTCGTAGCAAACTATCCTAAGGGACCTGAAGAGCTTAAAGAGAAATTAAAAGTGGAGGATATCAAGGTCTGCACGATTAACGCAACAAAGCTTGCCACAGAGATTTTGGGAAGACCCATAACGAACACGGCAATTGTAGGCGCACTCGTGGGGGCAACCGATGTTGTCAGTTTGAATGGTCTCGAAGAGGCTATCAAAGAGTTCTTCCGTGGTGAAATTGCCGAAAAAAATGTAGAGCTTGTTAAAAAAGCTTATGAATACATGAAGGGGGTGCGCCAATGAAGCTGTATGTTGGTGCAAGTTCACCACCGAAAACAACCCAAATGAAAACGGGAGACTGGGGGACGGAGTGGGCATTCGTTGACGAGGAGAAGTGTAACGGATGCGGAAGGTGCGCCAATTTCTGCCCCGAACCCGCCATCACGCTCGTGGAGAAAAACGATAAGAAAATAGCAGTGGTAGACTACGATTACTGTAAGGGTTGCTGGATCTGCTTTACCGTTTGTCCGCAGGAAGCTATAAGAATGGAAACAAAAGAAATTTACAAAGTTTGAGGTGATTCTATGAAAAAGGTTGTTAGGGGATTTTACGCAATTGCCGATGCTGTTAGGCTTTCAAGACCAAACGTTATTGCGGCGTATCCGATTACACCCCAGACTGAGATCGTAGAGAATCTCGCAGCCATGTATGCTAACGGTGAGTTGGGAGACGCCGTTTATATCACGGCGGAATCTGAATTTGGTGCCGCCTCCATCATCTTGGGAGCTTCGGCAGCTGGTGCAAGAGCCTTCACCGCAACGTGCTCTCAGGGATTGATTCTGATGTCCGAGGTTCTATTCAATGCGGCTGGAATGAGACTTCCGATCGTCCTCGTTGTAGCTAACAGATCTCTTTCAGCTCCTCTCAGCATCTGGAACGACCATCAGGATAGTGTCGCTCTAAGGGACGCTGGCATTATCCAGATTTATGTTGAAAGTAATCAGGAAGCTCACGATATGATTCCAACGGCTTTCAAGGTTGCCGAGGACAAGAGGGTGCTTCTTCCCTTCATGGTATGTGTGGATGGATACAAGCTCACCCATGCATACGAGCCCGTTGATTTATTGGATCAGGAGATTGTCGATAGATTTTTAGGACCGAGAAAAGCCGTAGTCAAACTCGACTTTGATAAACCGGTTGCAATGGGTTGCTATGCAACCCCCGATACTTACATGGAATTTAGAGTTGCAATGGAGTTTGCAATGGAAAGGGCAAAGAAG
>CBEWZU010000050.1:0-15457 GCA_965561205.1 uncultured Archaeoglobaceae archaeon | reverse complement strand
ACCCAGACGTCCCCTCGAGGGACAAGCCCCGTCCGTCAGAAAGGGGTAGTTGACTTGATTTTATCACCCTACTGTAGTCCATGAGTATTTTTTTTTCCATGTTCTTTCTGAGATCGTAAACACCTTTTAAACCATTCCGAAGTGCCAGTGTGAGTGTAACTTTGAAAGAAGTTTCGGAATACACTACCGGATTCCAGTATATTTCCGTCTTCTATCAGTGCTTTTACCAAATTCTTTGCCTTTTCGTCACCGAGATTTAAACCAACCAAAATAGAAGAATCCACAAATTTCAGCTTTCTGTAGTCTATGTTGTCAATTTTCTCGATAACAATTGAATTCAGTAGATCGTCAAGCTCATCTCTGTCGATAATCTTAATTTTTTCAGAGGTTTAAAAACTCCGTCCTCGTAAATAACCTCTATCACCTTTGACATGTTGTCTCAGAATACTGGCCCCTTCTCTAATTGTAGAAAGATCACTCGATAAATTCTGATTGAATTCCCATCTTATTTGCAATCTCCCACTGTTTTTCATCGCTAGTCAAAAGGCAACCGAACGCCTTTGCCTGAGCTAAGTACAGGGCATCATAGACCGTCACACCTTTTTTCATAGAAATCTCCACGGCGTCATCAAGATACTTCTCGAGAGGCTCGAAGACTACGACGTCTCTGAGCTTTTTCAACGCATCGAACATGGTTTTTGCTTCTACGTGGGATACCTTCTTATAAAGCATGCAATGTTTCCAAATCGCGTTTGAAATCTCGGCTAAAGCTAAAGTCAGAGAATACGGCTCGTTTAGCAAATGCACTCTAACTTTCTCCCAGTTGTCCTCTCTTAGAATGTATTTAGCCAGCGATGAAGCGTCAATTACTATCACGATCCTCCCTCACGTAGCTGGCTGCAACTCCTTTCTCCACTCTCGGTAAGCCTGAGAGCACAGCATCTATCTCTTCCAATGCCCTCTTCCTTTTGTATTCTCTAATTTTTGCCTCAATGAATCTCCTTATTTCATCGCTCCAGTTGATTTCAATCTCTTTCATAGCCTTCTTAAGATCCTTCGGAATCCTAAAGCTGATTACCTCCATGTATACTATATCGTATTACAATTATATAAACATTTTCCTCGTTAACGATTTCTTCCGATCTCTCTAATACCAACACTATGACTATATAAGCTAATTGACTCTTCTAGTCCATATATCTAATCCCTCCATGTAGATCTATTCTCTATTGCAACATCGAAATCCTTTATAACGTCTTTAACGAATAAAAAGTGTTTATCTTTTGTAATAACTCTTAAACCGTTGTTTATAGCAATTGCCGAAATTACAACATCTACAGCAGGTATTGGTTTCCCAATTTTTAGCAATTCCGTAGAAATCTTCAAAGCTAAATTATAATCGGATTTCGATGGATATAATACTGTGAGATCGAGTTCCAATGCTTTTGGAAACTCTACGAGGTTAAATATCGTTGTATATCCTTGAATATTTTCATTCTTTTTGTATGCGTCGATCAATTTGTTTGTATCGTAGAGATTCTTTTCCATTCTCCATCCCTCATCTTTTTATAGCCTTCCAAGGCCTTCTCGAAATCCAATTCATCCAAGCACTTTTTGAAGTCATCACTAAGTTCTTCTAAGAGTTCTTTCGTGCTAATTTCAGTTTTGCTCTCTTCCAACTTCTTTAGATAATCTACTATCGCTTTTCTAACTATTTCGCTCCACTTAATCTCACTGTACTTTTTCATCTTCCTGTAAATTTCATCAGGTATCGATAACGTTATGTTGGGCATACACATATTTATGTGAATTCAAGTATTTAAGTTTTTTGTAATTTTTTATTTGCATGTCTCTCCTCTCCAGTCGTAGAAGAGATATTCAATGCAACCTGTGAAGGTTAATCCCAGATATTTTCAATCCCAACTCGAACCAATCCTGAGATGTGTATTATTAGATATCTCGACATATAACGTTACATGACGGTAAGTAACGGAATAGAGGATATGACAAAAAGGGAGAGAGCAAGACTATAGAATTCAAACAATCTTTAGCGGAAACAGGGAAAATAATAGAGACAGTTTGTGCATTCGCAAACACAAAGGGTGGGGGTGAAAGGTATTTTTGAGGATATGCCAAGGCAGCATTATAACTTTGTGAGCATTTTATATTCAATTAGCTCTCCTATTCATGTCATAGTGTGGATACTGCATCCACCTTGCTAGATACGGGGCTGTCATGAACTTAAATCTTAGCACCGTGCTCAGTCCAGATCACATCCTTCTACCGTAAATTTGCAAGCTTACATATACGCAGACCGCCTTGTATCTTACTGCAATAATTGCTTTATCCCCTGGATTTTTCGCCGCCTCAATTCATCTTCTGTCAGCACATCTGGTTTGCGGTTATCTTTTCTTATTTTCTAGAAGTTCATAATCATTTTGTATTAGCAGACATGGTTGTAACGATGAGAAAAATTTAAATTCCTCGAGAGAATTAAAATAATCAACGGGCCCGTGGCTCAGCATGGATAGAGCGACGGCCTTCTAAGCCGTAGATCCCGGGTTCAAATCCCGGCGGGTCCGCTAATTTTTCGTTGGTGTTGTTTTTTATCAAAGCTAAATATTCTCTTAGCTTTAATTCTAAAAATGCGGATAGATTGACCCCGTTTCTTTAGCTTCAGCTATTACATTTTTATCTACTCACGGTGTTAATTTAGTTTTGTTACTACCAAGCTTAGGCATGTTAATTTATACGTAGAGATAAAAATAAAGCTTTCTATGCTTTAGCTTAAGCTTTAGCTAATCTCCTACACTATAGCTTATTTTTAGCTAATAAATTTATATTAATCTAGCTTATAATATTTCTTTACCGATTTAAAGATTCCTGATAACTTTTTCGCTATTGATTTATTATTCATACTAAACTAGGCGGATGGCTGATGGCTGGTTATGTTAGCTATATAGGCTATTAGCTAAATAGCTTATGTTTATAGCTATAAACTACAGGTGGGTGGACTGACCCAACCCGCAGGGGTGTAGTCAATCTCAAGAACTAAAAAGAGATTTAAGAAGAGTATTAAGCTAATAGAATTCTATAAGCTAAGTTAATATAATTCTACTCCTCAAGAAAAGATATTGTGTAAAAAAGATATTGTGTAAGAGACTAGCTAATCTAATATCTTAAGGAACTCATCTTTGCTCATGCCAGATTGCTTTATGATAGCTCTTAAAGTTCCTCTATCAAGCTTTTTGTGAAGTGGAACTACTAAAATGCCTACACCATCCTTATACAAAACTACATGGCTTCCTCTTTGTCTTTCAACAGTCCAGCCAGCTTTAACAAGAGCTTTTATAACCTTTTCACCAGATACTTTTGGAAGCTTCAGACTATCACTTCCGCTACTTCAGCTTTCTTAAGTTTCTTAAGCTCTTTTTCCTGTAACACTTCTAAGTATAGTTCTATAGCTTCTTTTATGTTCTTCAAAGCTTCTTCTTTGGTCTTACCCTGAGAAATACAGCCGGGTAATGAAGGAACGGTTACAACATAATAGCCATCCTCCCCCTCCTCAATAACTACTTTAAGCTTCATAGCTATAGCTTAGCTTAAAACTATAAAAAGCTAATCAGTAGCTTAGGCTAAAAAGTTAAGAAGCTAAATCTTTACAGAACTCAGATAATAGCTTTTTGTAGACTTCAGGAGTTAACTGTTTCAGCTTAGCTAAAAAATATAACTGGCTTGAAATATTTTTCAATTATATGTGTGATGTCCACAAGTAATCTTTCCTTCTCGAAAGCATCTATACTATATCCACCTATTGTTTTTGTTGTCTCTTGAACTAATTTATCGTAACAAATCATATTAAGCAAGTTAGGATTTGCAGCATATGTGTATTTAACTTTAATTGAGTCGAATATATCGGCTTTCTTCTGATTACTAAGCCTCAAGCAATGGAATAAGAAATAGCTTATATTCTATTGTATGCTCCTTCTCGCCAATCAAATTTTAGAACGTAAACTACTTTCTTCTTAAAGTTAATCTTTATGAAAACTCTCCACTTACCGACTTTTACTCTATAAATATCCTTAGTTGCTTTAACTTTCCTAATATCCATAGAAAAAGGATCTTCAAGTCTTTCAACAGCTTTCATTATTCTTTCTTGGGTCTTGCTTGCTAAGCTTTTTTAGCTCTTTTAGAAACTTCTCAGATAGCTCAATTCTCATGTTAATCAAGTCCTAAAATCTTCTTAGCTTCCTCAATGCTATATGTCTTCATCTTACCTTCCTCGCTAGCTTTAGCTATCTCTTCAAGTTCTTTAATCTCCTCATCACTTAGCTCCTCTTCGGCTAGCAGCTCTTCAATCCTGCTTAACCTTCTATCTATTATATCAAGCCTTTCTTTAATCTCCTTGAGTAGCTCTTCCATAACTTATCTTTAGCATAAAAGATTAAAAAGCTAATGGCCTTCAGCAATTAGCTCTTTTGGCTGAGTTAGTCCAGCTTTTAACCTATTAAAAATTATCTTAGCTCTTCTTTTTATACCTGCTCATCCTATCATTTTCCAAGCTACCATTACCTCACTATACCATTTATCAGCTTGCTTGGTTTTATTCAAGTAGTGAGCAGATCCCAGCATTACTGAAACTGATCAACATTTACTCCTCGGAGCCAATAATCCTCCAGTAAGTAATAGTATAAACGATAATCCCCAAATCAAACCCAGAACAAATAGTCCACCTATTGCACAAAGTAACATGAGTCCAGCACTGATTTTATTGTTCTTATTCACTAACACGGCTCCAATAATGGCAAGTATTCCAAGCAGTAACCCTCCAGCACTTTTTGAGTACACTTCTTCTACCATTTCAGCACTTCCGAAAGCCTGAAAAAATCCACCAAATATAGCCGCGGCTCCAAGAGCACTGATTATGCCAAAAGCACCTCCTAGAATTCCTAAAACCATCTCAGCAGTCCTGTCCATATTATTACCTCATTCAGGCTTAATTCTAACACCAGAATCCTTCTTAGCTTCAATAATTCGTCCATCAGGCAAATGAACATTCACGTAGATAATTCCAAATTCACGATCAGTTTCTGTCGTATTTATATGCTCAAATGGTATCCTTATTCCACCACTGAGAAACGGATTTCCGTCTTTCCAACTCGTTATCGTTGCGGTTCCCTTATAAACAAGTCTTCCCCTAATAGGTTTTCCATGTTCATACTCTTTAGTGTAAATTTCTATTTCAACTGGTAAACTTATATCTTTAAACTTAACAGTCTCATCATTCTCATTCTTTAGGGAAATATAGAAGGGAAATATAGACTACTAATCCGTCATCCTCTGCATCTTCATCCCAGTTCTTTGTAAATGTCCAAACTTCAGCATGTGTTACTGTTTTGAGCAACTCTAACTGTTCCTCACTTACTTTTATTTCACCGACAGTCCCAGACGACTTTGCATATTTTGGCGCTTCTTTCTCCGCACAACCTGCGAAAGCTACGACCAATATGACCAAAATTACAAGAGGAATAATCTTCTTCATGCTCTCACCTCACTATATCTAAATTTTCCAATATATCTGATTTTTCTGTTATATATTTTTTACGAAATATACTATTTTCACTTTTCAATGTCCATTATCAGCAAAACAAAACTTGCAATCCTCAAAGAACTATCAAAGCAACCTCTTCACGGCTATGCTCTTGCCAAAAAACTTAACATCACTCTTTCATCCATCTATGCTCACTTATCCGAACTTGAACAGCATGGCTTTGTAACTCACACTACCTCTGAACGTCGTAAAGTCTATTCTCTTACCAAAAAAGGAAAAATGCTTCTCACCTTACTTTTAAAGTGATCTAATCTCCAGATACTGATAGTTTCGCTCTGTTTTATTAATAATGCAAAAATAGCTTTAGAAAATTCTAGATTGCTTTATGATAGCTCTTAAAGTTCCTCTATCGAGCTCCTTGCGAAGCGAAACTATCAAAATTCTTACATCCTCTATATACAAAACAACATGATTACCTCTCTGTCTTTCACAAGAGCTTTTATAGCCTTCTCGCCTGATACCTTGGGAAGCTTCGGCTTTTTTAGCTCTTTCTCCTATAGCACTTCTAAATATATCTCTATAGCTTCTTTTATGTTCTTTAGAGCTTCTTCTTTGGTCTTACCCTGAGAAATACAGCCGGGTAATGAAGGAACGGTTACAACATAATAGCCATCCTCCCCCTCCTCAATAACAACCTTAAGCTTCATAATAGATATAGCCCGGCTTAATTAGAGTAAAACTTAATATCACTCCCGTAAATTATCTACCGTGATCGAAGAATACGAATTCGGTAGAATTGTTATCCAAGGAAAATTATACACAAGTGACGTTATTGTCCATAAAAACGGTGTTGAGGAAGGGTGGTGGAGAAAAGAAGGACACAAAGTTTGCATGGATGACATTAAAAGAATCCTAAATTTAAAACCAGAGATTGTCGTATTCGGAACGGGTGCTTACGGAAGGGTTAAGGTCGAAGATGATGTCATCGAATATCTCAAAAAAAAAGGCATAGACGTTTATGTATTGAAAACTGCGGAAGCCGTAAAGCTCTTTGAAAGTATGTTAAAGCAGGGAAAGAACGTAGTCTTGGCGGCACATCTAACATGCTAATAATCAGAGTCAACAAAGATAACCCGGAAACTGAGAAGATTAAAAAAGCCGCAGAAATAATCAAAAAGGGCGGACTGGTAGCATTCCCCACAGAGACTGTCTACGGTCTCGGTGCGGATGCTTTGAATGCAAAAGCCGTCAAAAGAATCTTCACGGTAAAGGGAAGACCTCCCGACAATCCTTTGATAGTCCACGTTTCAAGCATAGATGATGTCTATAGGATAGCAAAGCCAAACAAAATAGCAAAAAAGTTGATGGAAGAATTCTTCCCCGGTCCCCTTACCCTTGTAATGGAGAAAAGGGATATTGTCCCCGATGTAACCACGGCAAATCTCAAAACAATTGCCGTTAGAATGCCCGATCACAAAGTAGCCTTAAAATTGATAGAGCTCAGCGAAACTCCAATAGCCGCCCCTTCGGCAAACAAAAGTGGAAAACCAAGTCCGACAAGAGCGGAACACGTTATAGAAGACTTCAAAGATGAAATAGAATGCGTAATTGACGGAGGCGAAGTAAATATCGGCTTGGAATCTACAGTCGTTGATACCACGACATATCCCATTGAGATTCTGAGACCGGGAGCTATAACGAGGGAAATGCTCGAAGAGTTATTCGAAGTTAAGATTGCGGGAAAATCAGATGTTGCAAAAAGCCCGGGAATGAAATACAGACATTACGCTCCAGAAGCTGAAACGATAGTGATAAAAGATCGCAAGAAAATACTTGAATTGGCGAAAAAACTCTCAAAAAATGGGAAAATCGTCGGAATTGCGGCAATGAATCCCAAAGAATTCAAGGATTTTATAACGTTTGATTTGGGAAGAAACTACGAGGAATTCGCAAAAAATCTTTTTAAAGCGTTAAGAGAGCTTGACAAAAAATGTGACGTGATAATTGTGGAGGGCGTGGAGGAAAAGGGGATCGGGCTCGCGATAATGAACAGATTAAAAAAAGCTGGAAAACTATACGATCTTTCCCAAAGCATAGCAGATGATAAAGGATAATGTGGGTGCCATTATCCATCCTGTAGCTATTCTCTTTATTAGATCCGATTTTACGGTTTGAGCTCCCTTTAAGACACCGATACCGAATACGGCACCAACGATGCAGTAAGTTGTAGAAACGGGCATTCCCATTATAGTAAAAAGCAAAACGCTCAATCCAGCTCCAAATTGAGCCGAAAAACCTGAGAAAATATCCAAAGGAGTAATCTTTTTCCCTATCGTTTCTATAACCCTATGACTCAGAGCGTAAGCACCTAAGAAAAGGGAAATCGACCCTATAAACGAGGCTTGGAAGGAACTTAAAATCCCGTAGTAGACGACAGAGCCTACGGCAGTGGCGAGTTCATTTGCTCCCGTATTGTATGCTATTAGCAGGGCACTGATAAGAAGAAGGATGGAAAAAAGTTTTTGGGTTAATATGAGTGATGTCCTCTTAAGAATCCTTTCGAGAGCTGTGTAGATTGCAACAGCCAAAAAAAGAGCGGAGATTGGCGAGATTACCCATGAGAGAATTACCTTTATTAAAGTTGACACGTTGACATTTAATCCCAATGCTAGTGAGGATCCCGTTAAACTACCTATTATGACCTGATGACTTGAGAGGGGATAACGCCTCCAATTCGATACTACGATTATGATTGAAGCTGCAATCAAAGAAATGCTTAGGGATTTTTTGTTTAAACCGACGAGCTCTTTCCCAACAGTTCTCATGACCGCATCTCCATGGAATTGTATTCCCAAAAAAACAAATATAAGCAATAAAAGAATTGCCGTATTAAATTTTAGCAATCCGCATCCTACACTTATTCCGAAGGCATTTGATGTGTCGTTGGAACCAACGCTAAATGCAATGAGGACACATGCGATTATTATGGCGAATTCTATCATCTTAGGCTCACGTTTATGATTTGGATTAGATCTGCCGCGTCTTCAATGAAATCTGTGACAGAAACGATGTGGTTAAGGAAATTGTAGAAGGTTATTCCTTCCCAAAAGTCCGAGATCTTTTTCTGTCTTATCTTCTTATGGATATTGTGTTTCAGATCATCCACCGTCCTCTCATATACTCTTATTTTGATCGTAGCCTCACTTAGATCTTCTCCTCCGACAAGCAACTTGTAAGCTTCGAGTAATCTCTTGCTTGCTTTTTTGTTAAGTTCTGCTATTTTCAGAATATCCTCTTTTATAAAATCTATTAGCTCTCGACTATCCAAGTAGAGATATTCATAGACGGAATCCTCAAGCTCGTCGATGGCTTCATCAACTGTTTCAGCGAACTTGTATATATTGGGTCTTAGATACGGTAGGAAAGCTCCTTCGTAAATTCTTAGTGCTATATCTCTGCGGATTCTATCTCCTTCATCTTCGAATTCGCAGACTCTTCTTAAAGAAACGTCATCATTCCTTTCGATAGCTCTCTCAAAAACCTCGCAGGCCATGCATAAAACATCTATGTGCTCTTCGATAAGTTCAAGCACCTCTTTTTCGAGTTTACCTCCGAAAAATAATTTGATCGGCATTTTTGCTCACTCCTTCATTATTTTTTTCTCAAAAAATATAAGAATATCGGTTTTGTGAGCTACCCCGCACTAAAGTGCGGAGCTTCTCCGTTCCACCCTCCTTTACGGCAGACAGCTTCATACGAGAGTTCAGGGCTGGCTCACGACAGCCCATCCCATTGGACTCGTTATCCGATGGGCTACACGTTGCTCATCTCTTTCCCCGCAAAGAGACGTCATCGGAAACTTTCTTTTTGTAGGAATTCAAAGTATTTAAACTACCGCCAACAACCCCCTCCCGCTTTGAAAAGCGAGGTTTTGCAAGCAACGATTTTATAATATCAGATTGTATAAGTCCAGTCTTGCTTCGGCTTCATTCATTTTCTCCTGTAAATTTGATAGCAACTCCCTTACTTTTTCGGATGCAAACTTTTTACACTTTCCACAAAGAAGATCACCATTTCTGCAGTCCCTTTCGATTTCTTCCAGCTCCTTATCCGATAGCAGGTGATACGTATACAACTCGAAAACGACACATTTCTCTGGAATGCCTCCCAATCTTCTCTGTTCTTCCGCAGTTGCCCTCCCACCTGTCAGCGCGTTCATCACTTTCCTTGCGGCGTCCTCCGGTTTATCGAGAAGGGATATGAAACTCTCAGGTTTCGATGAACTCATCTTTCCTCCCTGTAAACCGGTTATGAACTTGTGATATGTGGAAGAGGGGGGAATAAAAGCGTATCCGCCAAGTTTAAGTTCGATCTCCCTAACCGCTTTGATAATTTCATCGGGATCTCCGAACAGATCGACGTGCTCCTGATAGACCTTTTTATCAAAATTGAGGTTCTGGATAGATTTGAGGTATTCTGCCCCTTTTCTGCTTCTAACTCTGACACCGTTGTCTATACGTTCGTAAGCAAATATGCACACCCTCGAAGAGAGATCTCTCGTTAATCTGAGATGGGGGTCTTGATCCGCTCCCACTGGGACAACGGTCGGCTTCGGACCTCCGTAAAGTTTTAACTGGGGTAAAAGAATGTCTCCCGCCTGTATAGAAGTGACGAACATCTTTGCTAAAGTTGTTTCACTATCAAATCCGTATATCGCTTTCAGTTCGCTCCAGTTCACCTCCATTGCTAATTCAAAAGCTAAATCCTTGACGTTTTCGTTTGCACTTTGGAAGTAGATGACGGAATCCTCGGTTAATCCCAAAGCTATTATTGCCTTTACATACTCCATTCCAATTTTTCTAAGTTTATCCCAGCTTAATCCTCTAACGGCATGAGCTTCCATATCTGCTATCGCTACGAAAGCCGTTCCCCCTCTGTTATTGTGCCATACAATTTCATCCATTGTCATCTTATGACCAAAGTGAGGTAAACCGGAGGGCATGAAGCCCGACATAACTGCAAACGGTTCCCCCTTATTCATAGCATCAACAATCCTATCGTAATCCCTGTGACCGAAAATAACACCCCTCTTCATTAGATGCATCGGATCTTTAATCTTCTTCAGTAGTGGATGGAAAGGCTCCATTCCGAATTCCTTTATAAGTTTTGAGTAATCCACTTCTCCGCTGACATCCCATGGAGTTATCATGGTTGCAAGTTTGGTCAGCTTAATAAAAAATTTGAGGTAATATTTTATATCATGTCGTCTTCCTCAAATTATGGGAGATGACGTTCCTCTTCCGGAAGTAAACATCGGAATGGTTGGTCACGTTGATCACGGTAAAACCACCTTGGTTGCCGCTCTAAGCGGTGTATGGACTGACAGACATAGTGAAGAGCTGAAGAGAGGCATCTCTATAAAGCTCGGATACGCTGATACCACCTTCAGGAAATGCCCCCTGTGTGAAGGCGTGGAAGCCTATACCGTAGAAAAAATCTGTCCCCGTCACGGCATAGAGACGGAAATTCTGAGAACTGTGAGCTTTGTTGATAGTCCCGGTCACGAAACGCTAATGGCTACGATGCTGAGCGGTGCTGCCCTCATGGATGGAGCCGTTCTCGTGATTGCCGCGAATGAGAAGTGTCCGCGACCTCAGACAAAGGAGCATCTGATGGCTCTTGAGATCATTGGAGTTGACAAGATAGTAATCGCGCAGAACAAAATAGATATAGTCTCAAAGGAAAGGGTTCTCAAAAATTACAGAGAGATAAAGGAATTCATCAAAGGAACGATAGCTGAGAATGCTCCGATAATACCCATCTCGGCTCAGCAGAAGATTAATATCGATGCTCTTATAGAAGCGATCGAAGAAACGATACCCACACCCGAAAGGGATTTGGAGTCGCCACCTCTGATGTTCATTGCGAGGAGCTTTGATGTGAACAAACCGGGAACGAAACCCGATGATTTGGTTGGTGGAGTCGTCGGGGGAAGCCTTTCGAGAGGACGGTTAAGGGTTGGGGATGAAATAGAGATTCGACCCGGCATAAAGGACGAAAGAGGCAACTACAACCCCCTCATCACGGAAGTCGTCAGCATAATGGCTTCTGGAAGGAATGTGGAAGAAGCTACACCCGGTGGATTAATCGGCGTTGCAACAAAACTTGATCCCTTCCTGACAAAAAGTGACGGACTTGTTGGAAACGTCTTAGGTCATCCTAACGAGCTTCCAGAAGTCCTTTACGAGTTTACAATGGATGTAAAATTGCTTGAAAGAGTTGTGGGAACAGAAGAGGAGCTTAAAGTTGAAAAAATAAAGATGAACGAGCCCCTCATGTTAAGTGTGGGGACCGCAATCACATTGGGTGTTGTGACCTCGGCGAGGGACGATGTTGTTGAGGTAAAGCTGAGGCGCCCCGTATGCGCCGAAAAGGGATCAAAAGTCGCCATAAGTAGGCGTGTAGGGGCGAGATGGAGATTGATTGGTGCCGGAACGATAATCTGATGAAAGCGGTAATAGATACAAACGTCCTGATTTACATTTTTACCCGGAAAGTAGACGTTTTTTCTCAATTAAGGGAATTGGGATTTAAAAAATTCTTATTTCCAAAGCAGGTCATCTTAGAGTTAAAGAATCTTGAAAAGAGTTTGAACGGGAAGAAAAGAATTGCGGCAAAGTTCGCTTTGCAGCTTATTGAGAAATGCAAAGAATGCGAAGTAAGGGAGATCGAAGCAAGGGGTAGCGATGATGCTATAATCAGGTTAGCGAAAGAAGAGGATGCCGTGATCATCTCGAACGATAAAGAACTCAGAAAAAGGGCGAAAAAACTCGGAATACTGACTGGATGCTTAAGAGAGCTCAAATTTATCGAGATCGAGGATTTCTGAACTTCATGACGTTTCTACAAAACTGACATATTTCGGTTGTTGTGATCTCCCCACATATTTTGCAGTATCTGTATTGGTTCTCCATCTTTTTCTTTTCCCTTTCTTTCGCTAAATTTCTCAAGCAGTTTATTTTGAAATTGGGAATTTTCCTTTCGATGTCGTAGATTATTTCCTTCCATTTTGTTGAAGGAGCTTTTGGACACTCCTCGTAGAGGAAGGGTAAATCTCTCGCCATAACGTAGAGGAGGTTTTCCCTTTCACCCATCTCGTATAGGGGTCTAATTCTCGTAACGATTTTGTCAAAACCATCAATTCTCGGTTTTTGCTTCTCGCTCCATTCAACGTTACCGGAATAAAGATTTTTAAAGAAATTTGATAGAATGTCCTCGGCACAGTGTCCTGTGGCAATGGCATCGAATCCATTTTCCCTCGCAAATCTGTTCATAAGATATCTCTTGGCGTTTCCACAAACACTGCACTCCCTTTTCTTCACATCTTCGATAGTGAACCCGTAGGATTTCAGGGAGACAACATTCAGTTCGACGTCAAGGATTTCAGCTATCTTTTTTGAAATTTCCAAAGATTTTTTGCTGTAATCACCAATCCCCAAATCGATGTGGAGTGCTTCAAGATGGAAACCTAATCTGCTCAGAACTGATAGCATTGCGACGCTGTCTTTCCCACCGCTTAAAGCTGCCAATATCTTCTCTCCTTTTTTTATCATTTTATATCTCTTGATTGTGGATTTTACGGCTTCTTCATATCTTTCGATAAAACAATCTCTGCAGTAGTATTTGCCCCTGAATTTCTCGAAGGCTTTTTCTTTGCATCTTACACATTTCATCTTGGGATGTTCGGGACCACGATTGAAAGAACTATCGAAAAGAATATTAGTGCCGAAAGAAATCTGCTAAAACTTTCAGCGAATTTCCTCCCACCGATCCTATTCGTAACATCGTAGAAAACTCTACCTCCGTCAAGGGGGATTGCCGGAAGACAGTTAAATAATCCAACGTAGAAATTAATCCATCCCACCCAATAAAATGTGTTTAACGCGTAAAATATCCATTCACCCACTGATGAATTAAAGAAATTAGTTATAGGGGGAGAAAAACTGTTGAAAAACGTTATGGGCATGGACATTATGAAAAGCCAGCCTACTGGATTTCCAAGCATTGCCGGGATACTTCGAAGAGTATTCAGAATGTTTTCTGCGTAAAAGTAGCTGAGGGAGATGCCAGCGATATACTCCTGAACGTGAACTCCTATAACCGCCCTTCCGTTAAGATTCGCAAGTGCTAAGTTGAATTCCCTGAAGCTCTTTCCATCAAAAATTACTAAACTGACGGTGTCACCCACTTTTTTATTCTTCAAACTCTCTTTAAAGTCGTAGATTGTTACTATCTTTTTTCCATCGACTTCTGTGATTATCCACCCTTCTTTAATCCCCGCTTTGTATGCTGGATAGTTTTCCATGACCTCGATTATCTTGGCTCCCGTTATTCCCTCTAGCTCCACAACTCTTCCATCTTTGAGCTTTA
The DNA here is from genome assembly GCA_965561205.1 of uncultured Archaeoglobaceae archaeon. Lineage (GTDB taxonomy): Archaea > Halobacteriota > Archaeoglobi > Archaeoglobales > Archaeoglobaceae > Geoglobus. Next base: position 1,476 of record CBEWZU010000050.1, on the reverse strand, counting down.
AGACTATTTCATCTCCTTTAATTGCTCTGCTAACGTCTTCCGGTATCTTAACTGGAATACCGTTAATTTCGATAATCACGTCTCCCGTTTTTAATTCGGGATTCTCGGAAGTGAGGACGGCAATTGATGGCGTGATAAAGCCGAGGAGATAGAAGAACAGAGAGAAAGATATTAATGCAGTTATGAAATTACTTATCACTCCCGAAGAGAAGACTCTAACCCTTGTCATAATTTCCGAGTCCTTCAAAGCCTCCTCATCGATCTCGGCGAAGCCTCCCAAGGGAACGAATGCCAAAAGAACTCCGAGAGATTTTACTTTCACATTTTCAGAGAGGGCTGAAATCGCATGGCTGAATTCATGAACAATCAGGGTCACAATTAATCCGATTAAACCCCAAATTAGCGGAATGAACTTATTTATACCCGGAATCAGAAGAACATTTCTCGGACTTGTTATCTCGGATGGTTTCGGAGGTGTCGTCAGCAATATATAATCCATTATCAGTATCAGGACGAACATAAATACCATTCCGACAAAAACCGCCGGGATCCCAACAGTCCCAATTGTGATCCAGATTTTTCTTTTTTCAGCAAGTTTTTTTAGGAATCCTATTCCTCTTTTTGTTCTTATCATTAGAAGAGGACCGTAGGCTGTGATATTTCTCCTTTTTAGGATCCCCTTGCGATCGAGGATTACAACAACCGTCCAGTAAATCACGAAGGTAATTATCAAGATCAGTGAATCCATCGATTTCATGACTCTCCGAGAACATAAATAATTTTTTGGAGCCAAAAATTTTTAAATCTAAAATTTTCCATTAAAAAACATGAAATCCGCTCTTATCGTCATTGACATGCAAAAAGATTTCTGCTATCCCGATGGCTCCCTTTTCGGGGGTGAACATATTAAAAACATTTTCGAATCAGTGAATAGAGCGGTGCAAGAAGCAAGAAGGAAAATGCCCGTTATCTTCACACAAGACTGGCACCGTAAGGATGATGTGGAGTTCAAAATATGGCCCCCGCACTGTATAGCAAACACAAGGGGAGCGGAGATAATAGATGAGATAAATGTTGCCGATGAAGATTACTTCATAAGGAAGAGAAGATATTCAGCTTTCTTTGGAACGGATTTAGATCTAACTCTAAGAGAGCTTGGAATAGAAAAGCTTTATCTGACTGGGGTTTTGACAAATATTTGTGTTCTTCACACCGCCGGTGACGCCGCTTTAAGAGGTTACAAAGTCTCGGTAATCAAGGATTGCACCGCCGCTCTTACTGATTATGACTACGAATACGCACTCCATCACATGAAAAACGTGTTTAACGCCGAAATAATCACCCTGAATGATTTTTTGGGTTTGCTTTAAAAAAGATAAATTAATTTTTAAGAATAATATACTTTCACCTGTTCTGGAGCAAGAATCTTTAGAATCTTTTGATCTGTTATGACTCCCACGGGTTTTCCAGAGTCTT
>CBEWZU010000049.1:0-16055 GCA_965561205.1 uncultured Archaeoglobaceae archaeon | reverse complement strand
ATATCATTGTCTATTATACACCTAATCAAATATAAACATTACTGTGACATTACCACTTCTTCTAACTCTCTTCTCCACCTATATGCTTTTTTAACGTTCTCCTTCTCTTTGTCGAGCAAGTCTTTCACAAGTTTTTCTGATTTATTTGCCAGTTCTCTCCAAAATGTTACATTAAAAGTCAAATCTAACGCTTTTAGATCATCTTTTGAAACAAATCTTCTTGTCTGAGAGGTAGTTATCACTGTTATAAAATCTGTAAACTTTAATTCACCTAATGTGAGATTTTTAAATGGTCCATTGTCATACGATTTGAATCCATATCCTTCATCAGACTTAGTTTCAGCAAACATCATGTAGATTTTACCGTCATGCTCATAGTCTATTGAAACGACTGCTTTAGTTTTTCTTACATTTACGATCTTTGATTCTTCAAAAACTCTTTTTATTTGTCTCCACTCTGCGCCGCTATTACAGTATAGACACCATTGTATTGCTTCAAGTATGCTGGACTTTCCGTAAAAGATTGGACCAAAGATTACAGTAAGTTTTGGAGATAACTCAAGTTCTATTCTGTTTGAAATTCCCTTAAACCCCTCGATAGATACACGTTTTAGTATCATATCTCGATCGCTCTCCTTCTTAACTCTGGTAAGATTTTATCCTCCATTTCTTTTGTAATTTCCTCAATTCTAGCTTCCAATTCTTTAATAACTTCATTGGATTCCGGGAATTCCCCTTTAATAGCCTTTTCTAAGATTTTCTCTATTTTCTCTATTTCTTTTACTTCTTTTTCTGAAAAAAAGTTACTTACGTGTTCTATAAATTTACTGATGTTGTTCAAGCTTATATTCTCACCTCCCTTTGGTTATATTAGCATTAACTCAATATAAATCTTTACGCTTGCAAATTCCCTCCTTACTAGGTATGGACTTAAAGAACTAAATTAAGTTAAGACCTTTTGAGGTCTCATATGAATCTCCCACAGTAAAGAGTGAGAGTATAAGTTAGTCACTATCAATTTTTACCAGAACTTATTGGCGATAACATATAGTGTGTGGATTTAAGGCTATGCCTTAAAAAGTTTTAAAAACTTTGTAATTGATATAACCAAGATGAAAGAAATAAGAATAGATCTCAAAAAAGATCTCTCCCTTGATGAAGCTGAGGAGATCGCAAAAGAAATTGCCTCAAAGGAAGGTAATGCCATGTTGCTCTCCTTCTTCGATCCGAAAACAGATTGTAAATATCCCGATGTCGATTGTTGTGGTGAGAGAAGCTGGGAGGTTTATGCACTGAACAGAGGGGGAAATCTGAGAGTAGTAATCAACAGATACGAATTTATTTTCAGGGTAGATTAATATGCATTGTATGTTCGGTTTCCTCTGATGTATTCTCCCCTGTCCACAAGGTTTTCAATAACAACCCTATCTTTTTCAACATCTTTGATTCGAGCCCCATCGTATCTTGATCTCCCTATTCCGAGGATGTCGCCATCTTTATTGCAAACGAAAACTATGTCGTTTTCTTTAACATCTCTGTCCGTTTTTATTATCGAGGATGCAAAGATATCCCTTCCGTAAAGGAATAGCATCTCACCAGTCTCGTTAACAAAAACCCTTTTTCTGTTTTTTACAATTAAATAGGCACCCTCCAATGTCAGTCTGAGTCTCTTCCCGATCTCGCCTATTTTGATTCCTAAATGCTTGAAATTTAACTTACTGTTTAGAGAATGTATCTCCTTGGTAGCCACATAGACCTCTTTTTTATCTCTTTCGACAACGAATATTTTATACTTTTCAAGAATATCCTCCGATCGAAAAAATCTTAAAGCGTTCTTAAGGATTTTTAGTTCCTTCTTCTTAAGTTCTCGGACTTCCATATCCATTCTTTCATAGACTTAATCGCTTTGCTCATTGATGAGTAATCTCCATCGATTCTGAAGGATTCAACCGCATTTATTAAGAGATGTTTACCCACCTGTTTTTTCAACTCTTCCCGATAATCCTCCGCCATCACGATCTCTCCGTTAAGGCTCAGCTCGAAGGAGTTCCACTCCTGCGGTATCCCGATGATTCTAAAGGACTTCCTCAGGAAAAATGGCTTTTGTTTGATCTCAAAAAATCTCAATTTGACATAGCTTTCATCTTGAATAAGTGATGTGTTCATTTCGATGGCTTTTTCGTTTATTCCCACTTCATTCTTTCCGATCTCTTCGCTGAATCCACCAAGTTTCGTGAGGTAGGTGTCGCCCAATATTTCCTTCGGATACAGATACATTAAGAATCATGATAAATTTTAAGAAGATAAAACTTGTGGTCGTCTTTCTGAGGAACCTTTATAAAATTTTTAGTAAAAATTTACACCAAAAACTTTATAGATGATTTTACCTAATACTCAAATTAGGTGATTAAAATGGGTGAGATTACCGTACTTACTAAAGCAACATCAAAAAGCAAATCCTTAAGAACGACAATTCCTATAGGTATTGTCAAGCAGTTTAACCTTTCAGAAGGTGATAAGCTTAATTGGGAAATCAGAGCGGAAGGTGGGGAACTCATAATAGTGGTAAGACCATTAAAGTATCTTGAAAAGTATAAAAAGGTGTAGTATATGGTAAAAAAGACACGAACAAGTAGTTTTGGTGTTTCAGGGAGAATAAGCCACGATTCAACTCCTTTCTATTCCAGAAAGCTATATAAAAACGGCTATCTTTATATACCAAAGCCAGAGGATCTTACCGAAAACAAAGTTCCAACTAAATTTTTAGATAAAATAATATTAGGAGATGCACGTGAGATTCTTAAAAAGCTTCCAAACAACTGTGTTCACCTGATGATAACTTCACCGCCATATAATGTAGGAAAAGAATATGATGAAGATTTAACACTGGAGGAGTATCTTGATTTCATCGAAGAAGTTATGAAAGAGGTTTACAGAGTGCTTGTTTGGGGAGGTCGTGTTTGTTTTAATGTAGCCAATTTGGGTAGGAAACCGTACATACCTCTTCATGCGTATCTTATAGAGAGGTTCGAAAGGATAGGTTTCCTTTTTAGAGGAGAAATTATATGGGATAAAGGTGATGCTGTCAGTGGAGCATCAACAGCGTGGGGGACATGGCAATCAGCTGTAAACCCTGTATTAAGAGATCAACACGAGTATATTATCGTTTTGTCTAAAGGTATTTTTAAAAGAGAGAAAAAAGACAAAGTAAATACTATCACGAGAGAAGAGTTCTTAGAATTCACAAAGAGTGTTTGGAGATTTCCACCGGAATCTGCGAAAAAGGTCGGTCATCCAGCCCCTTTTCCAGAAGAGCTACCGTACAGATGTATACAACTATATACTTTCAAAGAAGATGTCATCCTTGACCCATTCGTAGGCTCTGGTACAACGTGTGTTGCCGCATTGAAAACAGGAAGACATTTTATAGGCATAGATATAGAAGAAAAATATGTAGAGATTGCCAAACAGAGAATAAAACAGATATTAAGCACAAAGAAACTTACAGAATATTTATCTTAAATTCTCCAAAGCTAACTTTTTCAATAGATTATACCACATTTTCCAGTATTTTTCTCTAATGCTATTTACGTCAACGTGTTGATAATTTACTTCCACGAAATTACCTTTTTCTTTGGCTCTTTTTATTAGGGTCTTAATTGCTCGGGTATTAATCCCGAATCCCCTTGGATTAGTCCCACTCTTAGGTATCCACCACATATTATCATTCATCTCTTCTTTTAGTTTTTCCAAATCGTCCAACTCAAAGACGTAAACCGAAATCTTACCTTCTTTCCTGTTACCAGTCACATAAAGTATCGGATATTTAAACTTAAATCTTCGTGCTCTTTCTAATGACGGAAATCCATTCCATGCTACTTTTACGGTAGTAATCGTTTCCGTCGTCTTAAGACTATACTTTCTTTCTATTCCTTCAATCGTTATAGAAAAATCCCATTCGCTCTCCATAGGTGGTGCTGGATTAACTTTTAATCCAAACTCCTCTTCTAACATAACACGTATAACATGTTCCCTTCTTTTTCCAATATCTGGTGTACTACCCTCAAGATATAGTATCTCCCATATTCTCCCAAGTAAATCAAGAACTGCTGGTTTATTTTTCAGAAATTGTATTAAGGGATCTTTGCTTTCATATCCCTTTATGGATTCTTTTTCGTCATTCCCTAAATGCTCATAGTTTGTCATTATTATCATCTCAGTTAGATTTGACACTACTAAAATTATTTAAATTCAACTACATTTGCAAACCTCAAGATTTAACAGAATTATCAAAACTAAACCACACATTATTAATAACCAACCGTAATCCCAACATCTATGGACAAAATTTATGTGTTCTTTGTAGGTTCGGCGGGAAGCGGAAAGACCCATCTAACAAAGGCTTTTTCGGATTACCTTGAATTTAAAAAGATAGATCATATCATCGTAAATCTCGATCCGGGAGCAGGAAGTCTTCCGTATTCTGCAGACATCGATGTTCGAGAATGGTTTAGCATTGAGGATATAATGGAAAAATACGATGTTGGACCAAATGGGGCGCAAATCATTGCTTCAGATTTGATAGCGACAAAGATAGAGGACATCATCGATGAAATTGATCTCTACAGTGCCAATTACGTTCTGATGGACACTCCCGGTCAGATGGAGCTCTTCACGTTAAGGGCAAGCAGCGAAATCCTCATAGGTGTTTTGGGTAGAACTAACTGTGTCTCTGTATTCCTGTTTGATCCCGTAATATCTCAACAAGCTTCGGGATTTCTTTCCCTTGTCTTCCTTTACTCTTCAGCAATAATGCGGCTCAACATTCCCCAGATTCCCGTCCTGAGTAAGGTGGACATCCTCCCCGAACATACGCTCAGAAAGATCATGGAATGGAGCCAATCTCCTGAAACCCTATATGCTTCCGTGTCCAAAGAAAGGGGATTGTCCCCAGATCTTTTCCACCTACTTTACGATCTCGGATTGTTCAGACCCCTAATCCCCGTGTCTTCAAGAACTGGAGAAGGTATGGATGATATATACGACCTTATTCAGGAGATATATTACAGCGGAGAGGATATGGAGAGCATTCTATTTTAAACTCCAGTATTTTGAGTGGATTCTTATAACATCCGAAACATTGTCCCTCACTTTTTGCATAGCATAATCTCTTTTCCTCCATTTCAGCTCTGCAAGATAGCTCTTTGGCTCTCTTATGTGGGATATATCCTTCCCAGCCATTGCCGCAATAATCGCGAGATTTGTATAAGGTAGGGCTGCTTCGACACTGTAACCTCCTTCGAGAACCGCAACAAGCCTTCCTTTGCATAGATCCTTTGATAGATTTACGGCTCTCCTCATGAGTTCTCCGTATCCTCTCGCCGTTAGGGCGAGACCTGTTATGGGATCTGTGAAGTGGTTGTCCTGCCCCGCGGATATCGCTATGAATTCTGGTTTGAATTCTTTAGCTACCGGTTCGACAATCTTCTCAAAAACGTAGAGATAGCCCTCGTCGGATGTTCCCGGTGGCAGTGGGATGTTTATAGTAAATCCCTCTCCACGTCCTCTCCCCACTTCGTGGGGGTATCCAGTCCCGGGATAGAGAGGCATCTGATGAGTCGAAATAAAGAGGACTCTATCATCTTCGTAGAATATCTCCTGTGTCCCGTCTCCGTGATGTGCGTCCCAGTCGAGTATCATAATTCTTTCAAAACCCCTTTTCAACAACCACTTGACCATTATCGCCATGTTGTTTAGGTAACAGAATCCCGCACCCGTGTACGGCTTCGCATGGTGACCGGGAGGTCTAACCATAGCAAAGGCATTGTCGACCTCTTTATCGAGAACGGCTTTTGCCGCTCTGATGGCACCACCGGCGGCAAGCAAAGCCCTTTCAAAAACACCCTTTGGGATGTTTGTGTCGAAGTCGATGATCCCGCCACCCCTCGCGCTTTCCCTTTTCAAAAACTCTACGTATTCTTTTGTGTGAACCTCCAAAACGTCCTCCATACTTGCCGGGAACGGTTCAAGCAACACGATATCCTCATCTTCGAATAATCCTTCCTCCGTAAGTTGGTCGATAGTGTAGGCAAGTCTCTCCCTTCTTTCGGGATGTCTCGGATCTTGTTCGTGCTCTAAATACTTTTTGTGGTAAACTATTCCCGTTTTCATCACAATCACCTCGCTGGATACTCCATCTGAGGATGGGAAGGAAAGCGGGAGTAGAGTTTAAATACCTTGGAATACATATATGATTGGTGGAAGCTACCAAGACAGTAGTCTGTAAGCTCGATTGCACCGAAGAAGAATTTAAGAAACTTACAGATACTGTTAAGGCTTTCAGAGATGCTTGTAACTATATCAGCGAGGTAGCATGGAATAACAGAGTTTACAATCCAGTTGTACTTCACCATCTCGTCTACTACGTGACCAGAGAAAGATTCAAGCTTCCTGCAAATCTTGCAATAAGAGCGAGAGATAGGGTTGCCAAATCTTATAGAACCGATAGAAAGAAGCAACACAAGTTCAAGAAGCTTTCTATGGATTTGGATAAGCGGCTGTTCACCTTGCTCAGAGACAAGGAGAGGGTTTCTATCTCTACCATCTATGGTAGGGTTAAACCAAAGCTTGCTATTGGAGATTATCAGCAAGAGCTTTTGAAGAACCCTGTAAGAGATACTAAACTCGTCTACAGAAGGGATAGCGGGGAATTCTACCTGCATATTACTGTTCTGATGAAAGTTCCAGAACCTTCTGGAAGTAATCCAGTTGGTGTTGATATTGGGATTAACAATCTCTTGGTAGCTTCCAACGGGTTTAGAGTTAATGGTAAGCCAATCGAGCACAGGAGGCGACATTTTAGGAAGCTCAGAAGCTCCCTCCAGTATAAGGGTAATTCCTCCGCAAGGAGGAAGCTTAAACGGCTGGCTGGGGGGGAGCGAAGATGAGTAAATACAGTTTTGCACCAAGTTAGCAGAACTTTCGTTAACTCTCTGGTCGCTGGCAGAGACTTTGTCGTGATGGAGAAGCTGGATAGGATAAGACAGAGGTGTAAACAGAGGAAAGAACAAAGAGCCACATTCCACAGCTGGGCTTTTAGAAGACTCCAAAAGATGATCGAATACAAATGCTTGGAGAAGGGTATTCCAGTGGTTTACGTTAAGCCAAATCACACTTCTCAGAGGTGTCCACGCTGTGGAACTGTTGATAAAAGGAATCGAAATGGCCGGCTGTTCAGATGCATCAGCTGTGGCTACCAGCACAATGCCGATTACGTCGCCTCCGTTAACCTCTCCGAGCTGGCTCGGAGGGGTCGGGCACCCGTCAACGTGCCTAATGTAGGGATCGCCTCCCATGGCAATCACCTGCAAGCCCCTCCCGTCAAGAGGGGATAGTTGACAAAACATCACTACACAATCCCGGTTTTATTTGAACTATCACATCCGCAATCTTACCTCTCATAATGCCGCCCCTAACAATGGGAAAAGAGTTGAAATACAAGACGTCGATGTCGTCTAAATCCTCCTCTCTCGCTCCGAAATTCGTAGCAAGCTCTTTTGCTCTATTTATTGCGGAATTTATTATTTCTTCATCATCGGGATGTCCACTCACCTTTTCGAAAATCTCCTTATCCACTTCTCCATTGTAGACGGCAACCCTTCTCTCGGTATCGAATCTTGCGTAAAGGGTTAGGCTAATTCTTGAAATGGCTACGCCGACCGCATTCGCTGACTCGGAATGCTTGGGGACAATGAATCTTTTGCCGCATCTTCTTGCAACCTCCGGTATGAGATATCTCGCTAAATAGCCCGTCCCTATTATCCTACCGGCATCGAACTTCTTCGCTTTCTCTGCAATCATATCTATGTAGCGGTCGACGTATTTTTCGCAGTCTATACCCTTCACAGCCATTCTGGACTGTCTGAAGTTTCCAATTTCTTCTCCGGCACCGTTAAGTAAATCGGTGAGGGTGATATGTCTGCCACCAAATGCGATCGGCTTATCAATTCTGTAGGGTTTCAGATCTCCATCAAAAAGGCTGTCCCCTCCATAGGGTATTGAAAAGCTTTTTACGCACCTGATGTGCGTTCTTTTTCCGTGAATTTTCACTCTTTCTTCAATCTCCGGAGTTCCGTCTCTAATTAAAATAAAATCTGTTGTTGTTCCTCCTACATCGATTATTAGGGCGTTCTCCTCTTTCGTTAGAAAATAGGCACCGTGAGCAACCGCCGCCGGACTCGAATTGTAGAGTTCTGAGGGATTCCTTAAGGCAATCTGCCATGGGATGATACCTCCGTCACCTTTGTAATAGAAGAAATTTTCTGTAAACTTCTTAATGGCATCGGTCAGCTCCCATACCTCTCTCATAATCTTTGCATTCACAATTGTCGTATTGATTCTTAATGGGAAGTTCAAAAACCCTACGTAGTTACTTAGGGCTATATCCCTTTTATCGAAATACCTTAAAGAAATTTTTAGGACATCATATTCGATTTGAGGATTTCTTATCGAGAATTTTGCCGAAATGGCTAAAGTTTGAGCTTTGTTCTCGGATAAAGCCTTTTCTACTTCCTTTTCATCGATGTTTTCCACAATATCTCCCCTGTGATTTACGGCACCTTTGAGAATTATTCCGTAATCACTGTAATTCAACCCGGGACCGGGGATGATAAGGGAACAGGTTTTTATTTCGTTAAATCTGCTTGCTATAATATTTAAAGGAAGAGATGTGCTTATAACAAGTCTTGAAGATTTTATGTCCGTATTTTTATCAATTTCTTTTAGGATATTGGTGATCCCGTATTCATTTGGATATTTAAAAGTCATCAAGTTTCTATCTTCATCAATTATCGCCACGTCTGTGTTGGTTCCTCCCACATCTACGCCGATGATCATCAGTGGGATTTAGTTTGGAGGATATTTAATATTATTGAATATTCACAATCCTAAGACGTATATCAAAACAAAATACACTGCCATTAAAACGATTCCCAATGGAACTCCAACCTTTGCCCATTCTCTGCTCGATATCCTTAGTCTTCCAGCAGCCACGATATTGGGTATATTACCCGGAATTAGCATGCCACCGGAAACAATCAATCCCATTAATGCTCCCTTTATTTGTAAAATCGTCAGAGAGGGTCCTATTTCGGCTGCTGCCAGAGTTGCATTATCCAAAACGGCTGATATCATATTTACCCAGTAGAGGATTTCTGGAGGTATTTTCGAGATATACCAGTCTATTATCGGGGAGAATCCTTCACCCAAGAGAACGAGAGCTGATATAAACACATAAACCTTGACAGCTCTGATGACAACAGTTCTTAGAGTATCCGTGTATTCGGGGAGTTTTAGCTCACCCACACCCTTCCCCACTCTCGTAACGGCATACAGTCCAAGGGCGATAATGCTTGGAATTATGTATTTCCCGATAAGATGGAGAAGAAACAAGAAATCTGCGTGATAGGGAGCTCCGCTGAGCTTTTTAACGACAATCGTAGAGAGGGGCTCTCCAACGGGTGTGAGAGCGGCACCCAATCCGACTGCGAAACAAACTATTACCACGAATTCAACCTTCTTCTTTCTTTCAAGAGGCATTATTAAGGCTATTTCGGCTAAGATAACTGCGGAAACTATCACGGAGATTATACTCGAAATAAGACCGAAAAAAACAACTGTAAAGAAAACAAAAGTCTTTATTCCAAGTCTTTTTAATACTGCAATGAGGAGAGAATACACCCTTTTGTTATAAAAGTGAATTATGAGACCTACAATTAAAACAACCTGAAATATACCGATGGGAATTCCCGCAAACTCCGTTATCTTTACGGGAGTTTCCAGTGCTTCTATTATCAGCTCGTAGCTCCAGAGCCCGCTTACCGTTACAGCTATAATTCCCATGATTAAGAAGAAGGGCTCCAAATTCTCCTCGATTTTTCTAACCCTAAACGGCAGGACTAAAACGAGAATTAATATCGTGAAGAGTGCCGCCGATATCATTAGCTCGTTCATCGTTCCCCACTTATTCAGGCGATATTTATAGTTTGATAAAAATTATAAATTATTGCCATTTTCCGAAAATATGGACTTCAATGTTTGCATCACAGGTGCTGCAGGCGATGGTATAAGGTTTTGTTTACCAAGAATACGAATCGATGATAAGGGGAGGTCACAACGCAAGTGTTGTGAGGTTCTCAGATCGCAAAATCCATTCACATCGTTACAGATACGATGCTCTGATATACCTGAGAGATTACGTTTTCGATTACCACAGGGATAGATTAGATGGCTTTGCCATCTACGATTCTGATTTCGATATCAATTTCGATCGCACGATCCCAGTCCCTTTAACGGAATTCGTAAAGGAAGTTGGACTTCTGAAGGTTTACAGAAATGTAGCGGCTCTTAGTGTATTTTTCTATCTGGTGAGAGTGGATACAGAATTGTTGCATAAAAAACTCGCTGAGAAGTTTAGTGAAAAAGCGGAGGATAAGATTGAGCTATCCAAAATGGCTTGCAAATACGTAAGTAAAAATTACAACCCTATCGCAAAAATCCCGAAAAGAGGTGGTAAAAACCCCTTCATTCGGGAAGTGAGACGATTGCCCTCGAATGGTTAAAGCTGGACTTGAATGCTACTACGCATATCCCATGAGTCCCGCAACGTCCATTCTCCATTTCCTCTCTGGAAAACGTATGGCGATTGCGATTCAGCCGGAAAACGAGATCGCAGCGATCATGATGGCTATCGGTAGTGCTTTTGCAGGTAAAAGGAGTGCTGGTGGGACAAGCGGTGGTGGTTTTGCATTAATGCCTGAGAGCGTCAGTTTATCTGCAATGGCTGAAGTTCCCGTCCTCATAATCGAAGCCCAGAGAAGCGGCCCTTCAACGGATATGGCAACCTTTACAGCATAGGAAGATCTATATTTTGTTTTGAATCTTCCCTCTCATCGTGGCTTCTCCTTTAACGGTGGAGGATTCCTTCAGACTTTCGGCTATCCTATTAAATCTCGCTTGGAGATTTCAAACACCCGCAATTCTTCTCACGGAAAAGCACATAACCGAGAGTTACGAAACCGTCCACTTCAAGGAAGTCGAGAAAGAGGAAATCGAAATTTTTGATAAGGAGACCTCTGAAGTATTCCCGAGATACAAGGTAACCGATAACGGCGTGTCTCCCTATGCAGATCCACCAGCTATTGTGAAAGCCAATGGCAATGAGCATGATGAGTTCGGAATAACAACGGATAACGCCGAAATTGCTAAGATAATGTATTCTAAGAGAATGAAGAAAGAAGAGGCGATCAGAGATGTTGTTGTGAAGAAAGAGCCATTTGTTTTCCATAGGATGGGTAAAGACACTATAGTGACTTGGGGGTCAAATTACGGCTCCGTCATCGAAGTGGCTGAAGAGCTCGGATTGTCAGTTCTCGGTGTTAGATTTTTGAAACCGTTAATGCTTCCAAAACTCAGGGGTGAGATCTACTGCGTTGAATGCAATTACAGGGGGTTGTTAGCTAATCTTATTGAGAAAGAGACTGGGAAAGAAGTTAAGAAAATCCTGAGATGGGATGGTAGACCTTTTACTCTCAAAGAAATTAGGGGATATTATAAGGACTAATGTCAAGATAACTTGGTGTCCCGGTTGCGGGAACTACAGCATCTTGAACGCTTTTGAAAAAGCTGTAAAAAAGTTAACAGACGAAGGGATTAGGGGAATTGTTATTGCATCGGGAATTGGATGTCATGGGAAGATTGTAGATTATATAAAGCTTCCGAGCTTTCATGTAATCCACGGGAGAGTTCCCCCTTTCCTTACGGGATTGAAAATAGCAAATCCCGATTTGATACCGGTTGGATTTGTGGGAGATGGAGACGCCCTAAACTGTAGAGATCAAACAGCTTGTGGGATAATCTACAGGAAAAAGGAAGAGACTTTTGAAGATATTATCTCTAGAGCTTTTCGAATTTAGATTTTGTCCTTGGCCTTCAGTAAGCATAGTAATCCTCGAGGGTGTAATCGCATTTAAGAAAGTCAAGAAATTGTTTTTTACTATCGAAATGCAATTGTTTTCTTATTTTTGAGATTAAGTTTTCAGATAAATCCTTGTATTTTTTGCTACCCATGCTTACTTGCGTTCGGATGTAAGGAATGTATTTGTTAGGGTCTTGAGGATCTCTAAGGCAAAAAATCCCTGTGGTCACGTTTTCTGTCCACTATTTCCACGAAACCCTTACCTGTTAGACCTTTGATTACTCTGTCTTTTTTCAAAGACATTTTCGAGACCTCACATCAAGTTTTTATAACTAAATCATAGAAATTTCTGAATTGTTCTAAATCAAGAAACTTCAATAATCTTGATTTGATTTCTTTAGATTTATCATTTAGTTTCTCATCGGGAATACTGAGAAAACCTATAAAGTGATTCTAAACTCGACTCCAAGTCCAGTAGGGCTTCTTGATAACTTTGATCCATACCCTCTTAACGCAAGTTCTTCATTTTCGATACACCACAGGCCTTCTTCCGCATAGTAAGAAACATTGAATGCTACAGGAGTTTTGAGTTCAAATCTACCGATTTTGCCAGTAAGGTACCTAGTAAATTGTTCAATTTTAGACAACTCTTTTATTTCAGCAGTTTTAGCTCCCTTCCTTAAAAATCCTTCCACTATAATGGGTGTTTTGTAAAATTTCTTTACACTACTTTCTAAGTTGGGGTAATAATAACACTTGATTTTTTCCCAGTAGTGGTCTCAACCACAAAATATCTTGGATCATCCCCCTTGATCCTTATAATCACCCCCTTAAGAGATACTTTGTCTTCGCCCTTGTACTCTTTTATGAGTTTCTCCATGTATTCTTCACGAGATGGATCCAGATAAATAAAATTCTCCGGTTCTTTCGTGTCAGCGGCAGTATAGACGCGATATTTCTCCTTAGACCAAATATTTTTCAGATTCTGAAGAAATTGCACCCGCCTATGAGGTAGAGGGATTTTTTCTTCGATAGATTTCTTGAATTCTTCTGGATCTCTAACTAAGGTTGTGACTAGCTCCAAAAATTCGTCTATGACGATATTGAGGGGAGCGACCTTTTCCATATCGTAAGAATAGTAATATTGCGGTTGAAATTCAGCACGTACACTTCCTTTAGAGATTTGTGTTAAAAACAACTTAAATTCATCCTTTTTACGACGTACCCATCTGTATCTAGAGATGATATTAATTATCTTTTGTAAATTTACCAATAAATTGCCGAAGATATAGATTTCGATCCTACCATCAGCAACTACCTTTCCATCAATTTTGAGCCATATTTTTTTTTGGTTCATCGTCTATCACGGAAATCCCCTTAAAAATTATTACTTAATTTAACTGTAAGCATAGATATTTTAAATTTTTTCGATCCCTAATTAATCCCCAAAAATTAAGCTGGAGATGTTGATCCACAATATCTCCCCAATTGGGGAATAACTCTCCATCTTAACTCCCTCTCTTTCTTCCATTACCCCCTGACCATCACCTTAGAATAAAGTTTTTTATGAACACCTGCTCAAGCTCCTTTATTGTTCTCTAGCAATCATAAACTGTTCTAAAACTTAAAGTTTTGAAACGAAGAACCTAAGGAATTCTACAGAATGAACATCGATCATCTATAGTCTCTTTCTCTTCGAAAAGCATCTATGACATAAACAGTATCTTTTTCAACGAAATATTCGAATCGATAATCTCCAACTCTTAAACGGTATAGGGTTTTGTCCCTGCCTTTTAACTTTTTGATATCTGCACCGGGTCTGGGTTTGGGTTTGAATGGATCTGATAACATCCGGATGTAAAAGAACTTTAAGCATCAGAGACCTCTCGAAGCAGCGTAGTCTTCAAGGTCAACGAACTTATCTTTATCCTTTCTTGTTTTTCGTATTTCTCTTCGATGTAATCCTGAAGCTCCTCGTAGCTCTCTATGAGTCTTTCTATGACCTTCTTAATCGGCTCTTCTCCGTCCTTCAAGTTTTCAAGCTTTTTTAGAAGCTCCTTACTTAATGTTATACTATCCATCGATGATCTCATCTACCTCTTACCTTATTTTTGTTATTTTTGTTTCTCTTTGATTCCCCCTTACCCCAGTAACCTCTGGCTATCACATTAGAACTACCTAAGGTCTTGGTGCAAATGGTGACTTTAGTTAAATTAACATGCCAGAGCTTGGAAGTAACAAAACTAATTAGCTTTGTGGATGAACAGAGATTTAATAGCCGAAGTTAAAGAATTGGAGATTAATCTGCCCGCATTTTTAGAGCTAAAGCTGATTGAACATTTAGCTTTGGTAAAAAACAGATTAGGCCAAGAGAACGAGTGGGTCCGGAGGGATTCGAACCCTCGACCTCCGCCTCGTGAAGGCTTCTCTTAGAGACATCTATAAGAAATACAAAAAACAATTTATTAAATTTTTTGAGAAGAGAATTAAGAAAGGAGAATTAAGCAAGAAAACCGCAAAGGAGTATATATCCTCGATAGAGTCACATCTGAAAGACATCTTTTATCCCGATGAACTTGAAGAGCTGATATTGAACGTGAGGGGAGATAAATTCGCAAAGGGCTTAAGAAACTTCTTTAACTTCTTGGAGGAAGAGAAAGGGATAACGGCGATAAACGGTGTGAGCTTAGACAAGTGGCGGGATAAAACGTTCATAAGGAAATACAAAGCAAGGGAAGAATTCATCAGCGACGAGGAACTTAGAGAGGCTTTTTATTCTTATATTAGAAAAATAAACGATGAAGAGATTGAACTCGTTTTCTTGGCATTGGTTTATAGCGGCTTGAGGTTAAAACATGTTGTCGAAGCTCTACAACAATTCGATGCTTCAAAAGTCGTCGAAGTAAACAAGATCGTGAAAAGATATCCTGTTGGTTTCGTTAGCAAGGGGAAGAAGAAGGCATTTTGGCTCTATTATCCCTCATGGCTTGAGCTTAAGAAGATAAACAAGGGCTATAACTTTTTCAAAGACAATTTGGCTTACGAAAGAGTCTCAGCGAACACGATCAGGAAGTGGAACTACAACTTTCTGATCCTGAATGGAGTTCCAGAATCGGTAGCTGATTTTATACAGGGAAGGGCTTCAGTTACGGTCGGCTCTTCGCACTATCTTGCGAAAACTAAGCAGGCGGACGAATGGTATTCCCGGATTGTTGATAAGTTCCCGCTGGAGGTTGATTAAAATGTCAGAAAGTTTGGCGATGAGGAGGATTTTGAAAGTTGAAAAGAAGAAAAGAGTGGATACTCATGTAATGATCGAGAAAGAATTATTGAATATTTTGAAGCGAGAAGGCTTCAACATCTCAAACATCGTGAACATTGCTTTAGAAGAGCATTTGAGACGAAAAGGACTGCTCAAATAGTTGTTAGGTTACAATTTTTTAGTTGTTTTATTTCTTATCCAATTTATCCATTCTTGGTTAATTTAACCATATTTGGATAAATTCGCCGTTATATTTTATATATCATAATATCGAAGAAATAATAATAAAACTATTTTGGATTGGGGAGGTGAGATGGGGTGAGAGAGAAAGTTAAGAAAGAAAGGAGAGAGAAGATTAAGAAGGGAGTTTCAGCTGGTTTGATGTTTCTTGCGATGGCATTGATGCTATTGAATCCAGTTGCGGCGGCAGAGAATGAAACAATGTCCGTGAACTGGACAGCGATTGGGGATATTGTCGAGGGAGCGGGAAGCATAATGCCATCGATCGGGAACTTAATTACCGCTGTTGTTCCAGTGCTTCTCTTGTTGGTAGTCGTTGGATTCGTAACCGGACTGTTTGACGGTATTATAGGTGCAATAAACGATGCATTCAGAATGTTCAGGAGGTAAAACGATGAAGACAGCAATTCCTCTTTTTTTAATTTGCTTAATCGTGGGAATAGTAGGTAGTGTTCTCGCTCAAAATGTCACAATCACCTTCTCAGATTTGAATCTTGTAAAGGGAACGAAGATTTTAGTTTACACGGCTGGCGGCGATTTGGTGGGAGAATACAATTCAACCGACACGGTAACATTAGA